>CAYZSG010000143.1:0-11991 GCA_964481045.1 uncultured Candidatus Odyssella sp. | reverse complement strand
GCCGCGATTCGCGCGCTCGTACAGCCGACCGCCGGCCACGCGACGCTGATGCGCGCGCCGGAGGAGACGCGCGAGGCGATCCCGTCATTCCACCCGCAAGCGAACGGGCTCGCCGCGATCTCCGAGCAGATCAAGCGCTCGCTCGATCCCGCCGGTATCCTCAATCCGAGGCGGCTCGCGTAGCGGCGCCATGCAAACCTCCTTCACCCTCGCGCAGCTTGCCGATCCCGGCATCCAGGAGGCCGACAAGATCCTGCGTGCCTGCGTGCATTGCGGGTTCTGCACGGCGACGTGCCCCACCTACGTGCTGCTCGGCGACGAGCGCGATTCGCCGCGCGGGCGCATCTATCTGATCAAAGACATGCTCGAGAAGGGCCGGGCGGCCGATGTCGATACGGTGACTCACATCGACCGCTGCCTCTCCTGCCTCGCCTGCATGACGACGTGCCCTTCGGGCGTCCACTACATGCACCTCGTCGATCATGGCCGCGCGCATGTCGAGCGCACCTACCGGCGGCCGCTCGGCGACCGGCTGATGCGCGCGATGCTGGCGCGCGTCGTGCCCCATGCGGGCCGTTTCCGCGCGGCGCTGACCTTGGCGCGCCTCGGGCGCATGTTCGCGCCGCTGATGCCGCGGCGGATGCGCGCGATGCTGGCGCTGGCGCCGCGCAAGCTGCCGCGCGCCTCCGCGCTCGACCGGCCGCAGACGATCCCGGCGCAAGGCGCGCGGCGTAAGCGCGTGGCGCTGCTCGCCGGCTGCGCGCAGCGCGTGCTCGATCCCGAGATCAACGCGGCCACGATCCGCCTGCTCACGCGCCACGGCTGCGAGATCGTCATCGCCGAGGGCGCCGAGTGCTGCGGCTCGCTCGTGCATCACATGGGGCTCGAGGAGCGCGCGCACGCGCAGGCGAAGCGCACGATCGACGCCTGGTGGCGCGCGCACGCGGCCGCGCCGCTCGATGCCGTCGTGATCAACACGTCCGGCTGCGGAACGACCGTGAAGGATTACGGCTACATGTTCCGCACCGATCCGGCCTATGCGGAGAAAGCGGCCGCGATTTCGGCGATGACGCGCGACGTGAGCGAATTGCTGGCCGAGCTCGGCCTCGAAGGCGGCGCGGCGCCGGAGAAGCTCGCCGTCGCCTATCACGCGGCGTGCTCGCTGCAGCACGGGCAGAAGATCACGGCGCAGCCGAAGGCGCTGTTGGCCAAGGCCGGCTTCACGGTGCGCGAGATTCCCGAGGGCCATCTCTGCTGCGGCTCGGCGGGCACCTACAACATGCTCGAGCCCGAGCTGGCGCGGCGGCTCCAGGCGCGCAAGGCCGCGAACATCGCCAGCGTGAAGCCCGATGTCGTCGCCACCGGAAACATCGGCTGCATGGTGCAGATCGGCGGCGCCATGGCGGTGCCCGTCGTCCACACCGTCCAGCTCCTCGACTGGGCCACCGGCGGCCCGCGCCCGCCGCAATTGAAGGCGAAATGAACAGGAGGCGGGGAGGCGGGGAGAAGGAAGGCTCACCACCAAGGCACCAAGGCATCAAAGCACGAAGAAGGAAGGGATAGCGCCGCAAGTGCGGCGCGAAGAGAGCAATTGGCTTCCTTCCGCGCGCGCCTTCGCGCGCAATTGATTGCCATCCTTGTCCTTCCCTTCTTCGTGTCTTGGTGTCTTGGTGGTGAACCTTCCTACTCCCCGGCTCCCCGGCTCCCCGGCTCCTGTTCCCTTACCCTCGCCTCAACCGAACGTGACTCGGCGTTGATTGCCCGTGTTCGGGGCCGCGCCTATGCTTCGGGCCGTGGTGGGCGTTCGATCCGAAAGGGGATCTTTCATGCTGATCAAGATCAAGCGCGGGTGGGAGAAGTCCGAAAGCGCGGTGACGCCGGAGCATCTGTTCTGGAACCGCCGGCAGCTCATCAAGGGAATCGCCGCCGGCTCGATCCTCGCCGGCGGCGCGGCGCTGCTCGGCGACGATGCGCGCGCCCAGAACGATCCCTCGACCGCGCTCTATCCGTTCAAGAAGAACGACAAATACAAGGCGCCGCGCGCGATCACGAAGGAAGAGCTCGCGGCCACCTACAACAATTACTACGAGTTCGGCTCGTCGAAGCGCATCTTCGAGGCGGCCAAGGCGCTGCCGCTCCGGCCCTGGGAGGTGAAGTTCTCGGGCATGGTCGAAAAGCCGTTCACGATCGGCGTCGACGACCTGATGAAGAAGATGCCGCTCGAGGAGCGCATCTACGCGCATCGCTGCGTCGAGGCGTGGTCGATGGTGGTGCCGTGGAGCGGCTTCGCGATGAAATCGCTCGTCGAGATGGCCAAACCGCTGGCCAGCGCGAAATACGTCGTGATGAAAACCTTCATGAACCCCAAGGTGGCGCCGGGCCAGCGCGCCGCGTGGTTTCCGTGGCCCTACACCGAAGGGCTCACGATGGAAGAGGCGACGAACGAGCTCACGCTGCTCGTCACCGGCGTCTACGGCAAGCCGCTGCCGCCATCGATGGGCTCGCCGCTGCGCCTGCACACGCCGTGGAAATACGGCTTCAAGTCGGTGAAGGGCGTCGTCTCGTTCGAGTTCAGCGACAAGCGGCCGAAATCGTTCTGGGAAGAATTGCAGGCCAGCGAATACGGCTTCTGGGCCAACGTGAATCCCGACGTGCCGCATCCGCGCTGGAGCCAGGCGAGCGAAACCGTGCTCGGGCAGGACGAGAAGGTGCCGACCGTGATCTGGAACGGCTACGGCGAATTCGTCGCCCACATGTACAAGGACATCAAGGGCGAGCAGCTCTTCATGTGACGAGGCCGCCGGCCGCCGTCACTTCGGCAGCGCCGGCGCCTTCTCGTGCCAGCCGGTCGCGCGCTGATAGAGGTGCGCGGCGTTGAGCAGCAGCGCCTCGGAGAACGGCCGGCCGACGAGCTGCATGCCCGCGGGCATGCCGTCCTGCTGGAACCCCATCGGCACCACGATCGAGGGCACGCCCAGGAACGCGAACGGCCAGGTGAAGCGCCCGAACAGGTCCGACGCGTCGGGCGAGGCGGCGTCGGCCGCGGCCTTCTCGAGCGTCGGCGTCGGCCGCGCGAAAGTGGGCAGGTGCAGCAGCTCGACCTTGCCCCACACCTCGTCGAGCCATTGCTTCAGCAACAGGCCGCGGCGGCGCAGCGCGTCGATGTAGCGCGGGGCCGGCACGAACAGGCCGACCTCGAGCGCCTCGCGGATACCGATGCCGTAGTCGCCGGGCCGCGACGCGATCCATTCGCCGTGGATGGCGGCGCCCTCGGCGCGGCCGACCGCCACCGCGAACGCGGTAAGCGGCAGCGGATCGGGCGTCTCGATCTCGACGAACGTGGCGCCCTGTTTCGCGAGCGCGGCGCGGCTGGCTTCGAGCAGCGAGCCGATGCCCGAGTCGATATTCGTGTAGCAGGGGTTCTTGGGCACGCCGATGCGCACGCCGGCCAGCGGCTGCGCGAGCGCGGCGCGGTAGTCGGGCACGGGCACGTCCTCGGCCGCCGAATCGAGCGGGTCGGCGCCGGCGATCGCCTGCAGCAGCAGCGCCGCGTCCTCGGCGGTGCGCGCCATCGGCCCCACCGTGTCGAGCGCCCAGGCGCGCGGGAACACGCCGTGGCGGCTCACGCGGCCATAGGTGGGGCGCAGGCCGACGATGCCGCAGAAATGCGCGGGCACGCGCACCGAGCCGCCGGTGTCGGTGCCGAGCGCGCCCGGCACCATGCGCGCGGCGACGGCCGCGGCCGAGCCGCTCGACGAGCCGCCGGTGATCGACGCGGTGTTCCACGGATTGCGGCAATCGCCGAAATGCGCGTTGTGGCCGGTGGCGCCGGCCGCGAACTCGACGAGGTTGAGCGCGCCCACTTCGATCGCGCCGGCGGCGTCGAGGCGCGCCAATACGGTCGCGGTCTCCGCGCAGGGCCGGTCGGTGATCTTCGAGCCGTTCGTCACGACCGTGTTGGCGCGCGCGAAGATGTCCTTGTGCGCGAGCGGCACGCCGTGCAGCAGGCCGGCCGCGGCGCCGTGCGAGGCCCAGGCATCGGCGCGCGCGGCCGCCTTGAGCGCGCCGCCATGATCGATCGCGAGGAACGCGTTGGTGTGCTTCTGCCACGCGCCGATGCGCGCGAGGCAGGCCTGCGTCAGCTCCCACGACGAAAACTTGCGCTGCCGGATGCCGTCGGCGGCGGCGGCGAGCGTGAGGTCGGCGAGGTCGGTCATGCGCGGCGCGCGCCCTGGTTTTCGTGGGCCAGCAACAGCTGGCGGAACAGCGCGCCGGGCGCCGCGTCGGGCGCCACCGGCCCCGACGATGCGGCGCCGGCCTCGAAGCGGCCGAGCTCGCCGGCGATCGCCGCCGCGCGCGCGTCGTCGAGCGTGAGGCCGTAAAGCTCCGCCGCCATCGCCTTGACGGTGGCGGCGCCGACCGCCGGCCTGTGCTGAGACATTCTCCCCGTTCTCCCTGTCGCGCGAAGCCCGGGCGGGAATTTGCCGGGGCGGCGCGGGGCCGTCAAACCCGCCGCTCCCGGTTATGGGCGCAAAAAAAGCCGGGCTCCGAGGAGCCCGGCCAGGAACAGGGAGGCTTCACGTCTGGGAGGACGTAGGACCCGCGGCACTGCCGGGGATCCCGCATGCCGCTGCGCGGGGAGCGCTGCGGCAACGCAGATTCAATATGGTCTCGGGCGTCCGAAAAGACAGCGACGCGGGCGTTCAACCCGTCATGCGCGTTGCGCATGGCTTGGCAGACGGCTCAGAATGCGGTCTCGGCGATTTTTTGCAGCAGGAATTCGCGGAACACGCCGACGCGCGCCGAGTGGCGCAGCGCCTCCGGGTACACGAAATAGGCATCGACCGCGCCGCCCTCGAATTCGGGCAAGACGCGCACGACGTCGCTCACCTCCTCGCTCATGTAATCGGGCACCACGGCGAGGCCGAGGCCGCTGCGCATCGCCTGATAGATCCCGTACACGCTGTTGACGCGCAGCATCGGCCGGCGCGGCTTGGCGGGATCGGCCTCCGCCGTCAGCAGCCATTGCGAGACGGGCAGCTGCGGGCGGAACTCGTCGCCGAAAATGATGAGCCGGTGCTTGTCGAGATCCTTCGCGGTCTTGGGGATGCCGTGCTTCTTCAGATACTCGGTCGAGCCGAAGACATGGAAGTGGATCGTCATCAGGCTGCGGCGGATGAGATCCGGCTGCGTCGGCGGCGTCACGCGGATGGCCACGTCGGCCTCGCGCAGCGTCAGGTCGAGGTCGTTGTCGGAGAGGATGAGGGTGAGCTCGATGTGCGGATAGCGCTCGACGAACTCCTTGATGCGCGGCGCCAGCCAGGTGGCGCCGAGGCCCGTCGTGCAGGTGATGCGCAGCGGGCCCTCGGGCTTCGACTTGCTTTCGGTGATGAGCGCTTCGGTCTGGCGCAGCCGGCCGGTGATGTCGCGCACCGCGCGCAGCAGCATCTCGCCCTGCTCGGTGAGCACGAGGCCGCGCGCGTGGCGGTGGAACAGCGGCGTGTCGAGGCTTTCCTCGAGCGCGCTGATCTGGCGGCTGACGGCGGATTGCGAGAGGCGCAGCATCTCGCCGGCATGCGTGAAGCTGCCGGCCTCGGCCACGGCATGGAACACGCGCAGCTTGTCCCAATCCATCGCGTAGGTGACTTCGCGGCGTGCGGTCATTCCGCGGCCTTCGCTTCGGCGTGTTCGTGGGCCGCGATGAATTTCTCGGCCTCGAGCGCGGCCATGCAGCCGAGCCCCGCCGCCGTCACGGCCTGGCGGAACACCTTGTCCTTCACGTCGCCGGCCGCGAACACGCCGGGGATGTTCGTCTCGGTGCTGTCGGGCCGGGTGACGATGTAGCCCTCGGCGTCCATCTTCACCTGGCCTTTGAAAATCTGCGTGGCCGGCGTGTGGCCGATCGCGACGAAGAAGCCGTCGGTCTTGATCTCGCTCACCGCCCCCGTCTTCACGTTGCGCAGCTTGACGCCGGTGACGGTCGGCGGCGCGGGCGTGCCGAGCACTTCTTCCGCCACCGTGTCGAACTCCACCTTGATTTTGGGATGCGCGAACAGGCGGTCCTGCAGCACCTTCTCGGCGCGGAAATGGTCGCGGCGATGGACGATCGTCACCTTCGTCGCGTGATTGGTGAGGTAGAGCGCCTCGGTGACGGCCGAATTGCCGCCGCCGACGATGACCACCTCTTTCCCGCGGAAGAAGAAGCCGTCGCAGGTGGCGCAGGCGGACACGCCGAAGCCGCGGAATTTCTGCTCGGAGGCGAGGCCGAGCCAGCGCGCCTGTGCGCCAGTGGCGATGATGACGACGTCGGCGAGATAGGTGTCGCCGCTGTCGCCCTTGGCCACGAACGGCCGGCGCGAGAAATCGACCTCGACGATCACGTCATTGGTCATCTGCGTGCCGACATGCTCGGCCTGGAGCTTCATCTGCTCCATGAGCCACGGGCCCTGGATCACATCGGCGAAGCCCGGGTAATTTTCGACGTCGGTGGTGATCGTGAGCTGCCCGCCCGGCTCCAGGCCGCTGACGAGGCGCGGCTTCAGATTGGCGCGCGCGGCATAGATAGCGGCCGTGTAGCCGGCCGGTCCCGAGCCGATGATCAGCACCTTATCGTGGTATGTCTGAGGCATGACTTCCCTGCATAGCTGGTCTGGAACCTAAGGGGCGACGGTGCTCTCGACAAGGCGTCTCGCCGGCCGCTGGCCATCGCGGTCATCGGCGGCGCGGCGGCGCCGCTTCGGCGCGCCGCAGGAACGCAATGAGATCGGCCCGCTCGCGCGGATCTCTGATCCCAGGGAACGGCATCGACGTGCCTGGAACGGCGGCGCGCGGGTCCGCGAGAAAGCGATCGAGTTCGGCTTCGGTCCAGACGAGCCCGGCCCCGGCTTGCGCCCGGAGGGCCGGGGAATAGTCGTAGCCGCGGACCGCGGCGGCCCGGCGCCCGACAACGCGCCAGAGTGAAAGCCCGTGCTCGCCGCGCTCGGAGCGATAGGCCGTGTGGCAAGCGTAGCACTGGCGGAAGGCCTCGCGGCCGCGCTCGATCTCGCCCGTGTCGGCCATGGCCGCCGACACGCCGCCGAGCCAGACGGCCAGCAGCGCCAGGTGGCCGGCGCGGGGCGCGGTCATCGCGTGCACAGTTCCGCGCAGCGCCGCCGCGCATAGTCCCAGGCCGAAAAGGGCCTGCCGTCCGGGCCGGCGGCGTCGATCGCCGGGTCTTCGCCGAACGTCGTGTAGGCGCGGAAGAGATCCTCGGCGCTCATGCCCGGCTTTCGTGCGCCCGCGAGGAACGCGTCGACGATCCTGCGGCAGGCGGCCTCGGCTTCGGCGTAGGTGGCGAAGCGGCCGTGGTCGTAGGCTTCGCTCTCGTCCATGTAGTGCGAATTCTCGCGGATGCGCACGGTGAACGGCATCGCGCGCCGCTCAGAAACCGAACATGTGGTCGAGGCTGAACGCGCTGCCGTTGTCGAGGCCGTGATAGCCGAACAGGCGGCAGGTCGTGTCGCGGATGATCACGTAGCCGCGCTCGCCGGCGCGCGCGATTGCGGCCTTGCCGAACGTCTCCGATGCGCGCCACAGCAGCGAGCCGTTGCACGGAATCGCCACGCGCGTCTTCGCAAGCTCGGCGCCGCCCGAATCGTGCAGCACGAGATCGGTCGCCGACATCGCGTGCCACGGCGTCGAGGCGGGATAGATGAGATGGCACAGCGTCTCGCAGCCGGCATGGCCCAAGCGCAGGAAGAGCCGCGTGGAAAGCCCGGGCGGCGGGCCGACATAGGATTGCGGCTCGCTGCCGAACGTCAGAACGGTGTTGAAGATGTGCGAGCCGAAGCTCGTCTCCGCGGCGTGGCCGGTGGCGCGGTCCTGGAAGCGGATGATCGCATGCAGCCAGCCATCGGCCTCGGTGCCGGCCGTGAAATCGTAGTGCATGAACATGTGGCCGTAGCCCGAGGGCAGCGTGCCGTTCTTCTTCAGGACGTCGTCGAGCTCGAGCCACGCCGAATCGCGCCGCTTCAGATTGCCGAAGCGGTGCAGGTGAACTTCCTTGCCGCCGGCATCATGGACGGCCACCGCCACCGGCAGTTCCGTCTGGTTCGTCGCCATCGGCGTCGGCAGCAGCGCGGTCGCATAGCGGTCGGGCGGCAGCAGCGGCGCCGGCAGCATGTAACCGCGGCCCATCAGGTTCGCGAGCTTCGCGATGCGCGGATCTGGCTTGAGGTCCGCGCGCTCCACGTTCGGGTGTGCGATTCGATTGCGCCCGTTGGCGGCGCGAATTTCGTAGCGCGGGCGCACGAAGTATTTGCCGGCCTGGATTTCGATCTGGCCAGGGTGCTTCGCCGCGGGCAGAAGCTCTGCCACATCGAGCGTGTAGCTGCCGAAGGCCGGAATCTCGCGATCGAGCCAAGCCACCTCTTCGTCGCCCATTGCGTTGAGGCCGACGCCGCGCTTCGGGATCGGGCAGGGGAAGCTGTTCTGCACCCACAGCACGACGCGCTCGCCGGTCTTCGGCGCGGGCAGGCCGGCATAGCGGTCGGCCGGCCAGGCATTCGCGTCGTGCGTGCACGAAAGCTCCTCGGCCGCGTCGCCATATGTATCGAGCGCGTATTTGACGACGTCGTGGCCCTTGGCGCCGACGAAATGCAGGAAGAGCTGGCCGGCGAAGTCCGGCAGGCCGAAACGCGCGCGCACCGCGCGGCTGTCGATCGCGAGGCCGGCGGCTGCGTCGGGCAGCGAGTCTTCCCATTCCGCGAGCGCGGCGCCGTCTTCGCCGAACAGCCGCGCCCAATAGCGCACGCCGCGCGCGCCGTGGCCGTGCCAGTAGTTCGCGGTCACGATGCGCGTGTGCCTGCCGCCGGCATCGCGGAAGAACGCGAAGTTCGTCGCGAAATTGAGCGGATCGAGATAGCGCTGCGCGTTCGTGATCAGATGGGCCGGCAGGCGCAGCGAATCGAGCGTCACGATCCCGGCGCCGGCCGGAACGAGATGGCGGATATGCGCCACGATGCGCTCGGCGTCGAACGCCGCGACGAACACGAGTTTCGCGCCTGAGGCGGAAAGCTCCGTCACCGGCTGAACGCGCCGGCCGAGCAGCGGGCGATCGAGCGCCTCGACCTTCTGCACGAACACGCCGGCGAAGTTCACGCGCGCCAGCGGATAGATCTCGGCGAAGGTCGCGGCGAAACCGAGCGGATCGTACAGCGCTACCGGGCCGGACGCCTCGAGCCGGGCCACGAGCGCGCGCGCGGCCGGCGCCGCCAGCGGATGCGAGATCGCCTTGAACAGGCTCGCGCCGCCGGTCTGATTGCTGAACGTCTCGATCCTGAGCGCCATTCCCCGGTCCGTGTTCGGCGATGTTCGCGCGCTTGTAACACGCGCGCCCTTGCGGTCAATGCCGCCCGTCGCGGTCGCGCGTTGCGCGGCCGCGCTACGCCCGTGCGCCGAAGATCGATTTCACGCGCGCGGAGAAGCTGTGGCGCGCGATCTCGCGCTGCTTCACCGCCTCGCTCGTCACCCAGTTGATCTGGATCGTGCGGCGCGGGCCGACGAACGGTTTGTGGCCGTGCCACGCGGTCTCGGTGCAGCGGAACGCGAGCAGCGTGCCCTTGTCGGGCGGCACTTCGGCCGCATAGTCCTCGAGATCGCTGCCCGAGCGCAGCAGGCGCAGGCGGCCGCCCTCGGCGTTCCAGTCGTCGTTGAAGTAGAGGAGCGCGGTCAGCAGCTTCGTCTTGGAATCGGTATGGATGCGGCCGTCCTTGGCGCGCGTGTGGCCGCGCACCGTGATCATCACCGGCCGGCCTTCGAGGTCGATGTCGAACTTCTCCGCGAACGCGCGCCGCATCGCGTCGCTCTCGATCTCGTCCACCAGCGCCGCGAACGCGCCGCCGAATTTCAGCGACTCGGTGGGATAGCTGCCGCCCTTGGCGATGGCCGGAAAATCGGCGTTGAGGCCGGGCAGCGCGCCGGGCGCGATGAAGCCCGGCACGATCAGGTGATCGAAAGGCTGCCGCGCGAGCGGCGTCGCGGCGAACCGCGCGAGGTCGAGAATGCCGGTGGTGACGACGGCCAAGGGGCGGGCCTCCGAAGCTCGAAGCGAGACGCGGCCCATCCTAACGCCTTGATTTCGCACCGCAACGCCGCGCCGCTTGGCCGCAATGCCGCAGGCGCCGGTTTGGGCCGCCGCACAATTGACTCACGGGTCAGTTTCAGTTAATTACTGACCCGTCAGTTATTAGATAACAGCGGTATGGCCATGCACAAACCCCGTTGGCAGCGGCGCAAGGACGAGCGCCCGGGCGAGATCCTGAACGCCGCGCTCGACGTGTTCGCCGCGCGCGGCTTCGCGGCCGCGAAGCTCGACGAGGTCGCGGCCCGCGCCGGCGTCAGCAAGGGCACGCTCTATCTCTACTTCGAGAACAAGGAAGAGCTGTTCCGGAGCGTCGTCCGCGACCTGTTGCTGCCCAACGTCGCGATGGCCGAGCGGCGCATCGCCGAGCACAAGGGCCCGGCGGCCGAGCTGTTGCGCATGCTGGTGATGACGTTCGGCCGTACGATCGCCGAGAGCAAGCTCGGCGCCATTCCGAAGCTCGTCATCGCCGAAGCGACGACGTTTCCGGACCTCGCCCGGTTCTACTACGAGGAAGTCATCAAGCGCGGCATGCGCGCGATCGGCGGGCTGCTCCAGCGCGGCGCCGAGGCGGGCGAGTTCCGCCCGGTCACGCCCGAGCAGTTCCTGCCGCTGCTGATGGGGCCGCTGCTGATCCTCGTCGTCTGGAAGCACGGCTTCGAGAAGGTCGGAATTCCGCCGCTGCCGCTCGAGGCGGTGCTGAACGAACACGCCAATTCGTTGTTGCGCGCGCTCGCGCCCGACAAGCCGCGCAGGGAGGCGAAACATGAGCGCAAGAGCTAGGGTTATCCGTATCGCCATCGCGGCCGCCGTCATCGGCGGCGGCGCCTATGCCTACTCGGCGCTGCGCGCGCCCGCAGGCCCCGGCTTCCATCAGGGCTATGTCGAAGGCGAATCGATCCGCATCGGCGCGCCGGTGGCCGGCACGCTGGCGGCGCTTGCGGTGCGGCGCGGGCAGACCGTGCGCGCGGGCGATCCGCTGTTCGCGTTCGACACCACCGCGGACACGGCGGCGCGCGACGAGGCGGCGGCCGCGCTGCGCTTCGCCGAGGCGCAATACAAGCGCCAGCAGGAGCTGATCACGACGCGCGCCACCTCGGCCGAGAAGCTCGACGCCGCGCGCAACGCCTTCGAGCAGGCGAAAGCCGCGCTGGTGAAGGCTGAGCGCCGGCTCGCCGAAATGGCGCCCAAGTCGCCGGCCGACGCGCTCGTCGAAGATACGATGGCGCTGCCGGGCGATTTCCTCAACGCCGGCACGCCGGTCGTCTCGCTGCTGCCGCCCGACCGGATCAAGCTGCGCTTCTTCGTGCCCGAGCAGGCGCTGGCCGGCACGCAGGTGGGGCGCTTCGTGTCGTTTCGCTGCGATGGCTGTCCCGCGGGCCTGCGCGCGCGCATCGTCTATGTTTCGCCGCGCGCGGAATACACGCCGCCGGTGATCTACAGCGTCGGCAGCCGCGAGAAGCTCGTTTACATGGTCGAAGCGGTGCCGGTCGATGCGCCGGTGCGGCTCAAGCCCGGCCAGCCGGTGGACGTCGAGAAGGTGTTCCACGATGCCGCGCCGGCCCAGGCGCTGTCTCAGGCGGAGCGCTGACCATGCACGGTTCCTTGCAACTCGAAGGTCGGCCACGTAGGGGCGCGCTGCGCGCGCCCTGCCGCCACGTGACGAGCGCGGCCGTTCGGAGTGGCAGGCTCGGTCGCTGTGCGCCTGCGCCGCACGGGGTGCCGGTGGCGATAGGGCGCGCGCAGCGCGCCCCTACGTAGGAAGCGCCGCGATGAACGAGACAATCCGTCCCAGTAACGGCGAGCGCGTCATTGCGGTCGAGGGCCTCTCCAAAAGCTTCGGCGCGAAGCGCGTCGTCGACAACGTGTCG
>CAYZSG010000142.1:2779-13281 GCA_964481045.1 uncultured Candidatus Odyssella sp. | reverse complement strand
AGGGGGATACTGGCGCTGCGGGTTCATCCGATATCGTTCGTCCGGTGAAACCGCTCTTATCACAGCAGCTTGGAAGCGAGACCGTTGAAACAACGAGGTCCCGCTTCGGGTCGCGAGCTTCAGCGATCCACGCTAAGAGAATATGCCGAGTCGGATAAATGGCGCAAGGCGGAGGTGCGCCGCAACGCACCGCCCGGATGGGTTCGCTGACCATCGCCTGCACTTTTCTTGGGCGAGTTGCAGGCGCCCGCCGCAGCTCCGCGGTCGCGGAAGGACTTTCTATCCTCGGAGAGGAGATCAACCGTTGCGAGCGAAGGGCCCGGTTCCGGATTATTGCCAGCTGATGAGCTGAAGCCTGGCCGCGATTTTCACCAGGTCGGCGACAGAGCGCGCGCCCATCTTTCGCACCATGTTGCCACGGTGAGCCTTCACGGTGATCTCGCTGATGCCGAGCTCGTGCGCGACCTGCTTATTGAGCAACCCGGAGACGACCAGACCCATGACCTCCCGCTCGCGAGCGCTGAGCGCGTCGTAGCGGCCTTTGAGGGCCCGGGCCTTCTGCTCATGGCGAAGCGCGATCTCGCTGTATTCGATGGCTTGCGTGATGGCGCTCGGCAGATCGTCGACCACTGGCGCCGTCATCATCGCGACTGCTCCGGATTTCCCGGCCTGGACCGTCATCACGACGTCGCCGCCCCCTCTGACGAGGATGAGCGGCGTGCCGATCCAATCGGCCGCAAGATGCTTCCGGAGATCTTTGAGTCCGGGCAGCGCCATATCGACCACAAGGCAACTCGGACCATGGGCCGGCGGACAGGATAGGAAGGCCGCCGCGGACCCGCAGATCTCGACGCGCCATTCCGGAGCACGGATTTGGGATTTCAGCGACTGGAGAACCGACATGTCTTCGTGAACGAGGAACACTGTCGGTGGTACGGGCGCCGCGAAGGCGGCCGCCGCGCGCACTGCCGGGCTGACGATAGGGTCGCCGGTGGATAGGAGCGACATCAAACACTCCCCAAACGCTCTCATCGGGTGGCCGCGGGCCGGCATCGACCCGGCAACGGCAACCTATGCGCCGAGGACTCCGAAGTCGAATGAGGATGTCTGAGATTTCCTGAAGAGCCGTTTTCGCGTTCCGGAATCGCCGCCCCGCCCAGACCAAGGTCTCGGCGATACCAACGTCGGATATGCGCGGCGATGCGCCGCCGATATTGGGGGGCATCGATGACCCCAACGGAGTGAGTTCAATGAAAACGCTCGTCAACACCCTCGTCGCGGTCGCGGCCACCGTCCTCGCCACGAGCGCTTTCGCGGAGAACACGAGGGCGTACCGCGCCCCTTCCGCGCTCGCGCCCATCGCGAACGAACCCGCGCCGAAGCTGATCGTGGAGGCCCCGCTTCCCAGCGCGCTCGCCCGCGGCGTTGCCATCGTCCCGTATCACGTCGAGAACATTCGCATCATGCCGGTGCTCGGGGCGGACGCGATCAAACTCTCTCCGCGGGTCGGGCACCTGCACGTCACACTCAACGACCTGCCCTGGCACTGGGCGGATTTCGGCGGCACCAACGCGATCGTCGTGGCCCCGCTGCCGCCCGGCCAGCACAAGCTGCTGATCGAGCTGGCCGACCCTCAGCACCGCGTCATCACCGGGCAGTCGGTGACGTTTACGGTGCCGGCTCGGGCGGAGTGAGGGAGCCTATCCGCGAGTCGAAAAGGCGAGTCTGCCGGCACGGACGGCAGGCGCCACCCGCGCCGAGAAACGGCGCGGGTGGCGCCGACCGCGTCAGATCATCGCCATGCCGCCGTTGACGTGGATCGTCTGGCCGGTGACGTAGGCCGCCTCCTCGCTGGCGAGAAACACGACTGCGTTCGCGCAATCGGCGGGCGTGCCGAGGCGGCCGGCCGGGATGCGCTGGAGCAGCATCGCCTTCTGCTGGTCGTTGAGCGCGTCGGTCATCGGCGTCTTGATGAAGCCGGGCGCCACGCAGTTGATCGTGATGTTGCGCTGCGCGACTTCGGCGGCCATCGATTTCGACATGGCGATGAGCCCGGCCTTGGAGGCGGCGTAGTTCGCCTGCCCGGCATTGCCGGTGACGCCGACGATCGACGTGATGTTGACGATGCGGCCCCAGCGCCGGCGCAGCATCTCCTTGAGCACCTCGCGCGAGAGCTTGAACGCGGCGGTGAGGTTCACGTCGATGACCTTCTGCCACATCGCATCGGAGATGCGCATCGCGAGCATGTCGCGCGTGAGGCCGGCGTTGTTGACGAGGATATCCACCTGCCCCATCGCCTTGCCGGCGTTCTCGATGAGCTTGCCCACCTGCTCGGCGTCGCCGAGATCGCACGGCACGATGTGCGTCGTACCCGGAATCTCCTTCGCCGCCGCCTCGAGCGCCTCCACGCGCGTGCCCGAAAGCGCCACCTCGGCGCCCTGCCGCGCCAGCGCCTGCGCGATCGCCCCCCCGATCCCTCCCGAGGCCCCGGTGACGAGCGCTTTCTTTCCGCTGAGTGTGAACACGGGTGTTTTCCTTGGTGAAGAAAGAAAATGAACAGGAGCCGGGGAGCCGGGGAGAACAATAGATAGCGCGCTTCGCGCGCATTTCAAAAATTTCCCCGGCTCCCCGGCTCCTGTTCGCTTGCCCTTGCTTGCGCCCGACAGGCGTTACAGCGTCTTGATGAGGGCTTCGACATCCGCCGGCGTGCCGACGGCGGAGGCGGCGAGTTCCTTGTCGATGCGCGGGGTGAGGCCGGTCAGCACCTTGCCGGCGCCGAGCTCGACGAGCGTGTCGCAGCCGAGCGCCTTCATCGCCAGCACGCATTCGCGCCAGCGCACCATCGCCGTCACCTGCTCGACGAGCAATTGCCTGATCGTGGCGCCGTCGCTGACATGCGCGGCGGTGACGTTCGCCACCAGCGGCACGACCGGATTCTTGGGCGGCGATTTGCCCAGCGCCTCGGCCATCGCGTCGGCCGCCGGCTGCATCAGCGCGCAATGAAACGGCGCCGAGACGTTGAGCTTCATCGCGCGGCGGATGCCCTTCTCGGGCGCCAATTTGATCGCGCGGTCGATGGCCGTGGCATGCCCCGAGAGCACGACCTGCCCGCCGCCATTGTCGTTGGCCGCCGTGCAGATTTCCAGTCCGCCCTCGGGCGTCGGCGCCGCGGCCTTCGCCAGCTCCTGCGCCTGCGGCAATTCCGCGCCGAGCAGCGCGCACATGGCGCCCTTCCCGACCGGCACCGCCTCCTGCATCGCGCGCCCGCGTGTCTTGAGCAGCCGCGCCGCATCGGCAACCGAGAACGCGCCGGCCGCCGCCAGCGCCGAATATTCGCCGAGCGAATGGCCGGCCACAAGCTTCACGGATTTGCGCAAATCCATCTTGCCCTCGGCCTCGAGAACGCGCACGACCGCGAGGCTCACCGCCATCAGCGCCGGCTGCGCGTTTTCCGTAAGCGTGAGCTGATCGAGCGGCCCCTCGAACATCAGCTTCGACAGTTTCTGCGCGAGCGCGTCATCGACCTCCTCGAACAGATGGCGCGCCGGCGCGAAGGCCGCGGCCAGCTCGCGGCCCATGCCGACGGCTTGGCTCCCCTGGCCGGGGAAGACGAAAGCGCGCACGGGCATGGTCGGCAACTCCTTGGGGATGAACGGGGATTCGACGGAGCGCCCACTGATACAAGAAGCGCCGGGCCGGTCAAGCGGGCCTGCCCGATGTTTGACCTGCCGCAATGCGACGGAAAGGTTTGTCCGATACGTTAATGCCTTCGAGGATCCCGAACGACCGGAGGAAATTACATGCCCACGCGTATCATCCGCCGCGCCACGCTCACGGCGCTGGTCTTCGCCGCCCTTTCGGCCCCCGCCTTCGCGCAAACCACGCCGCCTGCCCAGCCCAACGAGCCGGGCCCGCGCATGGAGCGCGGCGATCGCGGCCACCGCATGCACCATGGCGACCGCGCGGATCGCCACGGCGGGATGCACATGCACCGCCACATGCAGATGCGCGCCGGCATGGGCGGAATGTCGGCGATGCTCGGCATCGTGCCGCTGCGGCCCGGCCAGGAATTCCAGTTCAGCGAAGGCCGCCTCGCCTTCCTGAAGGCCGAGCTCAAGATCACCGAGGCGCAGGCGAAGGCGTGGGACGCGTTCGCCGCCGCGCTGCGCGAGAACGTCGCCAAGCTCGCCGAGGCCTACAAGGCGCCCGACCGCGAGGCGATGCAGAAGATGAGCCCACCCGAGCGCCTCGGCTGGTTCGAGAAGGCCGTGACCGCGCGCGCCGACGCCGTGAAGCGCGCCAAGGCCGCGATCGAGCCGCTCTACGCCAGCCTCAGCGACGACCAGAAAAAGATGTTCGACCGCTTCGTTCCGACCGGCGGCATGCGCGACGACCGCATGGCCGAACGCCGCGAGCGGATGCGCGAGCGCATGGAGCGCCGCATGGAACGCCGCGGCCAGCAGCCCGACCAGCCTGCGCAACCGCGCCAGCAGTAGCCGCGCGAACCTCGCACGACCCTGACCAGCGAGCCCTCCCCCGTTTCCCGCGGGGGAGGGCTTTTGTTTGCGCGCTTCCCGCATTTGCAGTGCGGGCGTAATCTTTCCCGACAACGGCGCCCTCCGGGAGCGCCGGCGCACAATTCAGGGAGAACGCCCGTGGCTCATCGCCTATTCGCCGGCGGCCTGGCCGCCGCTTGCGCGCTCGCCGTCGCCTCGCTCACCGCCCCCGCCTTCGCGCAGAACGGCTACAGCTTCCTCGACGCCGGCAAGTCCGGGATCGACTACCGCGTCGCCGCCGTGCAGGCGCAGCGCGCATGCCACGATCTCCGCCGCCTCGCGGGCGGGCAGCTCACGATCGTCAAGGCCGACGCGGTGGCCGCCGCCGGCACCGTGCCGGCCTTCTGCCGCATCACCGGCGTGATCGCGCCCGAGATCCAGTTCGAGGTGGCGCTGCCGCTGGCCTGGAATCGCCGCATCTACATGCGCGGCAATGGCGGCTTCGCCGGCGAATCGCTCGAAGCGCCGCCGCGCGTAGCGCAGAGGAACGCCGCGCTCGCGCACGGCTTCGTCGCGGTGCAGACCAACACCGGCCACGACGCCGCCACCGAGCCGCTCGCCAGCTTCGCGCAGAATAACCTCCAGAAGACGATCGACTACACGTTCCGCGCGGTGCACGCGACGATCCAGACCGCGAAGCGCCTCACGCGCGCGTTCTACGACCGGCCCGCCGCCTATTCCTATTGGGACGGCTGCTCGACTGGCGGCCGCCAGGGACTGATGTCGGCGCAGCGCTATCCCGGCGATTTCGACGGCATCATCGCGGGCGCGCCGGTGCTGAACTTCACCGGCACGATGGTGCAGTTCCTCTGGAACATGAAGGCGATGGCGAAGGCGCCGATCTCCTACGCGAAGATCGAGCGCGTGGCCGATGCCGTCTACAAGAAGTGCGACGCGATCGACGGCGCCGCCGACGGGCTGATCGAAGATCCGCGCAAGTGCGCGTTCGATCCCGCGGCCGATCTGCCGAAATGCAGCGGCGCCGGCGGCGACGATTGCTTCACGGCCGCCGAGATCGAGACGATCAAGGCGATCCAGGGCGGCGTCGTCAGCAACGGCAAGCCCTATTTCCCCGGCGTTCCGGTGGGCGCCGAGAAGGCGGGCACGTCGTTCCTCGGCACGCCGGCGCCGGTGAGCGGCTGGGATTTCTGGCTGTTGGCCAAGCAAGGCCCCGTTCGCCAGCTCGAATACGGCGAGACGTTCTTCCGCTACATGGGCTTCGGCAAGGCGAACCCCGCCTATGACTGGCGCACGTTCGATTTCGACAAGGACCCGGCGCGGACGGCCGCGATCAGCGCGATGCTCGACGCGACGAATCCCGATCTCTCGGCGTTCAAGTCGCGCGGCGGCAAGATCGTCATGTATTTCGGCCTGTCCGACACGGCGCTGACGCCCTACATGGGCATCAACTACTACGAGCAGGTGCAGAAGACCGTCCCGCAGACGGCGGACTTCATGCGCCTGTTCCTTGTGCCGGGCATGTTCCATTGCCGCGGCGGCATCGGCGTGGACCGCATCGACGCGCTGACGCCGCTGATCAACTGGGTGGAAGGCGGCAAGGCCCCGGCGAGCATCACTGGCGCGCGCATGGAGGGCGGCAAGATCGTGCGCACACGCCCGCTCTGCCCCTATCCGCAGTCGGCACGCTACGCCGGAACCGGCAGCCTCGAGGACGCCGCGAGTTTCGCCTGCCGCGATCCGTAGCGCGCGCCGCTCACGACGGGCACGGCGCGCCGCCGGCGCGCCAGGTGCGCATCAGATCGAGGAATTCGGCCTGCGGCAGCGGCGGCCGGTTGCGGATGCCGCCCGGCGCCCAAGCCCAGGCAACCAGCGCGTCCTTCGCCATGTGCTCGACGACCTGATCGGGCGTGAGCCCGGCGTTGCGCGCCGGGTCCTTGAGCGCGGCGCAGATCTCGGCCGGCGTGAGCCCGTCCCAGCCCGCGCGGCCCGGCGGCGGCATGCGCCAGTCCGGCGCGCCGGGGACCGCGCCGCCGGCCGTGTTCGTGGCCTTGTGGCACGCGGTGCAGAGCCGGCCGGCTTCGCCGCGGCCCTCAGGCCCGCGCTTCACGTTCGAGATGTGCGCACGCGGCGTGTTGCCTTGTTGCGGGCCCTCGCCGCGATTGTGGCAGTTCGTGCAGCGCGGATGCTGGAACACGGCGGCAGCGCGCGCGAACGCCGCGCGCGCCGCGTCGATGTCGGCGGGCGTTTGCGCGAACGAGTCAGCGGCTCGCGCGAGAGCGAGCGCGATAAGTCCGAGTCTGAGTACCGCGCCGTGCATTCGCGTCCTCACCCCCATCCCGGCCTTCCCCCGCCAAGTGCGGGGGATGGAGCGGCACAGTAAAGCCTTCCCCCGGCTGCGGGGGAAGGTTGGATGGGGGTCTGGCCGCGCAGCGAAAGTCAGACGCGCAGCGGCAGCGCCCGCACCGGCTTGTTGCGGGCCACCGCCAGCGCGTTCGCCACCGCGGGTGCGATCGGCGGCACGCCGGGCTCGCCGACGCCGGTCGGCGCCGCGGTGGAGCGGATGATGTGCACCTCGACCTTCGGCATGTCGTTGATGCGCATCGGCGTGTAGTCGTGGAAGTTCGACTGCACGACCTTGCCGCCCTCGAGCGTCACCTGCTCGGCGAGCGCGGCCGAAAGGCCGTAACCGATGCCGCCCTCCATCTGCGCGCGGATCACGTCGGGGTTCACCGCGATGCCGCAATCGACCGCGCAGACGACGCGCTCGACCTTGAAGCTGCCGTCGCCGGCGACGCTGACCTCGGCCACCTCGGCCACGAAGCTGTTGAACGATTCGTGCACGGCGACGCCGTGGAAGCGACCCTTCGGCAGCTCCTTGCCCCAGCCGGCCTTGTCGGCCGCGAGCGCCAGCGCGGCGGCGTGGCGCGGATGATCCTTGAGCAAAGTAAGCCGGTAGTTGACCGGGTCCTTGCCCGCTGCGCGCGCCATCTCGTCGATCATCACCTCGGTCGAAAACGCCGTGTGCGTCGAGCCCACCGAGCGCCACCACAGCACCGGCACGCCCGCCTTCGCCGTGTGCAGCTCCACCTGGAAGTTCGGAATCGCATAGGGAAGGTTGGAGGCGCCCTCGACCGACGTTCCGTCGATCCCGTTCTTGACCATCATCGGCTCCATGATGGTACCGGCCATGATCGACTGCGTCACGATGCGGTGCTGCCACGCGGCCGGCATGCCGTTGGCGTCGGCCGCGGCCTTGAGCCAGTGATGCGTGAGCGGGCGATAGCGGCCGCCGCGGATGTCGTCCTCGCGCGTCCAGACGAGCCGGATCGGCGCCACGCCGCGCGTGGCCTTCGCGATCTGCACGCCCTCGACGACGTAGTCCGAGGCCATGTTCGCGCGCCGGCCGAAGCTGCCGCCGGCGAACACGGTGTTGATCTTCACCTGCTGCGGCTTCAGGCCAAGCACGTTCGCGGCGTTCAGCTGGTCGATGGTCTGGAACTGGTCGCCGGCCCAGATCTCGCAGTTCATGGGCGTGAGCCGCACGACGCAATCGAGCGGCTCCATCGGCGCATGCGCGAGATAGGGGAAATCGAAGCGCGCCTCGAACGTCTTCGCGGCGCCGGTGAAGCCGGCGCCGACATCGCCGCGCTTCACCGCGACGTTGCCGGGCTGCTCCGCGAGCTTGCGGTATTCCTCGAGCAGCTCCTTCGTTCCGCGCGTCTCGGCCTTGCTCTCGTCCCACTGGATGGATAGCGCCTCGCGGCCCTTGATCGCGGCCCAGGTGTTCTCGGCGACGACGGCGACGCCCGACGGGATCTGCACCACGTGGCGCACGCCCGGGACTTTACGCGCTGCCGCGGCGTCGAAGCCTTTCACCGTCGCGCCGAACAATGGGGCGCGCGCGACGACGGCGGTGAGCATGCCGGGCACCCGCACGTCCATCGCGAACTGCGCGGTGCCATCGGTCTTGGCGACGGTATCCACGCGCGGCAATTCGCGGCCGATCAGCGTGAAATCCTTCGCCTCCTTGAGCTTCACGTCGCCGGGCACCGGCAGCTTCGCGGCCGCGGCGGCGAACTGGCCGAACGTGCCGCTCTTCTTGCTCTTCTCGTGCGCGAGCTTGCCAACCGAGACGGTGATCTCGGCGGCTGGAACGCCCCAAGTCTGCGCGGCGGCGGCCACCAGCATCGCGCGCGCGGCGGCGCCGGCCTTCCTGAGCTGCTCGAACGAATTGGCGATCGCCGAGCTGCCGCCGGTGCCTTGCACCGGGCCGAAAGCGAGATTGTTGTAGCGCGTGGCGTCGGCCGGCGCGGATTCGACGCGCACCTGGCTCCAGTCGGCGTCGAGCTCGTCGGCGAGCACCGTGGCGAGGCCGGTGTAGCTTCCCTGCCCCATCTCGAGATGTTTCGCGATCACCGTCACCGAATTGTCGGCGCCGATGCGCACGAACGCGTTCGGCGCGGGCGCGGCGGCGGTTTGCGCGAGAGCGCCGCGCGGGGCGACGTGGAAGCCGATCACGAGCGCGGCGCCGGCGGCGGCGCCCGTTTTCAACAGCGTGCGCCGGCTCGGCGCGGCGTGCTTCAGCATATTGTGCAACATGGCAGACCTCACGCGAGCGATTTGGCGGCCGCGTGGATCGCGGCGCGGATGCGGTGATAGGTGGCGCAGCGGCAGATATTGCCGGCCATCGCGTTGTCGATGTCCTCGTCGCTGGGCTTGGCGTTCTTCTCGAGCAGCGCCGCCGCCGACATGATCTGGCCGGACTGGCAATAGCCGCATTGCGGCACGTCGAGCTTCTGCCACGCGGCCTGCACGGCCTTGGCCGGCTTGCTCGCGATGCCCTCGATCGTCGTCACCTTCTTTCCCTTCGCGTCTGCGACCGGGAGCGAGCACGAGCGCACCGGCTCGCCATCGACATGCACGGTGCAGGCGCCACATTGCGCCATGCCGCAGCCGAACTTCGTGCCGGTGAGCCCGACGATGTCGCGGATTGCCCAAAGCAAAGGCATGTCGTCGGGCACGTTCAGTTGAACGGCCTTGCCGTTGAGCGTGAATGAGACGGCCATGGAAATTCTCCTCGTACCGCGGCGCAGGGGGGAGCGCCGGCCCGTGCGGGACATTGATCGCGAATTTGGGCGATCAAGCGGCGCCGATGCGAAGCGCGGCGCGCATGAAGCACGCGGAATTCATTTGACAGTCGCGCGCGAGAGCAACGCCGGCCGGCGCGTTAATCGAACGCAGCGTTGAAAACGAGTGATGCTTGCCGCCGCGCGAAGCGTGGCGCTATCGTGCGCCGGCGGCGCTCGCCGTCGCACGCTTCACCCGTTTCCGGACCGCATTGTGGCGAAACCCTCGACGCCGGCGAAGCATCGCGCGCGCATCCGCACGCAGCGCTCGCCGTTCTTCCAGCTTCTCGTGCTGGCCAATCTCACCGCGCGCCCGTTTCACGAGCGGTTCGGTCGGCGCCTGCACATGAGCCTCTCCGAATGGCGCGTGCTGCTCGTGGTCGCGGACCGTCCCGGCATCACGGCGCAGGATCTCGCCGACTATATCGGCCTCGACAAGATGAGCATCTCGCGCGCGGTGCGGGGACTCGCCGCGCGCGGCCGCCTCGCGCGCCAGGCCAGCGCGCGCGACCGCCGCCGCCTGCACCTCACGCTCACCGAAGCGGGCTGGCGCGTCTATGAGGAGATCGCAAGCTCCGGCATCGGCCGCGAACGCGCCGTGTTCGGCGCCCTCGGCGCGGCGGAGCGCGAAAG
Organism: uncultured Candidatus Odyssella sp.; assembly: GCA_964481045.1. GTDB lineage: Bacteria > Pseudomonadota > Alphaproteobacteria > Bin65 > Bin65 > SBBV01. The sequence goes on along the minus strand of CAYZSG010000142.1, from coordinate 3,005 downwards.
GTTCTTCGAGCAGCTTACGCGGCTCGTCGAAAGCACGCGCAAGCTGGATAGCAAGAAGTAGCCCGCCGGAGAACGAGGCTTTGGACGCGTAGGGGCGGGCGGGGGGCGCCCCCCCCCCACCCGCAAACCCCCCAGGGCGGGGAAAAAAGGGGGGCGCGCGGCGCCCCGCGCAGGTGCCGGCCGGGGTGACGATCGTGGGACGGCTGGCGCGAACCTAGAGCGGATT
>CAYZSG010000142.1:0-2769 GCA_964481045.1 uncultured Candidatus Odyssella sp. | reverse complement strand
ATAGAATTTTGTACCCCGCGGTTGACGGTGGTTTGGGTGGTTTCGGGGCGCCCGGCGCGCCCCCCGCCTCCACTCGAAACGCCTCATGCGCGGAGAAAAAGGGCGCGCGCAGCGCGCCCCTACGCGGCATATGCCCGTCTAAAACCCGTACAGCTCCGCCTCCCGGCCCCGCGCGTCGCCGGTGGCGGGGGCTTCGGCCCAGGCGAGGATCTGGCAGCCATACTCCGTCTCGATCGTCGCGCGCGCGCCGGGCTCGAGGACGACGAAGCTGTTCGCATGGCAGCGCGTGCCGTTCACGGCCACGTCGCCGCCGAGCACGTACCAGTCGGTGAGGCCCTGATGCGCGATCTCGACCGCGGGCGAATGCGGCATGATCGTGAGCGCCGCGAAGCGCCGCCGGTCTCCGGTCGGCGCATAGTCGAAGATCATGCGCCGGGCGATGCCGGAAAACGCCGTGGGCACGGCCGGGATCGGCGCCAGCGGGATGTTGATGTCGGGCAGGCGCTCCGGGAACGGATTCATGAGGCGCCCGGCCTTGGCGCCGCCGCGGATCGGGTGCGCGGCCGTGACGCCCTCGGGCGAAACCACCGGCCCTTCGAGCCGCGAGGCCAGGAGCGCGCCGGGATACGATATCGCGTCATGCGTGGCGCCGGCGAGGTTGATGCCGGCCATGCCCTCGCTGGCGCTGCCCTGATAATCGGAAAGCGAGCCGGCGAGGAAATACGAGAGCGCGGTGCCGAGATGCTGGTGCAGGCCCGAGCGCGACATCGGCTCGAACGCGATCACGCCAAGATAAAGCCCGGTCGCGCGATCCGCGCGCACCGCCTTGTCCTTGACGCCGTCGCGGCCGAGGCCGTGCCACGGCATCTCGTCGAGCGCGTAGGAATAGACGCCGCCGGTCTTTCGCGGCGCAACGATCGCGGGGGCCGCGGGCGGACGCTTCGTCTTGGTGACAGCCATGGTGCGCTTGCCAATTGGTAACGATCGTTACTAGTATAGAGGCCGTTCCGCCGCGCGCGTCAAGCGCTTCGGGACCGGCGTTCGGGGGGATCAGTGAGCGCACTCGCGGGCAAGGCGGCCATCGTGACGGGCGCGGCCGGCGGCATCGGCGCCGCCGCGGCCAAGGCGCTCGCCGCCGCCGGCGCCCGCGTGGCGCTGCTCGACCGCGATGCGGAGCGCGTCGCCGCCACCGCGCGAACGATCGCCGGCGCCCGCGCCTACCCCGCCGATATCGCCGGCAAGGCCGCCGTCGAGGGCGCGTTCGCCTCGGTCGTGCGCGATTTCGGCGGGCTCGACATCCTCGTGAACAACGCGGGCATCGAATCGGTGTGGACGATCGAGCGCATGCCCGAGGCGGACTGGGACCGCGTGCTCGAGATCAACCTGAAGGGTGCCATGCTGTGCACGCAGGCCGCGGTGCCGGCGATGAAGGCGCGCGGCGGCGGCGCCATCGTCAACGTGGCGTCCGTCGCCGGGAAGCGCATCTCGTTCAGCGGCGGGGCGAGCTACACCGCGTCCAAGGCCGGGCTGCTCGGCTTCACGCGCCACGCCGCGTTCGAGCTCGGCATCCACCGCATCCGCGTCAACGCCGTCTGTCCCGGCCCCACGCTCACGCCTATGATCGAGCGCAATCTCGACGCCGCGCAGAGGAAGGGCGTCGAGGCGATCATTCCGCTCGGCCGCTGGGTGCGGCCGGAGGATGTGGCGAACGCGATCGTGTTCCTGGCCGGCGACGGCGCCGCCATGTGCACGGGCACGTCGATCGACGTCGACGGCGGCGTGCTGGTTTCGAACGGCAGCCCCTACGAGGAGTATTTCGCCCGCCGCCGCTGACGGGCGATCGCAGCAACAGAAAAACGAGGAGGAACCACCGATGAAACGCACGCTTGCTTTCCTGACTGCCGCGCTGGCGCTGGCGCCCGCCGCCCAGGCGGAGACGACATACCGCATGGCCTTCGTGGCACCGCCGCCGGTGTGGGGCCCGATCGCCGACCGCTTCGCCAAGCACGTGGCGGAGAAGACGAACGGCGCGATCAAGATCACGGCGCTCGGCGGCGGGCAGCTCGGCAACCTGCCGCAGAATTACGCCGGCATGAAAACCGGCCAGATCGACATGATGCTGGCCGACACCGGCACCCTCGCGCTCGCGCGCGGCGGCAAGGATTTCAACGCCCTCTTCGCGCCCTACGTCTTCCGCGACCACGCGCACTTCAAGGCGTTCATGGCCTCGCAGACCTTCCGCGACATGCTCGCCGGCGCCGAGAAGGAAGGCGGCTTCAAATATGTCGGCTACGTCTCCGACCGCACGCCGCGCCAGCTCACCACCTCGAAGACGAAGGTGATGAGCCCGGCCGACATGAAGGGGCTGAAAGTGCGCGTGCCCGAGACGCCGACGATCCTCGCCGTATTCAAGGCCTGGGGCGCCTCGCCGACTCCGGTGGCCGCGGCCGAGCTCTATCTCGCGATGAAGCAGGGCATCGTCGACGGGCAGGACAACGGCTTCGACGCGATCGCCGGCGCCAAATATTACGAGGTGCAGAAATACGCGATCCGCATCGACTACATCCAGTCGGGCCTCATGGTGCTGATGGCCGCCGACAAATGGGCGAAGCTCACGCCGGCGCAGCAGAAGGCGATGACCGACTCCGCCGCCGAGGCCGAAATGTGGGCCAGCAAGATGACGTGGGACGTGGCCGCGAAATCCATCGCGCTGCTCAAAGAGAAGGGTATGGAGATCGTCGAGCCCGATCTCGCGCCGTTCAAGAAAGC
>CAYZSG010000141.1:0-13394 GCA_964481045.1 uncultured Candidatus Odyssella sp. | reverse complement strand
CGCGAAAGCTTCATCGCGCGCATCGCACCCGTGTCGCCGCACATGATCCTGAACTTCATCGCCGAGAAGGCGCTGGGCCTCCCGAAATCCTATTGAGGGGAAACACGATGCGCGCCGCCTGCTACGACTCGAACGGAACCGCGAAGGACGTGCTGAAGATCGTCATGATGGACGACCCGCAGCCTGGTCCGGGCGAGGTACGCGTGAAGCTCAAGACCTCGGGCGTCAATCCGTCCGATGTGAAGACGCGCATGGGCCTCACGCGCAAGATGGCGTTCCCGCGCGTCGTTCCGCACAGCGACGGTGCCGGCGAGATCGACATGGTCGGCGCCGGCGTCGCCGCATCGCGCCAGGGCCAGCGCGTGTGGATCTGGAACGGGCAATGGAAGCGGCCGATGGGCACCGCGGCGGAATACATCGTGCTGCCCGACGCGCTGGCGGCGCCCCTGCCCGCATCCGTAAGCTTCGAGGCGGGTGCGTGCCTCGGCATCCCCGCGCTCACCGCGTGGCGCGCGATCGAATTGGCCGAAGCCGCGCCCGGCAAGACGCTGCTCATCTCGGGCGGCGCTGGCGCCGTCGCGCACTACGCGATCCAGATGGCCAAGGCGCGCGGCGCCACGGTCATCACGACGGTCAGCTCCGCGGCCAAGGCCAAGATCGCGCGCGATGCCGGCGCCGATCACACGATCGATTACAAGACCGAGAATGTCGGCGACCGGGTCGCCGCGATCACCGGCAAACCGGCGGCCGCGGGCGGCGGCGTCGATGCTATCGTCGAGCTCGATCTCACGGCCAATGCCGCGCTGATCCCGGCGGTGCTGCGCCCGCGCGGCAAGGTCGTGATCTACGGCACGGGCCCGCAGGCGCAGATCCCGGCGTCGTATTGCCTCGTCAGCACGATCTCGCTGCTGTTCTTCCTCGTCTATGAGCTCACGCCCGAAGAGCGCCGCCGCGCGGTGGACGGCGTAAACCGCATGCTCGAAGCGAATGCACTCAAGCACAACATCGGCGCCACCTTCCCGTTCGATCATATCGTGGCCGCGCACGAAGCGCAGGAGAGCGGCAAGATCGCGGGGAACATCGTGCTGACCTTCGCCTAGCGCAAGATCGGCGCCAGCTTCTCCGCGAGATAGATTCCGATCTTGCGCGAACCTTGCGGCGTCGTGTGCACGGAGTCGTAGAAGTCGCCGGGGCCGAAGCGGAGCTGGCCGGCGAGATCGATGCAGTGTGCCTTCGCCTCGGCGCAGAACGTCAGAAGTTCGGCGTTGTAGAGCGAGAGTTCGGCGAAGGTCGTGCCGCCGCCGCTCGCCTCGATCTCCTGGATCACGCCATCCACGCGCCGGCCGTCGCCGTTGATTTGCGTCACGTAGACCGGCATCGCGCCGAACGCGAGCGTCTTGGCGTGCAGCAGGCGGAGCCGCTTCGCGTAGCCGTCGAGGCTGGGCCGCAGCCGCGTGGCGAGATCGGGCGGCACCTTTGCCGGCACCCAGCGGCTGTCTTTCGTCTCGCCCTTGCCGGTGCCGTGATGCACGCCGATGCGCCGCGCCGCGAACCAGCCGCGGATGATGCGCGCGCCGCGGACCAACACGCTGTTGTTCTCGACATAGGTGCGCAGGCGGCGGTAGCCCGAATCGTGCGCCAGCGCATCGGCCCCCGCGATGGCATCGGGCGCCACGCCGCGCTCGTTGATGCCGATGAAAAAGACCATGGTGCGCGGCTTCAGGCCGGGGATCCTGCCGAACCAGAGATCGAAGCTGCGGATGTGCCCCGCCGTCGAGTGCCCGTCGACGCCGGCATTCGCGACCGTGATCTGCCTGCCCTTGGCGCGCAGTTCGCGCTCGACGATGGCCGACCACGTGTCTCCCTCGCCGACGAACTGCTCGTTTGTCGTGCTGCCGCCGACCGCGAGCAGCGTGATCCGCGCCGGATCGCCGCCATACTCGCCGCGCAGGCCGAAGCGGTCGCGCCGGTAATGCGCGATCGTGCCGGGCGGATAATAGGGGCTGTCCGCGATGCGGAGCTGGACGTTCGTGTGAACGTTGAGCGCGCCGAGATTGGGGCCGAAGAACCAGGTGCCGAGGCCCAGCTCGACGATGGCGAGCAGCGCGCCGAGCACCGCCAGGTTGACCAGCGCCACGCCCGTCCATTCGCGGAGGCGCGTGCGCAGGTTTCGCGGCGGCGATGGCGATACGGAGCGGGACATCTCGCATAGGCGGCGATGGGCGCGGCGAACATTGCCGGTCGGCCCCCGCCATGCAAGCGCCGTCATGCAAACACGCCACGCATGCGCCTTGTCGCCGCGCGCGGCGGCGCCTAATTTGCGCCCCGTCTCTCCGAGGACCATCCATGGAAATCAAAGGCGCGTACAAGATCGCGGCCCCGCGCGAGAAGGTGTGGACCGCGCTCAACGATCCCGAAATCCTCAAGAAGTGCCTTCCCGGCTGCGAGAAGCTGGAGCGCGAAGGCGACAACGCGTTCTCCGCGACGATCAAGGCCAAGGTCGGCCCGGTCAGCGCCAAGTTCTCGGGCGCGGTGACGCTCGAGGATCTCGATCCGCCGAACGGCTACCGAATCGTCGGCGAGGGCAAGGGCGGCGTCGCCGGTTTCGCCAAGGGCGGCGCCAAGGTGACGCTGCGCGACGACGGCGGCGCCACGGTGCTGTCATACGACGCGGATGCCAAGGTCGGCGGCAAACTGGCGCAGATCGGCTCGCGTCTGATCTTGGGCACTGCGCGGAAACTGGCGGACGACTTCTTCAAGAAGTTCGCCGAGACCGTGGCGCCGGGCACCGCAGCGGAGAAGGTGGCGGTCGAAGCCGAAGGGCCGGCCGCGTGACGAAACCGGACGCCGGCCCCGCCGAACGCAAGCGCGCGGCGCTGCCGCTGTGGCTGTGGATGCTTCTGCTGACGGCGGCGATCGTAGCACTTCTGCTGTATGTGGGGCGCGATTCGTTCGCGGCTTGACGCTTCGCGGCTCGGCTCTAGACTGACTGCAACTGGGACAGGCGGCCTCGAAACTCGCGCGGCCGCGCACTTGGGAGGAACCCTGAAATGGACGTGAATGTCTCGCTGACGGTGAACGGGAAGAAGGTCACCGGCAAGGCCGAACCGCGCACCCTGCTCGTGCAATTCCTGCGCGAGACGCTCGGGCTCACCGGCACGCATGTGGGCTGCGACACCAGCCAGTGCGGCGCCTGCGTCGTGCACATCGACGGCGCGTCGGTGAAGAGCTGCACGATCCTCGCCGTGCAGTGCGAGGGCAAGAAGGTCACGACGATCGAGGGCCTCGCCAAGGACGGCAAGCTGCACCCGATGCAGCAGGCCTTCCACGAGAATCACGGGCTCCAGTGCGGCTTCTGCACCCCGGGCATGATCATGTCGGCGATCGATCTCGCCAAGCGTAGCCCGAAGCCGAGCGAGACCGAAGTGCGCGAATGGCTCGAGGGCAACATCTGCCGCTGCACGGGCTACCACAACATCGTCAAGGCGATCATGGCCGGCGCCCAGGCCAGCCACGACTGGAAAGGGTGATGCCATGACCGACATGAGCATCGGCCGCGCCGTCAAACGCTCGGAAGACCTCCGCTTCATCACCGGCAAGGGCCACTATCTCGACGATTTCAATCGGCCGCATCAGACCTACGCGGCGTTCGTGCGTTCGCCGCACGCGCATGCCGAGATCAAGAAGATCAGCAAGGCGAAGGCGCTGAAGGTGCCCGGCGTCGTCGCGGTGCTGACCGGCGACGAGCTCGCGGCCGACAAGATCGGCACGCTGATTTGCGGCTGGGTGATCAAGGGCAAGGACGGCACGCCGCACAAGGCGCCGCCGCATCCGGCGCTCGCGACGACGAAGGTGCGCTATGTCGGCGACCATGTCGCGATCGTGATCGGCGAGACGCTCGACGCCGCCAAGGACGGCGCCGAGGCCGTCGAGGTCGAGTACAAGACGCTGCCGGCCGCTGTCGATACGGCCACCGCCCACAAGCCCGGCCAACCGCAGCTCCACACCGAGGCGCCCAACAACCTCTGCTACGATTGGGAAATCGGCGACAAGGCGAAGGTCGATGCAGCCTTCGCGGGGGCCGCGAACACCGTCAAGCTGCAATTCGTCAACAACCGGCTGGTTCCGAATGCGATCGAGCCGCGCGCCGCCCTCGCCGACTACGACACCGGCAACGGCGAGTTCACGCTCTACACCACCTCGCAAAATCCGCACGTCGCACGCCTCGTGCTCTCGGCCTTCATCGGAATCGCGCCCGAGCACAAGCTGCGCGTGATCGCGCCCGACGTGGGCGGTGGCTTCGGCTCCAAGATCTTCATCTATGCCGAAGAGACCGTGGCGCTCTGGGCCGCGAAGAAGATCGGCCGCCCGGTGAAGTGGACGGCCGAGCGCAGCGAGAGCTTCCTCTCCGACGCGCATGGCCGCGACCACGTGACCACGGCGGAATTGGCCCTCGATAGAGAGGGCAAGTTCGTGGCGATGCGCGTCAACACAGTCGCCAATCTCGGCGCGTATCTCTCGACCTTCGCCTCGGCGGTGCCGACCTATCTCTACGCGACCTTGCTGGCGGGCCAATACAAGACGCCGCTGATCTATTGCGACGTGCAGGGCGTGTTCACCAACACGACACCGGTCGATGCCTATCGCGGCGCCGGCCGGCCCGAGGCCACCTACGTCGTCGAGCGCCTCGTCGAGGAAGCGGCCGCCAAACTCAAGATCGCGCCGGACGAATTGCGCCGGCGCAATTTCGTGCAGGCGAACGAGTTCCCCTACACGACTCCGGTGATCCATCAATACGATTGCGGCGACTTCCAGCGATCGCAGCGCGAGGCGCTTCGGGTCGCCGACGTGCCCGGCTTTGCGCAGCGCAAGGCCGAGGCGAAGAAGCGCGGCAAGCTGCGCGGGCTCGGATATTCCTCCTACATCGAGGCGTGCGGCATCGCGCCCTCGGCGGCGGTGGGCTCGCTCGGCGGCGGCGTCGGCCTCTGGGAATCGGCGACGATCCGCTTCAACCCGACCGGCAACGTCTCGGTCCATGTCGGCACCCACTCGCACGGCCAGAGCCACCAGACGACGTTCGCGCAGGTGATCGCCGACCGGCTCGGCGTGCCGTTCGAGAACGTCGACATCGTCGAGGGCGACACGGCGCGCACGCCGTTCGGCATGGGCACCTACGGCTCGCGCTCGGCCGCGGTCGGCCTCTCGGCCGTCTCCAAGGCCGCCGACAAGATCGTCGAGAAGGGGAAGAAGATCGCGGGGCACCTGCTCGAGGCCTCGCCGCACGATATCGAGTTCCGCGACGGCAAGTTCCGCGTGATGGGCACCGACAAAGAGGTTGGCATCGCGCAGGTGGCCTTCGCCGCCTACGTGCCGCACAACTACCCCAAAGACCTGGAGCCCGGCTTCGAGGAGACGGCGTTCTATGATCCGCTGAACTTCTCGTTCCCGGCCGGCACGCACATCGCCGAGGTCGAGATCGATCCCGAGACGGGCACCACCGAGATCGTGAACTACGCGGCGGTGGACGATTTCGGGACGATCATCAACCCGATGATCGTCGAGGGCCAGGTGCATGGCGGCATCGTGCAGGGCGTCGGCCAGGCGCTGCTCGAGGGCGCCGTGTACGACGCCGAAGGACAGCTCGCGAGCGGTTCCTATATGGACTACACGATGCCGCGCGCCGACAACGTGCCGAGCTTCAAGGTCGAGACGATCGTCGTGCCCTCGCCCCTGAATCCGCTCGGCGTCAAGGGCTGCGGCGAGGCCGGCGCCATCGCCGCGCCGGCAGCCATCATGAACGCCGTGCACGACGCGCTGCGTTCGGTCGGCGTCGCCAAGGTCGAGATGCCCGCCACGCCGCACCGTGTCTGGTCGGCGATCCAGAAAGCCAAGAAGACGGCCGCGAAGTAAGGGAGACGAAGATGTACAATTTCGAATACATGAAGCCGAAGACGCTCGCCGCCGCGGCCGACGTTCTCAAGAAGAAGAAGGACGCCAAGCTGATGGCGGGCGGGATGACCTTGATCCCGACCTTGAAGCTGCGCCTCGCCAAGCTCAGCCACGTGGTCGATCTCGCCGCCATGAAAGATCTCGTCGGCATCAAGGCGAGCAAGGCCGGCGTTACGATCGGCGCGATGACGACGCACGGTGCCGTCGCCGCCTCGGCGGCTGTGAAGAAGGCGATCCCCGCCCTCGCCCATCTCGCCGACGGCATCGGCGACCCGGCCGTCCGCAACCGCGGCACGATCGGCGGCTCGATCTCGAACAACGATCCGGCGGCCGACTACCCGGCCGGCCTCATCGGCCTCGGCGCCACGGTCGTCACGACCCAGCGCAAAATTCCGGCCGACAAGTTCTTCACCGGCATGTTCGAGACGGCGCTGAAGCGCGGCGAGATCGTGAAGGCGGTGGAATTTCCGATCCCGAAGCGCGCCGCCTACATGAAGTTCCCGAACCCGGCCTCGCGCTACGCCATCGTCGGCGTGTTCGTGGCGGAGACGGCGGACGGCGTGCGCGTCGCGGTCACGGGCGCCGGCGGCTCGGTGTTCCGTGTGCCGGCGATGGAAGCGGCGCTCGCGAAGAAGTTCGCGCCCGAATCGGTCGCCGGCGTCTCGATCCCGACCGACGGCCTCAACGAAGACATCCACGCCAGCGCCGAATACCGCGCGCACTTGGTCACCGTCATGGCCAAGCGCGCGGTGGCCGCGGCGATCGGCGGGTAGCTCTCGTCGGGGCGGGTTTGAAACCCGCCCCTACCCTTTCGCCTGCTCCTGCCGGATCTTCGCCACCTGTTTCGCGATCGTGCCGGCTTGAGTCAGCGCGATGGCGAATTCGGCGAGATCGACCTTGTGCTCCTTGGCGAGATCGACGACGCCGGCCGCCAGCGTCGGCATGCCGTCGTAGCCGCGCAGCGCCTCGGCGAAGCCTTGGGGCTTCTCGCCCTGCATGCCGTCCAGCAGTTGGTCGCAGAGCACCGGCCATTCCGGCGCATTGACGCCGGCCAGCCGATCTTCAACTATCCAGGAGAGGCCGACGCACGTGACCTCGGCCAATTGCTGCTGATACCGCTGCCCCTCGAACGCGTGCATGGCTTCGACGAAGCTCGCGACCACGAGGCGGACGGTATCGATCTGGAATCCCTGGCCTTGCGGCGGCGCTGTCACGACGTATCTCCGGGCTGGTATGGGTGAGTTAGCCGGGCGCTGCCGCCGACGCAAGCAGCGCCCATGACGACGAGGTTGGATGTGCCCGAAGGTGACAAGAGCGCGCCGCGCGATCCGCGGTCCGTGGACGAAACCGAAGCCCTGCTCGCGCGCGGACGCTATGTCGCCGACCGCGCGCTGGCGACCGCCGTCTATCTCGCGCTGAAGCTCAATCGGCCGCTGTTCCTCGAGGGCGAGGCCGGCGTCGGCAAGACCGAGATCGCCAAAGTTTTGGCCGAGTCGCTGGGCCGGCGCCTCATCCGGCTGCAATGTTACGAAGGCCTCGACGTGGCGAGCGCCGTTTACGAGTGGAACTACGCGCGCCAGATGATCGAGATCCGCCTCGCCGAGGCGGCCGGCGACAAGGACCGCGAGACCCTCGGCAAAGACGTGTTTTCGGAGCAGTTCCTCATCAAGCGCCCGCTTCTCCAGGCGCTCGAGCCTCCGCTCACCGGCGGCCCGCCGGTCCTGCTGATCGACGAGCTCGATCGCGCCGACGAGCCTTTCGAGGCGTATCTGCTCGAAGTGCTCTCCGACTGGCAGATCACGATTCCCGAGATCGGCGCGATCAAGGCCAAGGCGCCGCCGATCGTCGTCGTCACCTCAAACCGCACGCGCGAGATCCACGACGCGCTCAAGCGCCGCTGCTTCTACTACTGGGTCGACTACCCCACGGCAGAGCGCGAGCTCGAAATCCTGAAAGTGAAGGCGCCCAACGTGCCGGCCGCGCTCTCGCGCGAGATCGTGGCCTTCGTGCAGGCGCTCCGGAAGCAGGATCTGTTCAAGCTCCCCGGCGTCGCCGAGACGATCGACTGGGCGCAGGCGTTGGCGCAGCTCGACGTGGTGGCGCTCGATCCCGCCGTGGTCAGCTCCACGCTCGGCGCGCTGCTCAAGTACCAGGATGACATCGCCAAGATCCAAGGCAGCGAGGCGATGAAGATCCTCGATCAGATCAAGGTGGAAGTCTCCGCCGCCAAGCGCCGCCCTGGGGCATAGTCAGATGCCGGCGAAAACCTCGCCCGAGCAGCAGCGCGGCCGCCTCGTCGACAATCTGATGCTGTTCGCGCGCGTGCTGCGGGCGGCGGGGCTGCCCGTCGGCCCCGGCAAAGTCATCGACGCGGCCGAGGCGGTGCGCGCGGTCGGCATTGCGAGCCGCGACGATTTCTACTGGACGCTCCACGCGGTGTTCGTGAACCGGCGCGACCAGCGCGAAGTGTTCGACCAGGCATTCCACGTGTTCTGGCGCAACCCGCGCCTGCTCGAGCGCATGATGTCGATCGCGCTGCCGCAAACAATCGTGCCGCCCGAGGAAGAGCGCCGCGAGCTGAGCAAGCGCGTGGCCGATGCGTTCCGGTCGATGAACGAATCCGAGGCGAACCGGCCACAGGACAAGATCGAGACCGAAATCGACGCGGCGATGACCTGGAGCGAAGACGAAATGCTCCGCCACCAGGATTTCGAGAAAATGAGCACCGCGGAGCTGGAGCGCGCCAAGCGGGCCATCGCGCGGCTGCGCCTGCCCGTGGAGGAGCGCCCGATCCGCCGCTTCCAGCTCCACCCGTCCGGCAACCGCTTCGATCTCCGCGCCACCTTGCGCCGGAGCTTGCGCGGCGGCGGGCAGGATCTCGAAATCCTGCGCAAACGCCAGCGCACGCGCCGGCCGCCGCTCGTGATCCTCTGCGATATCTCGGGCTCGATGGCGCGGTACGCCCGCATGATGCTGCACTTCCTGCATGCGATCACCAACGACCGCGACCGCGTCTACACGTTCCTGTTCGGCACGCGGCTCACCAACGTGACGCGCCATCTCCGCTACAAGGATCCTGACGTGGCGCTGGCCAAGGTCGGCGAGGCGGCCGAGGACTGGTCGGGCGGCACGCGCATCGGCATTTCGCTGCACGAGTTCAACCGGTTCTGGTCGCGGCGCGTGCTGGCGCAGGGCGCCGTCGTGCTGCTGATCAGCGACGGCCTCGACCGCGAGGGTGCCAAGGGCCTCGCCCGCGAGATCGAGCGGCTGCACAAGAGCTGCCGCCGCCTCGTCTGGCTCAACCCCCTCTTGCGCTACGAGGGCTTCGAGCCAAGATCAACCGGCATCCGCGCGATGCTGCCGCATGTCGACGAGTTCCGGCCCGTGCACAATCTCGATAGCCTGGAACAGTTGGCGGCGGCGCTCTCGCGCCCGGCCCGACCCGAGGAGATGCGCCCATGGCTGAAGCAGCTTCATTGAAGTCCGACGATGTGTTGGCCACGGCCGGTACGTGGCGCAAAGCCGGCAAGGGCGTGGCCCTCGCGACGGTGGTGACCACCTGGGGCTCGTCGCCGCGACCGGTCGGCAGCCAGCTCGCCGTCAGCGACAAGCAGGAGATGGAAGGCTCCGTCTCCGGCGGCTGCATCGAAGGCGCCGTCGTGCTCGAGGCGCAGAAAGTGATCGCCGACGGCAAGCCGCGGCTGCTCGATTTCGGCGTCACCAACGAGCAGGCCTGGGAAGTCGGCCTCGCCTGCGGCGGCAAGGTGCAGGTGTTCGTCGAGCGGCTCGACTAGCCATGCAGCGCGCGATCTTCGAAGCCCTGCAATCCGCCCGCGCCGCGAAGCGCGCGGTCGTCGTCGCGACGGCGCTGAAGGACGGGCGGCAGTCATTGATCGACGGCGACAAGGCCGAGGGCGATCTGCCGGCGAGCGAGGCGCTCCGCGCCGCCGCGCGCCGCGCGCTGCGCGACGACAAGAGCCACACGATCGAGACCGAGCATGGCCCCGTCTTCGTGCAGGCGTTCACCACGCCGCTGCGCATGCTCGTCGTCGGCGCGGTCCACATCGCGCAGGCGCTGGCGCCGATGGCGGTGCTCGCCGGCTATGCCGTCACGATCATCGATCCGCGCCGCTCCTTCGCCACGGCCGACCGCTTCCCCGGCGTCACGCTCACGCACGAGTGGCCCGACGAAGCGATGGACAAGATCGGCCTCGACGCGCGCACGGCCGTGGTGACGTTGACTCACGATCCCAAGATCGACGACCCGGCGCTGGAGCGCGCGCTGCGCTCGGACTGCTTCTACATCGGCTGCCTGGGCAGCACGCGCACGCACAAGGCACGGCTCGGCCGCCTCGCCGAACTCGGCTTCGGCGAGAAGCATTTCGCGCGCATTCATGGGCCCGTCGGACTCGACATCGGCGCGCAATCGCCGGCCGAGATCGCGGTTTCGATCGTCGCCGAGGTCACCGCGGTGCTGCGCGCCGAGCCCGACGCCGCGGCCGCGGCGGCCTGAGCCGATGTATTTCGGCTGGCGCCCGACGAAGCTGGCCCGCGGCGCGCTGCTGGTTCATTCGACGGCGGTGGGCAAGCAGCGCCTAAGGAAGGGCCACGCGCTCACCGACGAAGACATCGCCGCCCTGCTGGCCGCAGACATCGAAAATGTCTTCGTGGCCGAGATCGGCGCCGATGAAGTTCCCGAGAACGAGGCCGCGCGACGGCTCGCCGAGGCGCTGCGAGGACCGAACCTGCGCCCCGGCAATGCCGGCACGGGCCGTTGCAATCTCTATGCCGACCGCGCGGGGCTCCTGATGCTCGATGCGGAGGCCGTGCACCGCTTCAATTCGGTCGATGAGGGGATAACACTCGCCACGCTGGCGCCCTACGACGCGGTGCGCACGCGCCAGATCGCTGCGACGGTGAAGATCATTCCCTTCGCCGTTTCTGCTCCGGCGGTGGAGCGCTGCCTCGAGATCGCGCGCGCTGGAATCCTCCGCCTCGCGCCGTTTCGCCCCCTTCGCGTGGCGCTCGTGCAGACGCGGCTTCCCGGCCTCAAACCGGAGCTTCTCGCGAATACGGTCGAGGTGACGCGGGCGCGCCTCGCGGCGATCGGCTGCGACCTGGTCAAGCACACGGTGTGCGACCACACGGTGCCCGGCGTGGCCGCGAGCTTCTGGAGGCCAGCCGACGAGGGCGGCATGCCGTACGATGTCGTGCTCGTGCTCGGCGCCTCGGCGATCGTCGACCGCCGGGACGTGATTCCGGAAGCGATCGAGTGGATCGGCGGAAAGATCGTCCATTTCGGAATGCCGGTCGATCCGGGCAACCTCACGCTCGTCGCGCGCCTCGGCCCAATGTACGTGCTGGGTGTTCCCGGCTCGGCGCGCTCGCCCCGGCTGCACGGCTCCGACTACATCCTCCAGCGCATCGCCGCCGGCCTCGACGTTACGGCGGCCGACATCATGCGCATGGGCGTCGGCGGCCTGCTCAAGGAGCCGCCGAACCGGCCGCTGCCGCGGGCGCGCGCTGCGCCGGCGCCGCCGCCGGCAGTGCCGCCGATCGCCGCTATCGTGCTCGCCGCCGGCCGGTCCACGCGAATGCAAGGGCCGAACAAACTGCTCGCCGACATCGACGGTGCGCCGCTGGTGCGCCGCGTGGCCGAAGCGGCGTGCGCGGCGAACCTCAACGAGGTCGTCGTCGTGACCGGACACGAGCGCGCGAAGGTCGACGCGGCGGTGGCAGGCTTGCCCGTTCGTCTCGTTCACAATCGGCGCTTCGCCGACGGACTCAGCACCTCGCTCAAGGCCGGCATCGCGGCGCTCGGTTCCGGCATCGATGGCGCGCTCGTGTGCCTCGGCGACATGCCGGACATCGACGCAGCGCTGATCGCGCGGCTCGTCGCGGCTTTCGCGCCGGACAAGGGCAAGGATATCGTGATACCGGCGAGCGGCGGGCGGCGCGGCAACCCGGTGCTGATCGGCAAACGCCATTTCGCGGCGATCAAGAAGCTCAAGGGCGACGTGGGCGCGCGCGAACTGATCCAGGCCCGCGCCGAGGCCGTAACGGAGGTCGAGGCCGGCGGCGACGGCGCCTTCGTCGATCTCGACACGCCGGAGGCGCTGGCCGAATATCGCGCCCGCATGGCGGCAGCCTCGGATTGCGACCGCCACTAGGCGGCGCACCCCGCGCCCCGGAGCCCGTTCGTATGATCAAGCGCCTGCGCCTCGGCAGCGGACTCGTGCTGTTCGCCTACGTGGCGCTGCATTTCCTCAATCACGCGCTCGGCCTCATCTCGCTGCCGGCGGCCGAGGGTGGCCGCGACGTGTTCCTGTTCGTCTGGCGCGGCTGGATCGGCTCGGTGGCGCTCTACGGCGCCTTCACGATCCACATCGGCCTCGCCTTCTGGTCGATCTTCCGCCGCCGCACGTTGCGCCTGCACACCTGGGAATGGATGCAGCTCGTAATGGGGCTGGCCATTCCGCTGTTGCTAGTCGAGCACGTCGTCGGCACGCGGCTCGTCCACGAGCTGTTCGGCACGCACGACAATTACGCATACGTGACGCTGGCGCTCTGGGTGTGGTCGCCCGACAAGGGCATCCTTCAATCCACACTGCTGCTGGTCGCGTGGGTGCATGGCTGCATCGGCCTGCATTACTGGCTGCGCCTCCGCCGCTGGTATCTCGAGCGCGCCCCGTGGTTCCTCGTCGCCGCCGTGCTCGTGCCGGTGCTCGGCCTGCTCGGCTTCAATCAGCTCGGCCACGAAATCGAGCTGCTGGTCAGCAACCAGTTGCTGATGCGCGACACCGTTTCCGCCCTGAAGCTGCCGACGCGCGAGCAGGCGGCCGAGATGTATCGCCTCATCGACGGCTTCCGCCTCGGCTTCCTCGCGCTCATCGTCTTGACGCTGACGGCGCGCGCCGGGCGCCTGCTCGCCGAGCGCGCGCGCGGCCTCGTGCGCATCACCTACCCCGGCGGCAAGGTCGTGTCGGTGACGCCTGGCTCGTCGGTGCTCGACGCCAGCCGTTTCAACGGCATTCCGCATGCCTCGGTATGCGGCGGACGCGGCCGCTGCTCGACTTGCCGCGTGCGCGTGGGGCGCGGCGCCGAGCACCTGCCGCCACCGGCGCCGGACGAGCTGCGCGTGCTCCAGCGCATCGGCGCGCCGCCGCAGGTGCGCCTCGCCTGCCAGATCAAGCCCATGAAGGCGCTCGAGGTGATCCCGCTGCTGCCGCCGAACGCGACGCCGCGCGAGGCGTTCGCCAGCCCGCGCCACAACCAGGGCACCGACAAGATCATCGCCGTGCTGTTCGCCGATCTTCGCTCGTTCACCCAGTTCGCCGAGAAGCGCCTGCCCTACGACGTCGTCTTCGTGCTCAACCGCTATTTCCACGCAATGGGCATGGCGATCGCCGACGCCGGCGGACACCTCGACAAGTTCATCGGCGACG
>CAYZSG010000140.1:0-13452 GCA_964481045.1 uncultured Candidatus Odyssella sp. | reverse complement strand
CGTATTTCACCGAGATCGCCATCTTGTGCATGCTCGACGGGCGGAACGTGCCGCTTGGCGTGACGTAGCCGGCGCGGCCGGTGGAAACGGTGAACTCGTGGCGCTTTTCGCCGCCGACAAGGACAGTCATGCGCTGCGACTTCTTGTCGATGACGATCTCGACCTTGCGCCCGTCGTTGCCGACGGTCGAGGCCGCGTGCGCGGCGCCCGCCATGAACGAGAGGGCGGCGGCGGCCACGATACAGGTGCGCCAAAGCGTGCGGGTGAAGCGGAACATGGTTGGGTCATCCCTTGCTGGTTCGCAGCGCGCGCCCGGCTGGGCAGAGGATGGGGCGCGTCGCCGATCACGGGCGGGAACCTAGTGGGACGCTTCCGGGCACGCAGTGACGGCCGGCACGGGAAAGCTGTGAAGCGCTTCACATGGCAGGAAGCGGGCCCCGCGCCCGCCCCTGGCCTTCCGCCGGCGATGGCCCTAGATCGCGGAGCAGACTTCAGGGGGAATCATGGCGCGCATCAAGCAGACCCGCATCGAGAGCCGTCTCGAGGACTACATCCTCGCCAACGGCATGCGCGAGCATCCCGCGCAGAAGGCGCTGCGCGCCGCCACCGCGAAGATGCCGCGCGGCGGCATGCAGATCGGGGCGCCGCAGGGCGCGCTGTTGGGGCTCCTCGCCCAGGCGATCGGCGCGAAGCGCTGCATCGAGATCGGCGTCTTCACCGGCTACAGCGCGCTCAGCGTGGCGCTGGCGCTGCCCGCGGACGGGCGCATTGTCGCCTGCGACGTGAGCGAGGATTACACCGCCGTGGGGCGCAAATTCTGGGAACGCGCCGGCGTGGCCGGCAAGATCGATCTGCGCATCGGGCCGGCGGCCGATACGGTGAAGGCGCTGCTCGCCGACGGCGAGACGGGCCGCTTCGATTTCGCGTTCATCGACGCGGACAAGACGAACTACGACGCCTACTACGAAGGCTGCCTGCAGCTCTTGCGCCCCGGCGGCCTCATCGCGGTGGACAACGTGCTGTGGGGCGGGAGCGTGGCCGATCCCGCGCGCAACGACCCCGACACGCGCGCGATCAAGCGGCTCAACGCGAAGATCCGCAAGGACGAGCGCGTGACGATGTGCCTCGTGCCGATTTCCGACGGCGTGACGCTGGCGCTGAAGCGCGGCGCCTGAGGGCGAGGCGCGGCGGCCGCTACGGTTTTCGTCCTCCGACCGTCGCCACGACGGCGGCGAAGTCGCTCTCCTCGGCCGTGCCCGCGAGTGCCGTCCGCAGATAGCGCACCGGGAAGCACACGGCTTCGACATTCGCCGGGCTGATATTTTCGTGCTGCGCCGCGCCGGTGGAGGCTTCGCGCTCGGCGCGCGCGAGCGCCGCCTCGATCTCGGCGCGCGAAAGCAGGCCCTTTGCCTCGATCGCCCGGATCAGTGCGGCCATCGCCGTGAGGACGCCCTGTAGCTGGAGATTGGCGGTGTTCATCGGCGTCCTCCTATTTGCGCTTTCGCTTGGCGCCGGATTTGCGATTCGCAACGCCCTTTCGCTTGCGCGACTGCCCGCTTTCGGACATGGCGATGGCAATCGCCTGCTTGCGGCTCTTCACCGTCCTACCGGAGCCCGAGCGCAGCGTGCCGCGCTTGTGCTCTTTCATCACCCTGCTCACTTTGCGTTTCTGCCGCGAACTCGCCATGGCGGCCTCGCACGTGGTTTCCGCATAGCAAGAACGGGGCCTGCGCGCGGCGGTTCCGACCTGGCCGCGCGCGGGATCACCAAGCATTCGGCGCATGGAATGCGCGGGGCTGCGATGCGCCACGCACGCGGAACGCGCCTGTCGCGATTTCGTTCTTGAGAGGCGGCAAATCCCGCCGCGTACAAGACGAAAAACGAGGACACACCATGGGTCAGCAGAACCAGAATCCGAACCAGGGCGGCCAGCAGGATCAGGGCGGCCAGAACCAGGAATGGAAGAAGCAGCAGCAGCAGGAAGAAGAGCGGCGCCGCAAGCAGCAGGGCGAGCAGGAGATGCCCGGCCAGCAGCAAGGCGGGAAGGATCAGCAGGGCCAGCGCTGACGGCCGGCCCAGCGACTGCCGAAAGAGGGGGCGCCACGGCGCCCCCTTTCTTTTCCGACCTCTTTACCGGCGACGATCCCGCTTACGTCGATGGGTGACGGCGCCCCGCAGGCTCAGCGCGCCTTCGCGGCCGCCAGCACCGCGCTTACCTTGGCCGCGAGATCCTGCCGGCGATAGGGCTTGGCGAGCAGATCGACGCCGCGGTCGAGCCTTCCATGATGCACGATCGCGTTCTCGGTGTAGCCCGACGTGTAGAGCACCGGCAGGCCGGGCCGGAGCAGCAGCGCGCGCTCGGCGAGCTCGCGGCCGTTCATGCCACCGGGCATGACGACGTCGGTGAACAGCAGGTCGAACGCCTCGCCGTTTTCGAGCACGGCCAAGGCCTCGCGCCCGCTCCCTGCCGCGACGACGTCGTAGCCGAGGCTTCTGAGCTGCTCGGCGGCGTTCTCGCGCACCAACTCGTCGTCCTCGACGAGCAGGATGCGGCCGCTGCCGCGCGGCGCGTCCACCGTCGACGCCGCCTCTGCGCCCGCGGCCTCGTCGCTATCCGCGCGCGGGAGATAGAGCTTTACCGTCGTGCCGTGGCCGGGCTCCGAATAGATGCGCACATGGCCGCGCGACTGCTTCACGAAGCCGTACACCATGCTGAGGCCGAGGCCACTGCCCTTGCCCACGTCTTTCGTGGTGAAGAACGGCTCGAAGGCGCGCTCGAGCGTGGCGGCGTCCATGCCAGCGCCGGTGTCGGACACCGCGATCATCACGTATTGCCCGGGCTCGACCTCGCTCTGGCTCGCCGCGTAAGCGGAATCGAGACGCGCGTTCGCAGTCTCGATCGTGAGCCGCCCGCCCTTCGGCATCGCGTCGCGCGCGTTGAGGCAGAGATTGAGGATCGCGTTCTCGAGCTGGCCGGGGTCGACCAGCGCCTTCCAGAGGCCGCCGCCGCCCACCATCTCGATCTCGATGTGCTCGCCGAGCGTGCGCCGCAGCATCGAATCCATGCCCGCAATCTGGCGGTTGACGTCGGACGGCTTCGGATCGAGCGCCTGGCGGCGCGAGAAGGCGAGCAGCCGGCTCGTGAGCTCGGCGCCGCGCTCGGCGGCCTTCACCGTCGTCTCCACCATCTTCCGCAGCGCGGGCCTGTCCTTGACGCCGTCCGCGACCAGCTCGGAATTGCCGATGATGACGGTGAGCAGGTTGTTGAAGTCGTGCGCGACACCGCCCGTGAGCTGCCCGACCGCCTCCATCTTCTGCGACTGGCGGAGCTTCACATTCAGGTCATCAATCGAGGCGCGCTGCGCTTCGAGCGACTCGGCACTGCGGTTCAGAAGCTCCATCAGGGCGCCGAGCTCGCCGCGCGGATAGGGCGGCGGTATGCGCGCGCCGAGATTCCCTTCGCCGAGCTTCGTCGCCATGGCGCCGATGCGCGCGACCTGACGCCGGATGCTGACCTCGGCGAGGATCCAGACCGCGGCGAACATGATCACCGAGACGGCCGCCAGCAGCAGCAGGTCCTGCACCAGCCGCAGGTTCGCCGGCGCCACGAGATCGGTCTTGAGCGCGCCGACCAGGATGCGCAGGCCGCTGTCGCGCTCCGGCGCGGCGGTGGCGGCCGACCACACCCGCAGCCGGCCGCGCGCGTCGGTGATCTCGCGCACGCCCGGCCCGTCCGGCGCCATCGCGAGGCGATGCAGCTCGGTGTTCGCCACCGATGTGCCGATGCGGGCCGCGCGTTCCGGCCCCGGCGACCAATTCACCACGGCGCCGCTGCGGTCCATCAGCAGGATCTCCGCGTCGGGCAGGCGCTTCTGGAAAGCGTCGGTGATCTGTTTGAGATTGAGCGAGGCCAGCAGGACGAATTTGAGCTCGCCCGCGGGGCCGCGAGCGGGATAGGCGATCTGGAGCACGGAGATCCCGGTGAGCCGGCCGATGGCGGGCTGCAGCGCCACGCCTTCCGTCATCGCCCTCGCCTGGACGAAATAAGCGCGGTCGTTGAGATCGAGCTCGCGCCCGGTGCCGAGCGAATCACAGAACAGGCGGCCGTCGGGATCGATCGTGAGAATGCCGGTGAACTGTGGATGCTGCTGCCGCACCGCGGAGAGGAACGCGGAGCACGCGGTCCGGTTCCGCGTATCGAGGTCGCGCGCGCGCGCGAGCCCATAGTGGAGCTGGGCGGTACCCTGGATCTTCTCGTCGATGTCCTCTGCGATCGCGCGCGCCGCCGTGGACAGATCGGCGATGGCCACGTCGATGGCCGCGGAGCGCTCAGCGACGAATCGGATACCGATGAGGATGCCGGGCACCAGCGTGGCGAGCGCCACGAGCACCAGCAGCCGCGTGCGAATGCTCATGCCGTCATTGGGCCGCGCCCCTCACCAGATCCTCCGCGCGCGAACGTAAGGTATCTGCGCGGGCCGGAGCAAGCGCGCTGCCACGTGCGGAAACTTGCAGTGATCCGCCCGGCCTGCGGCTTCGTAAGTGGCCCTGGTTGAATGAAACCCAGGGAGATAGGAATGTTCCGGACTGTAACACGTTTCGCCGCGGTGGCGCTTCTTGGCGCCGTCGTCGGCGCTTGCTCGACCACGTCGACGATGTCGACAATGTCGCCGCGGCCCGCGCCGGCCCAGCCGATGGCGTCCAACACGATCGTGGACGTGGCCGCGAAAGCCGGCACCTTCAAGACGTTGCTCGCGGCCGCGCAGGCTGCCGGCCTCGTCGACACGCTGAAGAGCCCGGGCCCGCTGACGGTCTTTGCGCCGACCGACGACGCCTTCGCGAAACTGCCGAAGGGCACCGTCGAATCGCTGCTGAAGCCGGAAAACAAGGAACAGCTCGCGCGCATCCTCAAGCACCACGTGGTGCCCGGCAAGGTCATGTCGAAAGACATCGCCGGCAAGCGCCTCGCCGCCGACACGGCGGCCGGGACCAAGCTTTCCATCGATGCGCGCCGCGGCGTGCGCGTCGGCGGCGCCAACGTGACGACTGCGGATGTCGAGGCGTCGAACGGCGTCATCCACGTCGTCAATCGCGTGATCATGCCGCCGCGGTAGTTCCGCAGACGAAAAGGTCCGGAGCCCGCGCACGGCTCCGGACCCGATTTTCCTCCGCGCTCAGCCGTTGGGCGCCGTGAAGCGCGTCGTGCGCCACCCGGTGCATTGCGATTTGCCGAGGAACTGGCGCGCGCAAGCCTGGGTGCTGACGACATAGACGCGGCCCGGCTTCACACCGAACGCGCGAACCACGCTGCGTGTCCCTGCGCCCGGCACTTCGATCTGCACCTCGCGGCCCGAAGCGTCGCGAAAGCGTAGATTGTAGTGAGTCGGCCGCAGATTGCCGTAGCTGATGTAGTAATAGACGTCCCACAGCCCCTTTGCGTCGAGCGTGCGGCTCTTCGAGAACGTGCTCACGTGGAAGCAATACTCGCCGGCGCAGAGCGCGCGATAGCCGGTCGCGGCCGAGGCCGGGGCGGCGAGCGCGAGCGTGGTTGCGGCCAGCGCGAGCGCGGAGGCCGCGGAGAAGATCGTCGATCGGATGCGCATGGGTGTGCTCCTGTCGGTCGGCCCGCCATGTTCGCGCGATCTTAGGCGGGGACGCGCGCCGCGGCAGTGACGGCGCGCAACCGTCGATCGCGGATTTTTCGC
The DNA here is from genome assembly GCA_964481045.1 of uncultured Candidatus Odyssella sp. Lineage (GTDB taxonomy): Bacteria > Pseudomonadota > Alphaproteobacteria > Bin65 > Bin65 > SBBV01. Next base: position 7,747 of record CAYZSG010000140.1, on the reverse strand, counting down.
GCGCGTGTGACGTGCGTCGCTGCTTCCCGCAATGAACTGCATCACAGTCGCGGCGTGACCGGCCCGAAGCGGCAATCGCCCGGGCCGGACGAGTCACCCCAACCGACACGCACCCGCTGCGTGAACCGACAGGAGCACGACCATGAACCGCACTCTCGCCGCCGCGGCGCTCGCCGCGGCGATGCTTCCGGTTGCGTCCTTCCAGGCCGCGGCCGCCCCCGCGACTTTCTACGGCAAGACCTACACGCTCGAATGCGCGCTCAACGCGTCGGACGGCGAGGCCTTGAAGGTCCGCATGATGGTGAAGAACACGACCGGCCGCGTCATCGCGAAGGACACCAAGATCACGATCCGCTTCGCCTATGGCTACGCGCCGAACACCCGCCCGAACGGCCCGAAGACGCTCACCGTGACCGCGTGGCGCGACGTCGCCCCCGGCACGAGCATCGGCTTCGACCAGCCGCGCGGCGCGCGCCGCTGCGCCGCGTCGGTGTATCTGCGCCCCGACATCCAGACGAGGATCAAGACGGTGCGCTAGACGACCCGCGGCAGCGGCCACGCGCCCGAGCGCGGCCGCTGCATGCGCCTCGGACCGAGAGAGGGGTTCGAACCCCTTTCGCGGCGCGCAACTCAGCGCGGATGCTCGCGGCGCCATTGCGCGGGCGGGTCGAACGTGCCTTGCCAGGCGCCGAGCTTCGCGGCGCGCGCCGCGCGCTCGAGCGACGCGTAATTCCCGCCCGACGACAGCGCCCACCCCGCTTCCACCATCGCGGCGCCGAGATCGCGCCCGTTGGCACGGCAGACGCCGAGCGCGCGGCCGTAGCGGTCGCGACCGCCGAGGCGGCATTCCACGGGCGCCGCGCCGATCGCCGCTTCGAGCGCCGCCGCCGCATCGCGCCCGCAGGCATAGTCGCCGCGCGCGCTGCGGCAGAGCTGCGCGCGTTCGAATGCGTCGATGCCCTCGAAGCGGATGCGCCAGCTTCGGATCGCAATCGTGTCGCCGTCGATCACCGCCGCGCGGCCGGCGAGGACGCTCGGCACCGCGCCGCGAACGGCCTCGCGCGGGCCGGGGACGCGGGGCCGGCGCGGGCCATCGAGCCTTTCGCCGAAGACGAGGCCGGCGCCGACCAGCGCCGCGACCGCGAGATACGGCGCGAGCGCGCGGCCGGCGCGGCGTGAGCGGAAATTGCTGTATGAGAAGCGCATCGCGGACGATCGCAAACCGACGCGCTTATCACATGCAAGGCGGTAAGACGCTACGCCCTCGCGCGCGATGCCTGCGCTATGTCGCGCGCGTCATCGCCTGGGCGTCGCCGTCCCACAATTGCAGCCGCATCGAGCGCCACGCGGCGCCGAACGACGTGGCGGGAACCTGGCGCAGGCGCGCATCCGAATCGTGGGCCGCGCGGAGGCGGTAGTTCGGCACGCGCGGCTCGAGGTGGTGGACGTGATGGAAGCCGATATTGCCGGTGAACCAGCGCAGCAGCGCGGGCAGCTTCAGGAACGTCGAACTCTCATAGGCGGCGCGCGTGGCACTCCATTCGTCCGACGCCGCCCAGCGCACGTTCTCGCCGCGATGCTGCACCGAGAACAGCCAGACGCCGATGATCGCCCCGATCACGAGGATCGGAAGCTGGCCGAGCAGCAGTTGATCGAAGCCAACAAGATAGCCCACGCCGGCCGCGAGCGCCGCGATCGCCGCGTTGGTGAGATGAACCGCGCGCCGCTCACGCCGCCAGTTCTTGGGCATGTCGAACGGTACGCGATAGAGAACGAGGAAGACGAGCGGCGGCAGCAGCAGGTTCGTCACGAGCGGATGGCGCGTGATGCGGAACAACAGCCGGCGCCCCCGGCTGAGCGCGCGATATTCGGCGACGGTGAGGCACGAGGAATAGATATCGGCCCCGCTCTGCCGGCGGTCGAGATCGTTCCAGACACCGTGATGTCCCGCATGCTGCCGGCGCCACGAGGCATAAGGCGTGAACGTCAGCAGGCTGCAGGCGAAGCCGACGGCGTCATTCGCGCGCCGCGAGCGGAAAAACGCGAAGTGCCCGCAATCGTGCTGGATGATGAAAATGCGGACGAGGAAGCCCGCCGCCAGCGGCATGAGCGGAAGCGCCAGCCAGAACGAGACCGGCAGCAGCAGGTGGACCGCCGCCGAGGCAGCGAAGAAGCCGCCCATCGAGGTGACGATCTGGAAGAGACTCTGCGAAAGGATCGGCGCGCGAAACCGCGCCAGATCCGCCCGCTGCCCGTGTTGATCCGGCATCTGGCCCTGACACGCTGGAGGGAATGCGCGCAAGCGGAGCGCCTCGCTGCGAGGCCCCCGATGTGCGCGCGGATGGCGAATCCCGGGAAAACCAAGCGCCCCGGGAAATGGGAACCCGGGGCCGTAACGGCGGGGGACTTTTTGAGGCTCCATTCGGCCGCCCGCACGCCGTTGAAAAAGAGATGGTGTACGGTATCGCACAAATCAAGGGCGCGCGGCCGCGCCGGTTGAAAAATGGCATACGCCGCAGCAAAGATTGGCATATCAACGTCATCGGCTAGATCCGCGGCCGTGCCCTGGGCACGATCGGCAGGCGGCGGGAATGGCTGCCTCCAATGGCCAGCATGGGGAAACGCATGGACAAGCCGCGCATTTTCCTCGGTTCGTCTGGAAAGCAGGAGAAACTGCTCCAGGCGCTGACCCGTGGCCTCGAAGACGTGGCGCACGTCAATCCGTGGACGACGTCGTTCAATCCCGGAACGACGACGCTGGAGCGCCTCGTCGAGCTCGCGCACGAGGTGGATTTCGCCGCTTTCGCGTTCGCGCGCGACGACTGGACGGCCGCCGGCGCTTCCACGGCCGCCGCCGCCGAGGCGGGCCAGGCCGCGCCGCGCGATAACGTCGTGTTCGAGGCGGGCCTGTTCGGCGGCGTGCTCGGCATGCGGCGCACGTTCATCCTGCACGCGAACGGATCGAAGCTGCCGAGCGACTTGCTCGGGCTCACGTCGATCCGCTACGGCGACACGACCGCGGCGGAGATGAAGATCGTCTGCCAGAAACTGCGCAAGGCAATCGAGAACGAGGGGCGCCTCGCCCAGATCGAGGGCCTGTGGTGGCAGTACTCGCTGACCGAGCGCAGCGCGAAGGAGCCTTCCGCCATCAGCCTCCTGCGGGTCGGGCGCAATCGCGACGGCGCGCTGGAGGTGAGCGGCCGCGCCTGGCAACAGGACGGCCGCCTCTCGTCGCGATACCGGAGCGAAGCGGCGCGCGAGAAGAAAGAGCCGTCCGGCGTCTTCTACTACTGGAAGGGCGAACGCCCGCTCGATTCGAACGCGCCGCAACTGGAGGGGACCGGCGAGATCCGGCTCGAATCCGCGGACCGCGCGGCGGGCTACTGGACGACCCGCGCCGAAGCACGGCCGGACATGAACGAGCGCACCGTGGGCGTCTATCTCCGCGCCGACCCTGCTGACCTCAAGACGCTCGACGGACGCGATAACGAGCAGCGCGCGAAGCTGATCGCCGAGCGGCTGAAGGACTGGGAGTCGATAAGGAGCGCGTGAGGAGCGCAGATTGTCGCCGGCACGGAGCGCCGGTTCGCGGCCCCGTGCCTTGCGCCTGCCGCGCCTTGTGGGCATAAGCGACTGCCTGAAGTTTCAGGGCCGGGGCCGGTGCGATGCGACCAAGCCATTTCTCCGCCGCCGCCGCGGCCGGCGCGCTCGTGCTTTCCGGCGGCATCGCCGCGGCGCAAGGCATCTGCAACGCCCACTTTCCGATCCGCGCCACCGGCGCCGCCTGCAACGGCGGGAACGCCGTCAGCCACATCACCCGGCCGGATGGCATCGTCGTCTGCTGCATCGCAGCGTCCCGGCCGCGCACCAATTCGTACAACATTCCCTCGGGCGGCGACCGCTATGCCGCCGGCCTGGCGCTCGGGATGGTCGGCCTTTCGATCGTCATCGACCTGATCAACATGTTCGGCCCCTCGACGGTGTCCGACGGCGCGAGCGACGTCGCGCGCGAGCAGGACCGCGTGCGCGGCGAACTCCAGGAAGAGCGCCGTCAAGCCCGGCGCGAGGCCGCCCGCTGGCACGAAGCGGCGTTGCGCGAGGTCAAGAAGGGCGACATGCGCTCGGCCGAGGGCTTCCTGATCAAGGCCGCGCGGCTTGCCGAAGGCGCCTGGGATTACGCGTTACGCGACGTCTACGAGCGCGAGCTGAACGTGGTGAGAGCCACGCAGCACATGAAAGAGGGTCTCGCGCTCCAGGCCGAGGGCAAGATTTTTTCGGCCGAGGAAGAGATGAACAAGGCAGCCTTCTATGCCGAGAAGAGCGGCCGGCCCGATCTGAGCCGGCGCATCCGCGATTATCGACAGACCCTTGCGGCCCAACGGTCACCCAGCAAGTCACTGCGCGAGAAGCACGGCTTGCCACCGAGGATCACCGAGAAATCGACGTGCCTGGAAGTGAACGGAAAGATGATCTGCGAATAGATCGGTCGCGCAGGCGGCGCGAATTCGGGGGAACGATGCCGGGGAAGCATGCGATGCGGGCCGCGCTTTGCGCGGCCGTCCTCGTGGCGAGTGCGGGTTCGGCACGCGCCCTGGAGTTGAAGGATCTCATCATCCAATTCGATGTGATGAGCACAGGCACGAGCGGGACCTATCGGTCCGAGCCCCGAAGGGACTTTCTCACGATCAACGCGGTCGCGGGCAAGATGGTTTGGCTGGGCAAAACCTGCCGGGGCAAAGCCCTGGACCTGGTCTACCAGCCAGGCACGCTGACCGGCACGATCGATTGTCCGGTTGAGCGCACGGGAACGGCAAAAGTCTGGGACCAGGACGGGGCCACGGCGACCTACAGCACGAGCATGACAGTTGCCGGGAACGTCGTGACGCTGCAAGGAAAGATGACCGGCCGGCAAACGTCCGAGGTGAACAAGTGCGGGGACCGGCACAAGCGAGAAACACACTTCGATGTCACGCAATCGCTGACGATTCGCATCACCGGCAAGACCTGCCAGGTCCTGAAGATCAACGTGGGGTCGGTCGCGACCGAGCGATATACTTATCGATCAGACGGCGGAGATCTGAAGACCGAGGTACACACGCATTCCTACCGACCGGCGCCGAACGCCAAATGCACGGTGCGGCGCCGGTCCGAGGAGCCCATCCATCCGCCCGGCGGGCTCGTGAGCGTGACGCGCGAGTGCTAGCGGCGCGCGCATGGCTCTCCCTCGATCGCCTCTGGCGCTGCGCACTTTCCGAATCGCCGTGAAACCGGAGAAGAGAGCATGATCGCGAAGCATTCGATTCCGGCGGCGCTCTGCGCGGGAATTCTCGTGTCGGGCGCAGGCACGGCGCGCGCGCTGGAGCTGAAGGATATCATCATCCAATTCGATACGATCCACCAGACCGTGACGACGTTTCGGCATGAGCCGGGCAGATTTCCCGTCGTGGTCGACGCGATTGCCGGCAAGCTGGTGTGGGCCGGAGGGGTGCAATATTGCCGGAGTAAAGGCCACTCCTTGGTCTACCAGCCCGGCACGCTGACCGGCACGGCCGATTGTCCGGTGGAACGCAGGGGTACGGCGACGGATTGGAGCGAGAGCGGAGGAACCGCGACCTACACCACGAGCATGGCGGTCGCCGGAAACATCGTGACCCTGCAAGGAAAGATGACCGGCAGCGGAAAGAGTGCGTCGAACAACTGCGGATCCCGGAGCACGCAAGAACACCTCGCCGAGGTCACGCAGACGCTGAAAATCCGGATTACCGGCAAGACGTGCCAGGTCCTGCAATTCAGCAACGTGGTCGTCCACACCGACCGAGATACGTATCGAGCCGACGGCGGCGCGCTGACGACGGAGGTGGCCACCCACACCCTCCGCCTCGCGCCCAACGCGAAGTGCACGATCCTGCGCCGCTCCGAGCTGCCGATCCCCGCGCCCGGCGGGCTCGTGGGCGTGAAGGGTAACTGCTAGCGGAACAAACGCCGTTTGTTATCGGCCGCGCATCGCCGGCAATACCTGCCAGGTCCTGCAATTCAGCATGGTGAGCGTCGAAACCGAACGGCGTACGTACGACATCGACGGCGGCGATCTCGAGAGCAAGGTTTCCACCGGCACGTATCGCCTGGCGCCCAACGCGAAATGCACGGTCCGGCGCCGCTCGGAGAAACCGATCCCCCCGCCCGGCAGGGCCGTCAGTGCGACACGGAATTGCTATCGCATCGATTCTGACGCTTCAGACCGGCAACAGAACGTTACGTCGACACGAACGCCACGAAGAAGATCGGGCGGCGCGCAGTTTCTCCGTCGGCGCTCAGGCGAGCAGCCGCATGGCGACGAAGCAGAGCGCGCCCAATCCGGTGACCATCGCGATGTAGGTGATAGCGCCTTCGAGCCACTGGATGAATCCGCTCATGCAGCCCTCCTCGTTCGCGCAGCTTGGTGCCCCGCCCGCTCCACGGGGCTGGAATCGCAACGCATAACGCCGGACGTACCGGAAAGTTCCCGCGCTTTCTGTGGGTAACGCGTTCCGGTTATTGCGAATTTCCTAACGCGGCGGGCCGGCGCCGATGCTTGATTGCTTTTCGCGCCGAAACAAGGTGAGCATCCCGGAGCTCAGCGAGCCGCCGCCGATGACCAAAGCCGATCCCCGCTTCCTCCCTGTTTCCGGCAACGTGCTGCCGCGCTTTGCCGGCATCCCCACCTTCATGCGCCTGCCGCACATCGGGCTCGACGCCGCGGCGGCGGCCGGGGTCGAGATCGGCCTCGTCGGCGTGCCGTGGGACGGCGGAACGACCAACCGCCCCGGCGCGCGCCACGGCCCGCGCCAGATGCGCGACCAGTCCACCCTGATGCGCAACGTTCACCACATCACGGGCGTCGAGCCCTATCGCCTCGCGCACTGCGCCGATCTCGGCGACACGCCGGTGAACCCGGTCGATCTCGCCGATTCGCTGGCGCGCATCGAGGATTTCTTCGGGCAGGTGCAGGCGGCCGGCATCGTGCCGCTCTCGGCCGGCGGCGATCACCTCGTCACGCTGCCGATCCTGAAGGCGATCGGAAAGGGCCGCCCGCTCGGCCTCGTGCATTTCGACGCGCACACCGACACCTGGGACCGCTACTACGGCGACTACAAATACACGCACGGCACGCCGTTCCGCCGCGCGATCGAGGAAGGCGTACTCGACCCCAGGCGCACCGTGCAGATCGGCATCCGCGGCTCGCTCTACACGCCCGAGGACAAGGATTGGGGCCTCGCGCAGGGCATCCGCGTGATCGAGATCGAGGAGTTCGCGGCGCTCGGCGTCGCGGGCACGGTCGCGGAGGCGCGCCGCGTCGCCGGCGACGGGCCGGTCTATGTGAGCTTCGACGTGGACGGCCTCGATCCGGTCTATGCGCCCGGGACCGGCACGCCCGAGATCGGCGGCTTCACCACCGCCGAGGCGCAGCAGATGATCCGCGGGCTGCGCGGCCTCGACATCGTCGGCGCCGACGTCGTCGAGGTCTCGCCGCCGTTCGATCCCTCGGGCATGACGGCGATGGTCGGCGTCTCCATGATGTGGGAAATGCTGTGCCTCGTCGCCGAACGCGTCGGCCGGGCCAAGGGGCGGGTCGCCTAGATTGTCGCCGACCGTCACCCGCTTCGCGCCGAGCCCGACCGGGCACCTGCACCTGGGCCATGCCTACTCCGCGCTGTTCGCGGAACGGGAGGCGCGCAAGTCCGGCGGGCGCTTCCTTCTCCGCATCGAG
>CAYZSG010000139.1:0-13491 GCA_964481045.1 uncultured Candidatus Odyssella sp. | reverse complement strand
TCGGGCTGGGCGCGGTAGGTGCCGAACAGGCGATCCCACCACGGCGCGTTGAAGCCGAAATTGCTGTTGGTTTCGTGGGGCAGGATCGAGTGGTGCACGCGGTGCATCTCGGGCGTGACCACGACAAGGCGCAGCACACGATCGAGCGCCGCCGGCAGGCGCACGTTGGAATGATTGAACATCGAGGTGGCGTTCAGCAGCACTTCGAAGATCAGCACGGCCAGCGCCGGCGCGCCGAGCGCCGCCACCGTCGCGAGCTTGATGACCATCGAGAGCAGGATCTCGACCGGATGGAAGCGCGCGCCGGTCGTCACGTCGAAATCGAGATCGGCGTGATGCATGCGGTGCAGACGCCAGAAAGCCGGCACGGCATGGACCATGACGTGCTGCAGATAGATGACGAGATCGAGCGCGACGACGGCGGCCGCGACCTTGAGCCAATCCGGAATCGCCAGCGCGTTGAGCAGGCCCCAGCCGCGCTGCTCGCCCAGGAGCGCCAGGCCGACCGCCGCCGTGGGGAAGATCACGCGCACCAGCGCCGTATTGAGCGCCACGATGCCGAGATTGTTGGGCCAGCGCACCCAGCGGCTGACCGCGCGTGCGCGGCGCGGCGCCAGGAATTCCCACAGCGCCATCAGCGCGAAGATGCCCAGGAACGCGCCGAGGCGGATGTAGGGCTCCGAGGGTATGGCGGATTCGGGCACGCGATCCTCGATGCACAGGCTGCCACAAATGTGTGCTTTATCGACGCGAGTTTCAAATGCGCCCCTGCCGGTTCCACGCAGAGGCGCGGAGGACGCGGCCTTCAACTCCGAAGAACGCCGCTCTAGGATCGCGTGGATGGCAGCGCGGATATTCCGTTGAGCGATTCGAGCACCGAAGCTTTGCCCGCCGCCCCTCTCGCGGCGGCCGCCGTTCCCGCCGCGCACGCGCTTTCCGTCCATGCGCGGTTCGGCGAGCTGTACGTGCTGTTCATGCGCAACCTGCTGCTCTCGATCGGCACGCTGAGCTTCTATCGTTTCTGGGGCCGCACCGGCATCCGCCGCTATCTCTGGAGCCGCGTCTCGTTCGCCGGCGACGCGTTCGAATATGCCGGCACCGGGCGCGAGATGTTTCTGGGCTTCCTCGCCGCGTTCACGATCGTGGGCGTGCCGCTGATAGCACTCGCCCTGTTCGCGGACATTCCCGGCGAGCTCCTGATCCTCATCGTGTTCGTCGTGCTGTGGCTGCTGCGCCACTTCGCGAAGTTCGGCGCACACCGCTATCGCCTGAGCCGCACGCATTGGCGCGGCATCGCCGGCTCGGTCGACGGCTCCGCGCTCCGCTACGGCCTGATCGGGATCGGCTTCGACCTGCTGTCGATGATCACCATCGGCTGGACGAAGCCGTGGAGCGATACGGTGCTCATCAAGTATCGCCTCAACCGGAGCTGGGCGGGCACGGAGAAAGCTCGCTGCGATCTCGACACCGCCGGGCTCTATGCGCGCTACGCCGCCGCGTGGCTGATCGTGATGGTGGGCGTGGGCATCGTGTTCTACTTCATCGGCGAGAATGCCGAGCAGGTGGCATCGTTCGACATCCTCTTCCTCGAGACGGTGCTGCTCTACCTCGTGCTGCCGGTGATCTGGACGCTCGGCATGGGCATCTACAACATCGCGCTGCTGCGCAAGGCCGCGCGCGCGACGTCCGTCGCCGCACTCGATTTCGCGCTGACGGCGACGGGCTGGGAGCTCGCGCGCTTCCGCCTCGCCAACTACTTCATCCTGATTGCGACGCTCGGGCTCGGCCTGCCCTACATCCTGCTGCGCCAGGTGCGGTTCGCCGCGCGGTATTTCGAGATTCGCGGGGCCGCCGACAGCCTCGTGCTCGTACAGCGGCCGGACCGGCGCATCCGCGGCGAAGGCCTTGCGCAGTATCTCGGCATGGACAATTTCTGATGCGCGAATGGCCCGCCCGCTACTTCGACGGACAAACTTCCGCGCCCGCGCTGGCCGCGATCGCTCTCGCCGAGGACGGCCTCAGGGCGGCGACCGCGGCGGGCGGGCCGCACTGGCCCTATGCGCGGCTGCGCCTCGTCGAAGAGGCGTATGAGGGCCGCCCCGTCCGCCTGCGCGCGCTCGGCGCGGGCGAGGCGCGGCTCGTGGTGGACGATCACGCGTTTCTCGCGGCGCTGGCGGCGAAGGCGCCGCATCTCGGCCGCTTCGACCGCCGCGGCCGGCGCATCGGCCCCGCCGCCGCGGGCTGGACCGCGGGCGTGGCCGCCGCCATCGCCGCGATCTATTTCGGCCTGCCCCATGCGGCCGGGCCGGTGGCCGAGATCATCCCGCTGGCCTGGGAAGAGCGCCTCGGCGACACGGCGCGGGACGCATTGATTGCGCAGCTCGGCAAGAACGCGCGCGTCTGCGATGCGCAGGCGGGGCAGGCGGCGCTCGCGCGCCTCGTCGCGCGGTTCTCGATCGCAATGCCGAGCCGCTATGCGTGGCGCGTCGAGGTGGTCGATGCGGGCGAAGAGAACGCCGTAAACCTGCCGGGCGGCACGATCGTGCTGCTGCGCGGCCTCATCGATCGCGCGAAATCCCCCGAGGAGGTGGCCGGCGTGCTCGCGCACGAGATGGGGCACGGCATTGCCCGCCACGGCACGCGCGCATTGATCGGACACGTTGTCGTGCAGTCTCTGCTGACCGTCTTCGCCGGCGAAAGTTCGCGCTGGGCCGGCACCGCGGCCGACGTGGCGCTGCGCGCGCACTCGCGCGACGCCGAGCGCGAAGCCGACCGCCTCGGAGTCGACATGCTCAACCGCGCCGATATCCGCGCGGCCGGATTCGCCGCCTGGTTCCGCCGCATCGCCGCCGAGACGGACAAGAACGCGGCGAACACCTACATCTCCACGCACCCCGCCTCCGCCGAGCGCGCCGCCTCTGCCGAAGCGCGCGGCACCGGCAAGGGCGACGCGATGAACGCCGCGGACTGGCAAGCGCTGCGCGCGATCTGCGCGGAGAAGAAGTAGCCCGACCTGGTTAGGCGAACCGCTCCTTAATCATCGCGTAGCACGCGCGCAGCAGCAGGGCTTCGCCGCCCTTGGGGCGGCCGGGGCGCGTTTTCGGATTCCACGCGTAGGTGTCGAAGTGCGCCCAGGGGATGCCTTTCTCGACGAAGGCTTCGAGGAACAGCGCCGCGGTGATGGCGCCGGCCATGCCGCCCTCGGGCGAGTTCGTGAGATCGGCGGTTTCGCCTTCGACGAGGCTGCGATAGCCGGGCCAGAGCGGCAGGCGCCACATCGGATCGTCGGCCGCGCGGCCGTGCTTCAGCAGCGCCTCGCCGAGCGCGTCGTCGTTCGCGAAGAGGGCCGGCAATTCGGGCCCGAGCGCCACGCGCGCCGCGCCGGTGAGCGTCGCGAAATCGAGCATCAGCGCGGGCTTCTCCTTCGAGGCCTCGACGAGCGCGTCGGAGAGGATCACGCGGCCTTCGGCGTCGGTGTTGCCGATCTCGATCGTCTTGCCGTTGCGGCCGGGGATCACGTCGAGCGGGCGATAGGCGTTGCCGGCCACGGCATTCTCGACCGCGGGGATCAGCAGGCGCAGGCGCACCGGCAATTTCGCGGCCATGATCGCCTCGGCGAGGCCGAGTGCCGTGGCGGCGCCGCCCATGTCCTTCTTCATCATCTGCATGCCGGACGCGGTCTTGAGATCGAGCCCGCCCGTGTCGAAGCACACGCCCTTGCCGACCAGGGTGAGCTTGGGGTGCGCCGCGTCGCCCCAGACGAGATCGACCAGACGCGGCGGGTCGGCGGCGGCGCGGCCGACGGCGTGGATCGCGCGATAGCCCTGCTTCAGGAGATCGTCGCCGGCCGTGACCGTGACCTTGGCACCGTGCGCACGGCCCACCTCTTCCACCACGGCGGCGAGCGCCGAGGGGCCGAGATCGCCGGCCGGCGTGTTGACGAGATCGCGCGCGCGATGGATCGCGCCGGCGAGGCGCAGCACCTCGGCGCGGTCGATGCCGGCGGGCCAGACGAGCTTCGGGCGCGGGCGCTTGTCGGCCTTGTAGCGCTCGAAGCGATAGGCGCCGAGCGCCCAGCCGAGCGCCGCCTGCTGCGGTTCGGCGCCGCCGTCGAGGCGGTATGTGCCCTCGGGCAGCGCGGCGGCGAGGCCCGCGATGCGCCAGATCTCCGCCGCCTCGGCCGCGCGGCCGACCAGCACGCGCTGCGGTGCGCCATTCCCTCCCGGCAACGCCAGCACATCGCCGGACTTGCCCTTGAAGCCCTGCGCCTGCACCCAACCGGCGGTGGCGGGCGGCTGGCCCTTGAGCCAATCCTCGAGCTCGCTCTCGGCGAGCACGGTGACGGGAACGGCCGATGCCGCATCGGCCTCGATCAACTGGAAGCGTTCGGTCATGGGTGAAGCAAGGTGAAGGGAACAGGGGGCGGGGAGACGGGGAGAAGATAATAAGAGGTTAAACCACAGAGGGCACAGAGGACACAGAGGAAGAAGTTCTTTCGCGCGCCTTCGGCGCGCAAACCTCCTTTCACTGTGTCCTCTGTGCCCTCTGTGTGGTTCCATATACTTCCTTCTCCCCGTCTCCCCGCCTCCTGTTCACCTTCGCTTCGCCGCCGCAACGAAGGGCTTGCGCGGAGGGGCGGGGTTGCGCATGTCTCGGCGCGGGCGCGGAGGGGATCATGGCGCGATACACGCTCTGGATCGGGAACAAGAACTATTCCTCGTGGTCGATGCGCGGCTGGCTGATGTGCAAGCTGGCCGGCCTGGAATTCGAGGAAGTGCTGGTGCGGCTCGACGAGCCGGACCGCTGGGGGCGCATGCGCCAGTTCACCCCTTCGGGCCGCGTGCCGACGCTCAAGGATGGCGACGCGGGCGGCACGCCCATCCTGATCTGGGATTCGATGGCGATCGGCGAGTACCTGGCCGAGCGCTTTCCCGAGCGGAAACTCTGGCCGTCCGATCCGCGCGCCCGCGCGCTCGCGCGCGCGGTTTCGGCGGAAATGCATTCGGGCTTCGTGGCGCTGCGCGGCCAGTTGCCGATGAACATGCACCGCACGAAGGCGCCGCCCAAGTGGGACGCCGACGCGCAGCGCGACATCGACCGCGTGCAGGAGATCTGGCGCGAATGCCGCAAGGCGCACGGCGCGGGCGGGCCGTATCTGTTCGGCGCGCTCACGCTCGCCGATTGCTTCTACGCGCCGGTGGTGAGCCGCTTCACGACCTATCGCGTGCCGATGGACGGCAATGCCTCGGCCTATTGCGAGGCGATGTGGGAGTGGCCGGCGCTCGATTCGTGGCGCGAAGCCGCGATGAAGGAGCCGTGGTTGATCGCGCGCGACGAGGCGATCTAGCGGCGCCTAGTTCGGCGCGTCGCCCTGGCCCGGCGTGCCGCCATTGGCGCGCGCCGGCAGCTTGTTGATCTCGCGGTAATAGCGCTCGGCGCCGGGATGGAACGGGATCGGCGAGGGCTCGACCGCGCGATCGACCGTGATGAGCTTGCCGGCCGGGTGCCCCTTCTCGAGCAGCGCTTTGGTATTCGGGTGCCACAGCGCCTTGGCGACGCCGTAGATCAGCTCGGCATCGGCCTTGGCATCGACGACCCAGAGCGTGCTGACCGCGAGCGTGGGCGTATCGACGACGCCCTTGTAGTCGGCGCCCGAGATGCGCGCGGTGCTGAAATAGGGATAGCGGCGGCGCAGCGGCTCGATCGGGGCGCCGGCAATGGGCACGAGCGCGATCTCGGTCGAGCCGGCCAGCGCTGCCACCGCGGCGACCGGCACGCCGCCGGTGAAGAAGAACGCATCGAGCTTGCCCTGGCCGAGCGCATCGGCCGATTCGCCGATGCGGAGATACACCGCGTCGAGATCCTCGGGCGCGAGGCCGTGCGCCTCGAGCACGATGCGGGCATGGACGAGCGTGCCCGACCCCGCCTCGCCGAGCGAGACGCGCTTGCCGGCGAGATCGCCGGCCGCGGCGATGCGGGCATCACGGCGCACGACGAGGTGCACGGTTTCCGGATAGAGCGTGGCGATCAGGCGCAGCGATTCGAACGGCTTGCGGCTCTGATAGATCGCCTCGCCGCGATAGGCCCAGTAGGCGATGTCGGCCTGGGTGAGCGCCGCATCGAATCGGCCCGCCATCAATTCTTCGAGATTCTGCACCGAGCCCTGGGTCGTCTGCGCGGTGGCGATGAGGCCGGGCACGCCGCAGGCCCCGCCGCGGTCGCAAGGGCGCGAGCCGGGCGGATTGCTGATCGCGTTCGCGAGCGTCGTCCCAATCGGATAGTAGGTCCCGCCGGTGGCGCCGGTGCCGATGCGGAAATACCGGATGCCGCCGTCTTTATCCTGCGCGCGCGCGGGGCCACCGAGTGCTGCGATTGCACCCATCCCGGCTCCCGCTGCCAGGAGCCTGCGCCGTGTCCAGATACCCGGCATGGCCGCCATTATCCGGTCCTGCCCGTTAACACGGGCTTCGCGGATCCGGCGGCGCCCCATCCCCACTGCGCCGCTTGCCGCGTCCGATTTGCTTACCCTAAACCATGATACGCACGGCACAAGGCCTCGTGTTGATGATCGCCGACGAAATCGAACGGACGACGCGGAATTGCCACACCGGCGCGGCGTTTCGGGCCGGGTCCGCATGACCGAGCGCGCGGATTGCGCCGTGATCGGTGCCGGCGTGGTGGGCCTCGCCGTGGCCCGGCGGCTGGCGCTGGCCGGGCGCGAGGTGGTGGTGCTGGAAGCAGCCGAGGCGATCGGCACCGAGATCAGCTCGCGCAATTCCGAGGTGATCCATGCCGGCATCTACTACCCGACCGGCTCGCTGAAAGCCCGGCTGTGCGTGGCCGGCAAGGAGTCGCTTTACGCCTATTGCGGCGCGCGCGACGTGCCGCATAAGCGGCTCGGTAAGCTCATCGTCGCCACCAACGAACGCGAGGAGGCGGGTCTTGCCGCGCTCAAGGCCAAGGCCGAGGCCAACGGCGTTTACGATCTCGCCTGGCTTTCGGCGGCGGAGGCCTTGCGGCTGGAGCCCGCCCTGAACTGCACGGCCGCCCTTCTTTCGCCCTCGACCGGCATCCTCGACAGCCACGCCTATATGCTTTCGCTCCAGGGCGAGGCCGAGGCGGCGGGCGCGGCGATCGCGTTCGAGACGCCGCTGCTGCGCGGCGAGCCTGCCGGCGGCGGCGTGCTGATCGAAACCGGCGGCGCCGCGCCGATGCGCCTCGTCTGCAACCTCGTCGTCAACTGCGCCGGGCTCGACGCGCCGGCGCTGTCGCGGCGCATCGCCGGCGTGGCGCGAATTCCCACGCCCTATCTCGCCAAGGGCAGCTATTTCACCTTGGCCGGCCGCTCGCCGTTCAAGCGGCTCATCTATCCGATGCCCGAGCCGGGCGGCCTCGGCGTGCACCTCACGATCGACATGGCCGGCCAGGCGCGCTTCGGCCCCGACGTGGAGTGGGTGAGCGAGCGCCACTACGCGGTCGATCCGCGCCGCTCCGAAAAATTCTATGCCGCGATCCGCACCTATTGGCCGGGCTTGGCCGACAGCGCGCTGGCGCCCGGCTATAGCGGCATCCGTCCCAAGATCAGCGCGCCCGAGGCCCCGGCTGCCGATTTCGTCATTCACGGGCCGGCCGAGACCGGCGTTCCCGGCTACGCCGCGCTCTACGGCATCGAATCCCCCGGCCTCACCGCCTCGCTCGCGATCGCCGACGCGGTCGCCGAAAAGCTCGGCCTAGAGGCGAAAGCCCCCGCCTTGGCCTAGATCAAGGCGGCGCGCGGTTCGTTTCTGGAGCGTAAGCGTTTGGGCGACCCGTGCTAGCCTCGCGCAGAAGGGACATCCGCCATGACGATCACGCACACGGTCGAGAATCAGCCGCCGGCCTTGGCCGACGTGAACCTCTACGCGATCGACCGGCCGTTGGCCGAGGGCCTCGCGCGCGAGGGCGGCGGCTGGGGCAAGGCCGATGTGGCCGCGCTCGGAGTCCGCGTCGGCAGCGCGGCCTACCAGGAGACGATCGCCAAGGCGAACGCCACCTTGCCGGTGCTGCGCACGCATGACCGCTTCGGCAACCGCATCGACGAGGTGGAATTCGCCGATGCCTGGCATGATCTGATGACCGTGGCCAAGGGTGCCGCGCTCCACTCGCTGCCGTGGAGCGAGCCCAAGCCCGGCGCGCACGTGGTCCGCGCGGCGCTGCACTATGTGTTCGGCCAGGGCGAGCAAGGCCCCTCCTGCCCGATCGCGATGACGTTCGCGGCCGTGCCCGCGTTGCGCCATCAGAAGGAGATCGCCGACGAGTGGGTGCCGCGCCTGCTCGACACGAAATACGACCGCCGCTTCATCCCCGCGCCCAAGAAGACGAGCGTGCTGATGGGCATGGCGATGACCGAGAAGCAGGGCGGCTCGGACGTGCGCGCGAACACGACCGCGGCGAAGCCGCTCGGCAAGGGCGGCCGCAATTCCGGGGACGGGGGCGGCGAATACGAACTGACCGGCCACAAATGGTTCTGCTCGGCGCCGATGTGCGACGCGTTCCTGACTCTCGCCAACACCGAGAAGGGGCTTTCGTGCTTCTTCGTGCCGCGCTTCCTGCCCGACGGCACGCGCAACCGCTTCCTGATCCAGCGCCTCAAAGACAAGCTCGGCAACAAGACCAATGCGTCGTCGGAGATCGAATACGACCGCACCTGGGCGCGCATGGTGGGGCCGGAAGGGCGCGGCGTCGCCACGATCCTCGAGATGGTGCACCACACGCGGCTCGAATGTATCATCGGCTCGACCGCGTTCATGCGCGCGGCCTTCACGCAGGCGCTGCACCACGTGCAGCACCGCCGCGCGTTCCAGCGCCGCCTGATCGACCAGCCGCTGATGCGCGCGGTGATCGCCGACATCGCGGTGGAATGCGAGGCGGCGGTGGCGCTGATGCTGCGCGTCTCGCGCGCGTTCGATGAAGCGCAGGCCGGCAAGAGCGGCGCGTTTGCCCGTATTGCCACACCGGTGGCGAAATACTGGATCTGCAAGCGCGTCTCGCAAACCGTGCTCGAAGCGCTCGAATGCTTCGGCGGCAACGGCTATGTCGAGGAAGGCCCGATGGCGCGGCTCTATCGCGACGCGCCGCTGAACGGCATCTGGGAAGGCTCGGGCAACGTGATCTGCCTCGACGTGCTGAGGGCGCTCGCGCGCGAGCCCGAGTCGCGCGAGGCGCTCGCGGCCGAGCTGGCCGCGGCCAAGGGCGCCGACCGCCGCTACGATGCGTTCGTCACGGCGCTCGCCGCCGATCTCGCCCAGCACGGCAGCGCCGGCGAGTTCGCCGCGCGCCATCTCGTCGAGCGCATGGCGCTGGCACTGCAAGCCTCATTGCTGCTGCGCTACGCGCCGAACGAAGTGGCCGATATCTTCGTGGCCACGCGCCTCGCGCATGCGGGCGGCCTCGCGATGGGCGCGCTGCCGGCCGGAGCGCCCGCCGACGCCGTGATCGCCCGCGCCGCGTTCGACTACGAAGCCGTGCGCACGCGCGCCAAGGGCGACGAGATCCGCATGCTCCCGATCGACAGCGGCGCCGACAGCCGCGCGCCGATGCGGTAGCGCCTCGCGCCCAACGCACGTCATCCCGACCGGAGCGGTCGCGCCACCTGGCGCGGCCGCGGAGTGGAGGGATCGTGGTGCAGTTGCATGTGGCCGCCGCCGCGCGATCCCTCCGCTCCGCACGGCGTAAGCACGCCGTGCTCCGGTCGGGATGACGGGTTCGGTCGGGGCGCGAGCCGGTCGAGCTTCTACGGCCTCACCACCAGCTCCACGCGCCGGTTTTTCGCCCTGCCCTCTTCGGTGCTGTTCGTCGCCACGGGTGCCAGCGGGCCGACGCCGGCGGGCGTGAGGCGGTCGGCGGCGATGCCGTGCTGGCGCACGAGGTGCTGCACCACGGCGCCGGCGCGCTTCTCGGAGAGATCCTTGTTGTAGGCGACGGCGCCGACGCCGTCGGTGTGGCCGACGACGTAGAGTTTCAGCGCCGCATTGGCCTTCAGCAGCTTCGCGATCTCGCCGAGCGTGCCGGCCGATTCCGGCTTGATCTCGGCCTTGTTGAAATCGAACTGGATGCCGTAGAGCGTGACCTTGCCGTTCTGGTCGAGGCCCCGCTGCATCTCGTCGGCCTTGGGGTCGACCATGCGCCGCTCCATGCGGCCCACCTCGACCACGTCCATCAGCACCATCACCTTGTCGAACGTCTCGGGCCATTGGTTGAACTTGTTCTCGGCGATCGTGAGCGCCACGTAGATCGAGCCCTCCGGCCGGTCGAGCCAATAGGCGACGTAGCGCACATCCTCGGGGAAATTCAGCGCGAACTCGGTCATCTGCCCCTTGTTTCGGGGCTTCTGCGTGCTCGCGATCGGATACATCCAGTGCGTGACGAGTTGCTGGCCCTGGCTGGGGCCGCATTCGGCTCCACTGCAGCTGAACAGCTGCTTGTACCCCTTCGCTTCGAGATCGCCGGTGTAGTTGCGCAGCACCTCGAGCGTCGAGCGCTTGACGGGGACGACGTAGATGACGCGTGTGTGGCGGCCTTCCACCTTTGCGCTGCGCTCGAGCGAATAGGGCGCAGCCTGGTTCGAATAATCGACCTTGAGCGGCCCGGTGGGGATCGCGAACTCGGTGTATTCGCGCTGCTGATAGCCGAGGATCCACGAGCCATCGTAGCGCTTGATCATCGGATGATCGCGCGTGCCGGGCGCATCGGCCACTTGGGCAATGGCGCACGGCGCCACGGCGGCGGGAACGAGGGCGGCGAGGAAGAGCAGCGGATGGAGAACGGCGCGCATCGGCGGCATGTCCTTTCTAGTGCTTTGCCGCGGCGACCCCGCAGCTTATTACGGGCCTACCCGGCCCGGCATCACGGCGGCGGATCTCCGCCCGTATGGTAAACGTCCGGTGCCGGGAGGGTAAACGAACGTTTAAGCGCCGCCTCCGCGCATCGGGGGCACGAGAGGGAGCCACGATGGACGCTTTGAATCCGGCCGACCAGGCCCAACTCGACCTGGCCTACAGCGCGCGCGCGCCGATCGGCGACAAGTTCGAGAAAGTGTATCTGCCCGGTTTCACGACCTTGAGCGAAGCCGCACGCAAGAAGCTGCCGGTGCGCCGCGACGTAGCCTATGGCCCGCATCGCGACGAGGTGTGCGACGTGTTCCCGGCCGCCAAAGCCGGCGCGCCGCTGATGCTCTACCTCCACGGCGGCTATTGGCGGATGCTGACGAAGGACGAGAACAGCTTCGTCGCCACCGCGCTTCAGCCGGCCGGCGCCACGGTGATGGTGAACACCTATTCGCTCTGCCCCGACGTTCACCTCGACATCATCGTGCACCAATGCCGCGCGTTCATCGCCTGGGCGTGGAAGAACGCGGCGTTCTACAACGCCGACCCCAGCCGCATCTACATCAGCGGGCATTCGGCCGGCGGCCACCTTGTCGGCATGATGCTTTCGACCGATTGGGCGCGCGATTACGGAATGCCCGCCGACGTGATCAAGGGCGCGGTCGCCATCAGCGGCCTCTTCGACCTGAAGCCGCTCGCCCGCGCCTTCACCGGCGAATGGCTGCAGATCGCGCCCAACGCCGTGGCGCGCAACTCGCCGGCCAAGCTCGAGCCGAAATCGAAGTGCCCGGTGATCATGGCCGTGGGCGCCGACGAATCGCCCGGCTTCCTCTCGCAGACCGAGATCTACACGAAGCACCTGAAGGCGAGCGGCGTGCCGGTGATCGAGGTGCCGCTGCCCGGCCACGATCACTTCTCGGCCTGGAACGAGGTGATGGACCCGAGCCGGCCGCTGACCAGGGCCGTGCTCAAGATGATGGGGCTCTGACGCCATGGCCGCCATCGTCGAGACCGCAAAAGGCAAGCTCTCCGGCTCTCTGTCCGGCAATGTCGCGGTGTTCCGCGGCGTGCCCTATGCGGCGCCGCCCTTGGGCGCCTTGCGCTGGGCGCCGCCCGCGCCGCATGCCGGCTGGGCCGGAGTCCGCGACGCCACGAAGGACGGCGCGGCGCCGCCGCAGCTTCCCTCGCGCCTCGAGCGCGTGATGGGCCGCGCCGATTTCCCGAACGGCCAGGGCGAGGATTGCCTGACGCTCACGATCAGCGCGCCATGGCCCGCGACCGGCGGCAAGCGGCCGGTGATGGTGTTCTTCCACGGCGGCGCCTGGATGAGCGGCGCCGGCTCGCTTTCGCTTTACGGCGGCGCGGAGCTGGCGCGCTTCGGCGACGCCGTCGTCGTCGGCGTCAACTACCGGCTCGGCGCGCTCGGCTATCTCCATGTGCCGGGCCTGCCGGGCTCGGGCAGCGGTGCCAATTACGGCCTGCTCGACCATGTGGCCGCGCTCGAATGGGTGCGCGGCAACATCGCGGGTTTCGGCGGCGATCCCGCAAACATCACGATCTTCGGCCAATCGGCCGGCGGCGGCTCGATCGCGACGCTGATGGAAATGCCGAACGCGGTGAAGCTGTTCCGCCGCGCGATCCTGCAAAGCGCCGCGATCATGCCGCACCAGACGCCCGAAACGGCGCTGCGCGTCACCGACGAGATGCTGAAAGCGCTCGGCCTCGACCGCGCGCGCATCGCGGCGCTGCGCGACGTGCCGGTGGCCAAGCTGCTCGATGCGCAGCGCGCGGCGATGATGGCGCTGGGCAAGCCCAGCGACCCCACGCCGGTCTATCGCATGGTCCATGACGGCGCGGTGCTGAACACCGATCCGCCCGCCGGCGTGGTCGCGGGCCGCGCGAAGGGCATCGACGTGATGATCGGCACGACGCGCGACGAGGTGCATGCGTTCTTCATCAACAACGAGGCGATCGCCAACATCGACCGCGCCGGAATCGCGGACGCCATCCGGCCCACCGCCGGCGCGCGCGCCGGAGCCGTGGTCGATGCCTATGCGAAGCGCCTGCCCGGTGTTTCGGCGCCCGCGCTGTTCGCGTCGATCCGCACCGACGGCATGTTTCGCCTGCCCTCGCTGCGCTTCGCCGATGCGCAGGAGAAGCACGGCCGCACCTATCTCTATCGCTTCGACTGGCAGCCGACCGCCGACGCGCCCTATCGCGCCGCGCACTGCATCGAACTGCCGTTCGTGTTCGGCAATCTCGCGGACTGGGAGAACGCGCCCGTGCCGCCGACGATGCTGAAGGACGGCGACCGCGCGGCGATGACGCGCCTTTCGCGCCAGATGATGGGCGCCTGGTGCGCCTTCGCCCGCACCGGCGATCCCAACCACGCCGGCCTGCCGAAATGGGAACCCTGGAGCCGCGCCCAGCGCCGCTCATTCGTGTTCGATGCCGACAGCCGCGCCGCCACCGGCCTCGACGACGAGATCGAAGCGGTGTGGCAGGGGTGAACGTACACTTAGTACTTGTCGTCCCCGCGAAAGCGGGGACCCATGTGACCGCACGCGATGTGTCGGCGCCAATATCCGTGGCTGGAGCCATGGGTCCCCGCTTTCGCGGGGACGAC
>CAYZSG010000138.1:0-13602 GCA_964481045.1 uncultured Candidatus Odyssella sp. | reverse complement strand
CTATCTCACCGAAATCAACTTCACCTCGCCCACCGGCATCCAGGAGATCAACCGCCTCTCCGGAACGAAGATCCTAAGCGTCTTCTGGGGCGCGATCGAGACGCGGCGCGGGCGGAAGTGACGGCATGGCTCGTCCCATGCCGTCATCCCGACCGGAGCGGCGCGCCTTCGCGAGCCGCAAGGGCTGCCCGCTTCGGTCGGTATGACGTCTGGACTGGGTGAGCCTGAATGACGACTTGGGACCCGAACCAATACCTCAAATTCGCCGACCACCGGCTGCGGCCGGCGCTCGATCTCCTCGGCCGCATCCGCGCCGAGGAGCCGGGGTCGGTCTACGATCTCGGCTGCGGCGCGGGGAACGTCACGAAGCTGCTCGCCGAGCGCTGGCCGAAGGCGCGCGTCACCGGCGTCGACAGCGCGATGCCGATGCTCGAGAAGGCGCGCGTCGCCGCGCCGCGCATCGCGTTCCTGCATGCCGAACTGGCGTCGTGGCGCGCGGCCGAGCCGGCGAACGTGATCTATAGCAACGCCGCGCTGCACTGGCTCGAGGGGCACGACGCGCTGTTCCCGCGCCTCATGGAGCAATTGGCGCCGGGCGGCTCGCTCGCGGTGCAGATGCCGCGCAATCACCGCGCCGCCTCGCACACTTCGATGATCGAGGCGGCCGAGGCGGGACCGTGGAAGGCGAAGCTTGCCGGTGTCACGAGCATCCGCGCCGTGCACGACCCTGATGCGTATTACCGCATCCTCGCGCCGCTCGCCGCGCGGCTCGACATCTGGGAGAGCGAATTCCTCCAGGTGCTCGAAGGCCCGAATCCCGTCGTCGAATGGACGAAAGGCACGGCCCTGCGCCCTTATCTCGACGCGCTCGATGACGCGGGCCGCAAGGGCTTCCTCGCCGCCTATTCCGAGCGCATCGCGGCCGCCTATCCGCCGCAGACCGACGGCAAGACGCTGTTTCCGTTCCGCCGCATCTTCATCGTGGCCGAGCGATGAGGCGCCTGCGCGCGTTCGCCGGCGCCGTCGCGCTGCTGCTCGTGTCGGGCGCGGCGGCGGCGCAACAGGCGCGGCCCGCTCTCGTCTGGTCACTGAATATCGAGCCGGATGAGGGATTCAAGTTCGGCTTCTACACCGGGCTTGCGCTCCATGCCGATGGCACGGCGCTGCTGGCGATCGACCAGGAGCGCGGCGAGGGCGACGCCACGGTTCGCCGCCTGCTGCTGCAGAGCATTTCGCCCGATGGGCGCGTTCTAGCGCGCTCGGCGCCGCAGGCCGATTCGCGCCACTACAGCCGCGGCGCCGTGCTCGCCGCCGATGCCGATGGCTTCGCGCTGTTCACCAACCGCGGCCCGCCCGAAGAGCTCGTCGTCTATCGCCTCGCGCGCGACGGGCGCGTGCGCGCCACGCAGCCTGTGCGCGTGCGCGGCGAGAAGATGCAGGAGCTCGGCGGCCTCGCCGCCGACGGGCGCGGCAACGTCATCGTCTTCGGCGGTGGGTTCGAAGGGCCGCATTCGCCGGCGCTCGCGCTGCTCGATCGCAACGGCCGCGTCGCATGGTCCTTCGTCAGCAGGCACCCGATGCCGCCCGGCGGTGTGTACGAGGTGCGCTTCCGCCGCGGCGGCGGCAGCGACGCGGTCGTCCTCGACCGCGAGAAGCCGTTCTGGGAACGGCGATCGTCCGGCGGCGCGCTTGTCAAGCGCGCGGCGCTGCCGTTCAGCGGAGGTTGCTGGCGCTTTCTCGGCGAGCGACGCCTTGCGCATTTCTTCTACAATTGGGAGGAGCAGCCGCACATCGCGGCGCCCGCCAAGCGCTGGGTTCTCGCCCTGCACGGCGAGAACGGCCGCCTTCTGCCCGGCCATGTCGTGCTGGATCTGCCCGCCGAGAAGCACCGTTGCCGGCTCGCCGTGCACGAGTCCGGCTGGATCGCGGCGGCGGTGGAAGTCCCGCGCATCGCGCTGTTCGATTTCTCGCTCGCGCGCCGCGCCGAGATCGACACTTCGGCGCATGGCGCGCGCGAGAGCGATGTGTTCGCGGTCGATGCCGCCGGCGGCGTCACCGCGCTGGCCGAAACCGATCCCGTCGGCAAGCCCGGCCGCAAGCTCGTCCTACTGCGCTTCGCGCCGCCCGCGCGCTAATACGCGGTCTTGCGCACCGCGAGCTGATAGCTGGCGTGCACGACCTCGAACTCGCCCGCGAGGTTTGCGGCCGCGGGATCGTGCGCCCTGAGCGCGGCCTGCGCGCGCGGCCGGCTGCCCACGGCGTAGCAATAGGCGCAGCCCTGGGCGCAGGTATCGTACGCGCCGATGTCGCGCGATTCGGCGCAGAGGCAGCCGGGCCGGTTGCCCTTTGTGCGCGCCGCGATCGTGCGCCCGGCGACGTCGGAAAGGCGCACGGCGTCGATGCAGCGCGCCGCCTCGGCTGCGCCCGGCAGTAGCGCCGGCTGCGTGCAGAGCGTCAACCGCACGTGTTCTTCGGCGGCGATCGCGGCGAGGTCGGCGGCGAGTGCGCGCTTCTCATCATGTGGTGGATCGCACCAGGCAAGTCCCGCGCGTCCCAGCGCGGCGGCGAGATTGCGCGCCGTCTTGCGATAAGGCTCGGCGAACGAGGTCACGGCCTCGTCGCTGGCGCCGCGCAGCGCGCGGGCGAGGCGCGCGAAATTCGCGCGGTGCCATGCGACGGGCGTCGAGTCCGAAACCACGATGGGGTCGTAGCGCCACACTGCCGCGCGCGGCCCGAAGCGGCGCGCGATCTCGCGCAGCTGGCCGATCGCGGCCTCCGTGTCGAGCGTCCCCGGCTCCAGCACGCGCGGATATCCGGTAATCGTGAATTGTACGACGAACGGAAACCCGCGCCGCTTCGCTTCGTTTAGTATTGGGATGAAAGGCCCGGCATTGCGCGTCCAGAACACGAAACCATCCGCCTCGCCCGGCGCAAGGCTCACGCGATAGTCGGGTCCGCCATAGGGGTTGCTCACCATCGCGAAGCCGGCGTCGAGCCGGCGCAGGAACCAGGCGCCGTAATGGGCGGGAATGTCGGTGCGGAATGAGGCCGAAACGATCATGCTGGGACAATAGGCCGCCGATGCAGGAAAAGTATGGTGAATGTCTTGCCGACAACCCTCGATGTACTCACAATCACCCCGTGGGGAGGCCCGCCGCGAGGACCGGCGGGGGTTTGGGTGGGGCGACAGCAGAGCGGGAACAGCCGATGCGTCCTCTGAAGCGCATACTCATCGCCGACGATCACGCGCTTTTTCGCAAGGGGCTGAAGCTCCTTCTATCCGATTCCTATCCCAAGGCCGATCTGCGCGACGTCGATAGCCTCGATGCGGCGCTCGAGGCGCTGTCGAGCGCGGCGCCCGTCGATCTCGCGGTCCTCGATCTCCGCATGCCAGGCATGAACGGCGTCGAAAGCCTGCGCGCGGTGCGCGAGGCCTATCCGGAAACGGCGATCCTCGTGCTCTCGGGCTCCGACTCGCGCAACGACGTGCTCGGCGCGCTCGGCGCCGGCGTGCACGGCTATGTCGTGAAAAGCTCGCCCGATGGCGAGCTGCTCGCGGCGATCGACCGCATCCGGCGCGGGCAGGTGTATGTGCCGCCGCAGCTCGCCTCGCCGGCGATGCCCGAGCCCGAGCCGCCGTCCACCAGCGCGCCCCCGGTGGCGTTCGATGGCCTCACGCCCCGCCAGAAAGACGTGTTGCGCCTCCTCGCCAAGGGCCGCGCGAACAAGGAGATCGCGCGGGAGCTCGATCTCGCCGAGGGCACGGTGAAGATCCATCTCGCCGCGGTGCTGCGCTTCCTGAAGGCCCGCAACCGCACCGAAGCCGCGGTGCTGGCGGCGAAGTTCAATATCTGATCGCGGCTAAGCCGGCTTGCTCTTGCGGCTGCGGCGCGCCTTGTCGAGCATATAGGCCACGGTGCGGCGGAGCTGCGCCGATTCCACCGGCTTCGCGAGCCAGGCGTGGCCCGAGGATTCGAAACGCACGATCGCGTCGGTATCTGTGGCGCCAGTGACGAGGATTGCCGGCACCGGCTCGGGCAGGTGCTTCTCGATCGTCTCGACCAGCGCCAGCCCGTCCATCGGCGTGCCGAGATTGTAGTCGACGAGCAGGATGCTCGGGCGGAATCCGTCGAGGTCGATGCGCTGCAGCGCCTCGGCCGGAGAGGCCGCGGTGGCCACCGTGCAGCCCCAGTCGCTCAGGATCCGCGCCACGGCGCCGCGCACCATCTCGTCGTCGTCCACGGCAAGAATGCGCGCGCCGTGCAGCGAAGGCCCGCTCGCCGGGTGCCGGGCCTCCGGCGCGGCGGCCGGCGCCATTCCGCCTGCCACGGGCACCGCGATCGAGAACCGCGTGCCGCGCCCCACGACCGAGCCCACCGTCACCGGCAGGTCGAGCAGGCGCGATAGCCGGCGCACGATGGCGAGGCCGAGGCCCAGGCCCTCGGTGCCGGTCTTGCGGGCCGGCTGCAGGCGGCGGAATTCGTCGAAAATACTCTCGAGCTGATCGGGGGCGATGCCGCCGGCCGTGTCGAGCACGTCGATGCGCAGCATCCCGCCGCGCCGCCGGCAGCCCACCAGCACCTTGCCCGAGGGCGTGAACTTCACCGCGTTGTGCACGAGGTTGCGCAGCATGCTCTCGAGCAGGACGGGATCGGTGCGCACGGCGGCCGCGCAATCCCGGACGCTGAGCCCGATCCCCTTGGCCTCGGCCTGGGCGGTAAAGTCCGTCCTGAGCTTGCCCAGAACGTCGGACACCGCGAACACTTTCGGCGCGGGTGCGATCGTGCCCGCGTCGAGCCTGGAGACGTCGACAAGCGCCTGGAACATCGCGCGCATCGAATCGACCGCGATGCGCAGGCTGTCGACGATCTCGATCCCCTCGGGATCCTTCACGCGCCGCGCGAGCGCGGTGATGAACAGCGCCATCGCATGCAGCGGCTGCCGCAAATCGTGGCTGGCCGCGGCGAGGAACTGCGATTTCGCGCGCACCGCCTCCATCGCCTCGCGATGCGCGTGGCGCAGCGCATCCTCGGTCTCGCGCTGGGGCGTGACGTCGGCGGTGAACGAGAAGACGCCGTGCACCACGCCGTCGGCGCCGCGGTCCGGCACGAGATAGCCGCGCACCGCGCGCGGCCCGAGCGCGCGGAAATCGATCGTCTCCTCGTAGACCAGCTTCTCGCCCGTCAGCGCGCGGCGCAGATGGGGTTCGAACGCCTTGAAGCCCACCTCGGTCGCCAGATCGCGCGGCGTCTTGCCGAGATCGGCCTCGGGATCGAGGCCGAACCAGTCGAAATAGGCGCGATTCATGTAGCGGTAGCACAGCCCCGCGTCGATGTACGACACGAGGCCCGGCATGGAATCGGCCAGATGCTTCAGAAGGGAGAGATCGGCCGGCACGGAACCCTTTCCCTGCCGCGCGGAGGGCGGCTCACCGCTCAATTCTAATCATAGTCTCGAGGAGGTCGCGAAGCCTAATGGGTTCGATCGGCTTCGGAATCTGGGCCATGCCGGGCGTGCCGGCGTCTTCGGCGCCGAGCACCACGGTGGGGATCGCGCGCCGGGCGAGCATGGCCAGCGCCGCGGCTTCGTCGCCGCCGGTGATGCCGTCTTCGGCGCGGTCGTCGGCGACGATCGCGGCGATCGCGGCGCCCCGGGCCTCGAAGCGGCCGAAGATCTCGTCCGCCGTCGTTCCGGCAATGGATTCGTAGCCCCAATCGCGCAGCAGCAGCGCGAGGCCGAATGCGGTCAAGCGATCGCTATCGATGATCGCGATCATCGGTTGTGCGGCGACTGGCAACCCTATTCCCCTTATTTCAGCGAAGGGTAGGCCGCGAGCGCCGGGGGAATCCATTCGGCTTGCCAGCTAGTCCGGATGGTCTAGCGCGCCCGGCGGAATTCAATTGACGCGCGTGGAGGAGTACGCCTCGAGCCGACAACGCGAATGAGACAACCCTCGATGCTCGCGCTCAGCGGATCTCTGCCTGCCCTCGCCGACGCGCCGCCTTCGTTCGCTCCCGATGGGAGTTGGCCCAGGGGCACCGCGCTGCTCGTTGCGCGCGATGCCCCGATCTTCACCGAAGGCGAGCCCGCGCGCTGCTGGTATTGCCTCGCGAGCGGATCGGCGCGCGTGTTCCGGATGCTGCGCGACGGCCGCCGCCACATCAGCGAATTCGTGTTCCCCGGCCAGTTCTTCGGCTTCGAGTCCGCCTCGGACCACGTCCAGGGCGCCGAGGCGATCGAGCCCGCCAGCATCATCGCCTACGATTGCGAATCCATCGAGCGGCGCGTCGTCGCCGATGCGGCTGCGCGCAATGCCGTGCGCAGGCTGCTGATGGACCGGATCGCCGAGGCGCAGGAGCGCATCATGCTGCTGGGGCGTCTCAATGCCACCGGGCGTCTCGCCGCGTTCCTGCTGACCATGGCCCAGCGCCGCTCGAAGGCGAACCCGCTGGGCTTCGTCGCCGACCTGCCGATGAGCCGGGTCGACATCGCCGATTATCTGGGGCTCACGGTGGAAACGGTGAGCCGCCTGTTCACGGCGCTGCGCGGCCGCGGCGCGATCCGCCTGCCCACCGCCAACCGCGTCGAGATCCTCGATTCCGCGCTGCTCGAAGTGGCCAGCGCCGGCACGGTCGAGGCCGACGAGCTTCCGCGCTGCGCCTGACGCGCTTGCCCGCGTGGCGGCGGCGTGGCAGCCTTTGCCGGGATCCGCAGCAGCACGGCGCAGGCGTCCGCAGCAGCATGTCCATTTTCGATCCGCGCAATCCGCCCGCCTGGGTGCGGCAGCTGATGTCGCGCGCGAGCCGCCGCGCCGAGGGCGGCGACGGCGCGGAAAGCCGCATGATCAGCCTCGGGCTCGGCACCTTCGTGGCGCCGCTGCCGGCCGGCTGGGCATTGCAGCCCGCGCGCCCGTTCTCGGGCCGCCTGCGCCCGCGCGAAGGCTACGCGGTCGATTACCGCCTCGACGTCTACGAGGATCCGCCGGCCGCGCGCGGCGAGGCGCGCATCCTCGACTACCTCGAAGAGATGCGCGATTCGGTGCGCCGGCCGAAGGATGCGCTCGGCCACGTTCTGGCGCTGGTGCCCGATCGCGATCCCGCCGGCCGCGAGATCGTCTGGAAGCGGCTCGAACCGCTCAAAGGCACGCATGTGCGCGAGCTCGAATTGCGCTGCCGCCTCACCGAGGCGCTGGCACCGCACCGCGCCGAGATCACGCGCGCGGTGGGCGAGTGGCTGAACCTCGGCGGCTTCGCGCCCGAGCCGACGGCGCTCGATCGCGCCGCGCACAGCGCCACGCTCGAGCGCATGAACTTCCAGGACAATCTGCTCATGCGCGTGCCGCGCGCCTGGACGGTGGAGATCGACAGCGAGAAAGACGGGCGCAAGCTCTTCGCGGTCGACGAGCCCGAGGACCGCGAAACGATCTGGGTCAATTCGCGATTCCAGCCCGTTCCCGACGGGGCCGATGCCGCCGCGTTCCTGGCCGATTCGGTCGAGTCGGTGTGGAACGGCGCGCTGGCGCCGGGCAACCGCGAATGGCTGCTGCGCCGGCGCGAGGAGTTGCCCGAGGGCGATGTGCTCGTCCTCACCGCAAACGAAGATGTCGAGCGCGGCGAGCGCCTGCGCCGCCTCTCGTGGTCGCGCTACGGCCTGCGCGAAAGCGGCGATACGACCCATCTCGTCTGGGCGCCCGTGCACCTCGTCACCGCGCAGAAATTCGTCGACGAGCCCGCGCAGATCGAAACCGAAGCGCTGGTCGACCGCGAGATCAGGAACGCGCTGCTGCTGCCGCCGGGCGGGGCCGGGTAGGGCGCGGCGCCTCGGCCGCGCAGCGAGAGTGCGCCATGGCGAAATGGGAAGGCACGCACGACGTAGGGCGGCTGGCCGAAACGCTCCGGGCGCGGCTTGCGGTCGCGCTGAAGCCGCCGGCCGCGCCGCTCGAGGAAAAGCGCATGTTCGGCGGCATGTGCTTTCTCCTCAATGGCAACATGCTCTGCGGCGCCGGCAAGAACGGCTACATGATCCGCACCGATCGGGCCGATGCGGCCAAGGCCGAAAGCCTGCCCGGCGGCAGCCCCGTGGTGATGAATGGCCGCGCGATGGCCGGCTTCTACTGGGTCGATCCCGAAGCCTGCGATGCCAAGGCGCTCCGCCGTTGGCTCGCGCTGGCAATCGCTTATGTCGGCGCGCTGCCTGCGAAGGCCGTGAAGATCAAGAAAGGGCGGAAATAGCCGCCACTATTCCGCAGGCCCGGCGGCTGCGGCGTCCGGCATCCCATTCCACACCTGCCCATTGAGAAGGCGGCCGGCTTTCTTCTTGTTCTTGCCGCCCCACTGCTTGAAAAAAAACGGCACGCCCGCGTGCTCGCATTGCCGCTGGATATCCAGCACCCATTCCTCGCGCATCGGGCGCGCCTTGGGCCCGGATTCGCCGCCGACAATGGCCCAATGAATGCCGCGGAGATCGAGGCGCGGTAGCGGGCCGAGCAATGGCTCCAACGACAGGAATTTGACGCGGGCGCCGGTGGACCGCAGGTCGTCGATGCGTTCGACGTAGTCCGCATTCTCGACGCTCACGCCCATCCAGATGTTCGGCGCCCAGTCGAGCGATGGCGCCAGCTCGGCAAGCCGGTCGGCCCGCTTCGTCAATACCTGGAAACGGTGCCAATGCGCCCGCCGCATCACATTGAAGACGCGTTGGATAAACGTGGGCGAAACGCCTCTCTGGAACAGGTCGCTCATCGAGTTGACGAAGATCGTCGTCGACCGCTTCCAGCGTAGCGGAGTCTCCAGCGCGTGCTCGTGGAACGCCAACTTGAAGCCGTTCGCGTAGTTCGGATTGCCCATAGCCTGTAGCCGCTTCGCGAGCCGTTCGGCATAGCAATGCTTGCATCCTGGGCTGATCTTCGTGCAGCCCGTGAGCGGATTCCACGTGGACTCGGTCCATTCGATGGAGGATTTACCGGCCACTACGTGTCTCTTCCCAAGATGTGCTCGGCGATGCTCACCGCGGATTCTACCGCATTGGGATTCGCACACGCAAAACAAAGCAAGTAAAGGGGACGACCTCGCTCGTTCGTAAGAAGGAGGGGATTGCGCGCCACGCCGGGGAAGAGGGAGCGAAGGCGCAAAAGAAAGTAATCCTTGATTTCTTGGAACGAGCCTTCTCGTATGACGCTTTCCTGCACCCCAAACAGATCCAACTCTGTCCGACGATGATAAAAGTGATCAAACCAATCCGATGATCCAAAGATTGAGTCCAGCTTTCGGCGCCATTTGTCACTAATTGATCCGTCGCGCTTCATAAGCCGCACGACAGCGACGCCAAGTGGAAACAGGTACCAAAGGTCGACAGCTTCAGTTGCTGCGGCGGCGGCCAGATTTTCCCAACGCACCTGCATTCCGAATGGATCGAGGAAGAGAAGTGCGCGGTGATTCTCCCAGCTTTTCTGGAAAAAGTCTGAAAGAAACTCGTTTGCCTCCCGATGCTAGATGCGAATTCGATCGGCTTTGGCAGGGAACTCGGCTTTTAGTGTTTCGAGCGAGCGCGCCTTGCTCCGCATCTTTTCTATGAAGATGTACGCGTGGAACTCGGCATCACTTTGGAGCGCGAGTCTCGGTGACCCATCGAAGAACTCTCGTACCTCTTGGGCTTCGAACGGCAAACGAGCCTGCCGCTCAAGTGCGCCGACAGTTCTGGAACCAGTTCCAGCAAATCCGTCAACATATGCAAATCGCAGGTGAGGCCGGTTGCGAAGGATCGCGCCGTACGGTGTAAGGTACGAGCGTAAGCGGGCGAGCTTGCGCTCGGTCCAAAGTCCACCGAAACTCTGTTGTCGTGAGTCAATCATTTTCAATCAGCACGAGAATATAGTTCATTATATGTTCCTTGCGTGCGCGCGTCGAGGGCGATCACTATTCTCCGTTGCTGCCTGTCGCAGACCGTATTGCCGAACTGAACGGGTTGACGCAGGGTTTTCAGCCGTTCAACCCCCTAATTCGCCAGGTTTCTGATGCCCGGCCCTTGCACGCCTACGCCTTTCCCCCCATATGCCGGGCCGGGACTGGGAGAGGCGGGATGGGCTGGTAAGCCCCTGCCGCCGCTCCTTAATTCACGAGGATAGGGGGCCTCCCCGGCGCCAGGGCAACCGGGCTGGGCGGGTCCGCCGGAAGAAGAGGAAAAGCAATGTCCAAAGTCATCGGCATCGATCTCGGCACGACCAACTCGTGCGTCGCGGTCATGGAGGGCGGCAAGC
This sequence comes from uncultured Candidatus Odyssella sp., assembly GCA_964481045.1. GTDB lineage: Bacteria > Pseudomonadota > Alphaproteobacteria > Bin65 > Bin65 > SBBV01. The sequence continues at coordinate 3,347 of CAYZSG010000138.1, read as the reverse complement.
CCAAGGTCATCTTCAACAGCGAGGGCGCCAACACGACCCCCTCGATGGTCGCGTTCCTGGAAGACGGCGAGCGCCTCGTCGGCCAGGCCGCCAAGCGCCAGGCCGTCACCAACCCGGAAGGCACGTTCTATGCGGTGAAGCGCCTCATCGGCCGCCGCTTCGAGGACGCCGAGGTGAAGAAGGCCTCGCAGCATTCTCCGTTCAAGATCATCCGCGCCGACAATGGCGACGCCTGGGCCGAGGCCCGCGGCAAGAAATACGCGCCCAGCCAGATCAGCGCCTTCATCCTCCAGAAGATGAAGGAAACCGCCGAGGCCTATCTCGGCGAGACAGTCACGAAGGCCGTCATCACCGTTCCCGCCTATTTCAACGACAGCCAGCGCCAGGCGACGAAGGATGCCGGCAAGATCGCCGGCCTCGACGTGTTGCGCATCATCAACGAGCCCACCGCGGCGGCGCTCGCCTACGGCGTCGACAAGAAGAACCGCACGAAGCCCGAGATGAAGATCGCCGTCTACGATCTGGGCGGCGGCACGTTCGACATCTCCGTGCTCGAGGTGGCCGACGTCGATGGCGAATCGCAGATCCACGTGATCTCGACCAACGGCGACACGTTCCTGGGCGGCGAGGATTTCGACTCGCGCGTGATCGATTACCTCGCGGAAGAGTTCAAGAAAGAGCAGGGCATCGACCTGCGGAAAGACAAGCTCGCCCGCCAGCGCCTCAAGGAAGCGGCGGAGAAGGCGAAGATCGAGCTCTCCAACGCGATGCAGACCGAGGTGAACCTGCCGTTCATCACGGCCGACGCGTCGGGCCCGAAGCATCTGATGATCAAGCTCACGCGCGCGAAGCTCGAATCACTCGTCGATGACCTGGTCCAGAGGACGATCGAGCCGTCCCGCCTCGCGCTCAAGGATGCCGGGCTCAAGGCGGCCGACATCGACGAGGTGATCCTCGTCGGCGGCATGACGCGCATGCCCAAGGTCGTCGAGGCCGTGAAGCAGTTCTTCGGCAAGGAGCCGCACACCGGCGTCAACCCCGACGAGGTGGTGGCCGTCGGCGCCGCGATCCAGGCCGGCGTGCTGCAGGGCGAGGTGAAGGACGTTCTGCTCGTCGACGTGACCCCGCTTTCGCTCGGCATCGAGACGCTGGGCGGCGTGTTCACGCGCCTTATCGACCGCAACACCACGATCCCCACCAAGAAGAGCCAGGTGTTCTCGACCGCCGAGGACGGCCAGCAGGCGGTGACGATCCGCGTGTTCCAGGGCGAGCGCGAGATGGCGGCCGACAACAAGATGCTCGGCACGTTCGATCTCGTCGGCATTCCGCCGGCGCCGCGCGGCGTGCCGCAGATCGAGGTGATCTTCGACATCGACGCGAACGGCATCGTGCAGGTCACGGCCAAGGACCGCGCCACCGGCAAGTCGCAGCAGGTGCGCATCGAGGCCAAGTCCGGTCTCAGCAAGGACGAGATCGACCGCATGGTGAAGGACGCCGAGGCGCACGCCTCGGAAGACAAGAAGAAGCGCGAGCTCGTCGAGGCGAAGAACGCCGCCGATCAGGCGATCCACAGCACCGAGAAGGCGCTGAAGGACCACGGCGACAAGGTGAGCGGCGACGAGAAATCCGCCATCGAGGCCGCGCTCGCGGAGCTGCGCACCGCCAAGGACGGCGAGGACGCGGGCGCCATCCAGCAGAAGACGCAGACTCTGCTGCAGACCTCGATGAAGCTCGGCGAAGCCATGTACAAGGCCCAGCAGGAGAAGGAAGCGGCCGCGGCCAATCCTTCGTCCGGCGACAAGGGCCCGGATGCGGGCGCCGGCCCGGGCGCGGGCGGCAAGGACGAGAAGGTCGTCGACGCCGAATACGAAGAGGTCGACGAGAAGAACAAGAAGAAGAGCGCGTAGTAGCCGGCACGGTGCGATCGCTTCTCCGCCACATCCGCATGTCGTCCCCGCGCAAGCGGGGACCCATGCGGGCGCCGGCGGAGCGGCGGAGGCAGATCAGAAGCGGGGGAGCGGCTGAATTGCGCAAGAATTCGGAGCCGCGGCACGCATATCCATGAGCAAGCGCGATTTCTACGAAGTGCTCGGTATCGATCGCAAGGCCGACGAGGCCGCGATCAAGAAGGCGTATCGCTCGAAGGCGATGCAGCATCACCCGGACCGCAACCCGGGCGACAAGGCCGCCGAGCAGAAATTCAAGGAGATCAACGAGGCCTTCGAGGTCCTGAAGGACCCGCAGAAGCGCGCGGCCTATGATCAGTTCGGCCACGCCGCGTTCGATCCCGCGCAGGGCCAGGCGCCGGGCGGCTTCCGCCCCGGCCAGCAGGGCCAGGGCTTCGAGTTCAATTTCGGCAGCGGCGGCTTCGCCGACATCTTCGAAGACATCTTCGGCGACATCACCGGCCGCGGCCGCCGCGGCGGCGCCCAGCGCGGCGCCGAGCGCGGCCAGGATCTCCGCTACGATCTCGAGGTTTCGCTCGAGGATGCCTTCAAGGGCAAGAAGGCCACGATCCGCGTGCCCACCGCCGCGAAGTGCGAATCGTGCCAGGGCACTGGCGGCGAGGGCGGGGCCAAGCCCAAGCCGTGCCCCACTTGCGCCGGGCGCGGACGCGTGCGCGCCAGCCAGGGCTTCTTCACGATCGAGCGCACCTGCGGCGCCTGCCACGGCACCGGCGAGGTGGTCGACAAACCCTGCAAAACGTGCCGCGGCGAAGGCCGCATCGTGAACGAGAAGACCCTGGCGGTGAACGTGCCGGCCGGCGTCGACGAGGGCACGCGCATCCGGCTCGCCGGCGAAGGCGAGGCGGGGCTGCGCGGCGGCCCCGCGGGCGATCTCTACATCTTCATCTCGATCGCGCCGCACGAAATCTTCCAGCGCGACGGCGCCAACATCTACTGCCACGTGCCGATCTCGATGATCACCGCGGCGCTCGGCGGCGCGGTGGAGGTGCCGACGGTCGAGGGCACGCGCGCGCGCGTCTCCGTTCCCGCCGGCACGCAGTCGGGCGAGCAGTTCCGCCTGCGCGGCAAGGGCATGACGCAGATCCGCAGCCAGATCCGCGGCGACATGATCATCGAGGTGCTGGTGGAAACGCCCACCAGCCTCAGCGCCAAGCAGAAGCAGATTCTCGAGGAGTTCCGGAAGGCCGGCGGCGGCGAAGAGGCGAGCCCCAAGGCCAAAGGCTTCTTCGACAAGGTGCGCGAGCTCTGGAGCGAGCTCAAAAGCTAGCGCGCCGCCGAAATCCGCGGGGCGGAAAGAAGAAAAGATCACAGGAGCCGGGGAGCCGGGGAGAAAAAGGAATGGGCGCGGAGCGCGCGAAGTTATTCCTCCCCCGCGCCCCC
>CAYZSG010000137.1:0-13605 GCA_964481045.1 uncultured Candidatus Odyssella sp. | reverse complement strand
TTCGTGCTCACCTCGCGCGCCAATCCCGAGAAATACCGCCGCGCCGCCGCCGGCATGGCGGAGATGAGCGACTATTTCGACCACTTCATTCGCCGCCGCGCGGAAGAGGGCGGCGGCAGCGACGTGACGACGGCGCTGCTGGCGGCGCGGGAGCGCGACGACCGGCTCGCGCACGAGGAAATCGTGGCCACGGCCCTGCTGCTGCTGTTCGCCGGCCATGAGACGACGACGCAGCTTCTCGCCAACGGCCTCTACTGGCTGCTGCGCAATCCCGACGCGCTTGCGGACATGCGCGCGCATCTCGACGACGCCCGCTCCGTCGAGAACGCAGTCGAGGAGATGCTGCGCTTCGACGGCCCGTCGCTGTCGATGGTGCGCGTCGCGGCACAGGATTTCGAATGGCACGGCCGGCGCATCGCGAGGGGCGAGCGCTTCTTCCTGTTCCAGAGCGCGGCCAACCGCGATCCGCGCGTCTTCGCCGAGCCCGACCGGCTCGATCTCCGCCGCGCCAATGCCGGCGAGCACCTCACCTTCGGCTACGGCATCCATTTCTGCATCGGCGCGCCGCTGGCGCGGCTCGAAGCGCAGGTGGCGTTCCCGCGCGTGCTGCGCCGCTTCCCGAAGCTCGCGCTCGCCGACGCGCATCCGCCCTGGTCGGATTCGATCCTGACCCGCGGGATGCTGGAGCTGCGCGTCCGCGTTTGACCTGGGTCAACGCCGGCGCAAGGCGGCGCATTCATAGTCGGCGCTCTCGGAACGGAGACGCCCCATGACTCGCGCCATCGGCCCGGCCATTCTTCTCGCGCTCCTGGGCGCGGCCTGTACGCCCGATACGAAGCCGCCTTCGCCGGCGGCGAGCGCGGAGAGCGCCGCCAAGGGGCTCACGATCGCCGAGAAATGGTGCGCCGAGTGCCACCGCGTGAAGCCCGAGCAGCGCGCGGTCGCGCGGGCGAGCATGGGCGCGCCGGCCTTCGCCGACATCGTTGCGCGGCCCGAGGTCAACCAAGCCTACCTCGCCCGCTTCATGGAAGTGCAGCATCTGCCGATGACGACGTTCCGCCTCTACTCCGACGAGAAGGCGGACGTGGTGGCGTACATGCTGAGCCTGAAGACAGCGCGCTGATCCGCGCGCCTTCGGCGGTGGGGCATAAGGGAACCGCGAAGCGGTTCTGCCCCAGAGCCCAGGGTTGCCGCGCAACGTCTACCCTGGGAAACCTTCGTGTATCCGTTTCAACCCCGCAGGGGTTGTGCCCGCGGTGACGTCGTTGGCACAACGCCGTTGGCGTTGAATTGATTTCCCGCCGGGGACCCAGGTTAGCCGCTGCGCGGCAACCCTGGGCTTGGAGCCGAAACCCCTTCGGGGTTTTAGGCGGCCATCGGCGGGCCTATCGCGCCAGATAGTTCTTGTGGAACACGGCGCCGTCGGCGCGCCTGGCCTCGAAGTAGTAGCTCTTCTCCGTTTCGCGGGTGCCGAGCGTCGTGCGCGCGTCGATCTTGCGCTCGCCGGCCTTGCCGCGCTCGGATTTGTCGAGGAACGCCAGCACCTCGTCGGCCTTGGGCGGCGATCCGTCCTTGCCGTTCTTCTCGGCGACCGCCTCGGTCGCGGCCGCGTTCAACAGCTTCGGCCACAGCTTCTTGAAGAGGCCGTGCGAGGGGTAGAGATCGGCGCTGTTGATCGCGCCGTTGATCGCGAAGACAAGGCCGATCGCGTCGGGCGCCTTGCCGATCGCGGGCGCCAGCGCCGCGATGTATTCGGACACGGTCGCGCGCACCCGCTGATTCTCGAGCGAGAGCTGGAGGCTCGAGCGCGATTCGCGCGATTCCACCGGCGCGCCGACGGTGCCGGCGAGCTTCCGCTGCGTCTCGGCCACGTCCTTCCACACTTCGTTCTGGCGGCGGCTCACATCGCCGGCGTGGAGGCCCGGGCGGATCACGCGGTCGATCGGCACGGCGTGCTCGGGCGCCGGCGCCTTCATCGCGATCTTGGCCTTGCGCGAAGGCACGGCCGCGTCGGAGCTCGAGAAGCGCGCGGAATCTTCCTTGCCGCGCGGCTGCCAGCGGCCCTGCTCGACGCAATAGGCGCCGATCGGCACGGGTCCCGAATTCTTCGGCAGCAGCAGGCTCACGGTCAACACGCGGTCCTGCTTTCCGCCCTTCACGATCTCGCCGGCCTGGATGAACACCTCTTCGCCGCCGCGGTTCTCGACGATCAGCCGGTTCACGTCGCCGGTCTCGTGGACGAGCACCTGGTTCTTGGCCAGCGCTTCCTGGAGCGTGAGCGGCACGGGCCCCGGCGCCGACGGGCCATGCGCGAAATAGAGCGCGAGATTGGCGTGCGCATGGGGGCCGCTGACGCGCGGCGCCTGCGTGGCGGCGGCCAGGCCCGGCCAGCCGAGGATCGGCGCCGCCGAGCCGAGGGCTGCGGCGGTGGTCAGGAATTCGCGGCGTTGCATGGTTCGCTCCCTTATTTCCCTCAGGATTATGAAATGCGTTTTCCTGCCTCAGGGCAGGTAAACCACCGGTAGCGGCGCAATACGGCGCGCTTTCGCGCGGCACGGGGCTTTTCGGGGGGCGAATTGCGGCGATGTGACGGCCGGCACTGCGCGCCGGCGCGGGCGCCGTTACGATCCCCGCAGGACAAACGCCGCACAGGAGCGCATTCCATGAAGACGCCGACCGCCGAACCGCAGCCGCAAAAGAACAGCTACGACATATCCACCTGGCTCTCGGTGGCGCTCGCGATCCTGCTTCTGGTCAAGCTCGGCGTCGTCGTGAGCCGCCACATCTGAGCGGGCGGGCGCGCCTACATCAGCCCGAGCGTCTTCAGCGAGGCGTGGCCGTGGCGGCCGATCACGATGTGGTCGTGCACGGCGAGGCCGAGCGCCGCGGCGGCCTTCTGCACGTCCTTGGTCATGTCGATGTCGGCGCGCGAGGGCGTGGGGTCGCCGCTCGGATGGTTGTGCACGAGGATCAGCGCGCTCGCGCCCAATTCGAGCGCGCGCTTCACCACCTCGCGCGGATAGACCGGCGCGTGATCCACCGTGCCGCGCTGCTGCACCTCGTCGCGGAGCAGGATGTTCTTCTTGTCGAGGAACAGGATGCGGAACTGCTCGGTGCGCTCGTGCGCCATCGCCGCGCGCAGATAGGCGATCACCTGCTTCCAACTCGAAAGCACGGGCTGCTGCTTCACCTCTTCGCGCAGGAAGAGCTGCGCCACCGCCTGCGCCGCCTTGAGCGCGGCGATGGCCGGCTCGCCGAGGCGCTTCATCCGCTTGCGGCCGCCGGCCTCGACCTCGGTCTCGACGCGCCGCAGCGCCTCGACCGGGGCGCTGATCGCTGTGGCGAGATTGTTGTCGAACCGGCGCAGGAGTTCCTTCGCGAGCGGCTTCGTGTCGCCGAGCGGGTCGCCGGGCGCCAGCAGCAGCTCGAGCAACTCATAGTCGTTGAGCGCGCCGGGGCCCGCCTCGAGCAGCCGCTGCTGCAGCCGTCCGCGATGGCCGCGATAGTGCGGCTTCGGCGCCGCGGCGCGTTTGCCCAATTTCGGCGCGGGAACGGGCGCCGCGTCGTCGAGCACGGCGTCGTCCGTCGAGAGTGCTCTTGCTGCGTCTTCGAACTTGCCCGCCGCCATCGGCCGCCCTCACGCGGAATCCTTGCGCGATGGCGGACTTTAGCAGCGGCCTGCGCGCGGCGGTAGCGGGGAGGGCTTCAGGCCGTGAAGGCGGGGCGGTGGAGGCCCTGCGGCGAGAGCGTGAAGATCTCGCAGCCCTCGGCGGTGACGCCGATCGAATGCTCGAACTGCGCCGAGAGGCTCTTGTCGCGCGTGACGGCGGTCCAGCCATCGGCAAGGATCTTCGTCTCCTTGCGCCCGGCGTTCACCATCGGCTCGATGGTGAAGAACATGCCTTCGCGCAATTCGAGGTCTTCGCCCGGCCGTCCGTAATGCAGCACCGAGGGCGCGTCGTGGAAGATCGTGCCGAGTCCGTGGCCGCAGAAATCCTCGACCACGGCGAAGCGGTTGCCCTCGACGAAAGCCTGGATCGCGTAGCCGATGTCGCCGAGCGTGGCGCCGGGCTTCACGACCTTGATGCCGCGCATCATCGCCTCGTAGGTGACGTCGATGAGCCTCTTCGCGCGGACGCCCACTTCGCCCACCGTGAACATGCGGCTGGTGTCGCCATGCCAGCCGTCGAGGATCACGGTGATGTCGATGTTGAGGATGTCGCCGTCGGCCAGAACCTTCCGCTCGTCGGGAATGCCATGGCAGACGACGTGGTTGACCGAGGTGCAGATGCTCTTGGGAAAGCCGCGATAGCCGAGCGGGGCCGGGATCGCGCCGTGGCCGACGATGAAATCGTGGCACAGCCGGTCGAGCTCGCCGGTGGTGGCGCCGGGGCGCACATGCGGGCCGACGAAATCGAGCGTCGCCGCGGCCAGATGCCCGGCGCGGCGCATGCCGTCGAATTCGCGCGCGTCGTGCAGCTTGACCTGCTGGGTCCGCCGGCGCCGGCGGTCGTATATCTCGGCGATCTGCATGGGGTCGGGTGGCTCGTCTCGGGCTCCGGCCCGTTAGGTAGCGATTGGGCCCGCCCGCGGCAAGGGGGCGCGACCTGTTGCGGCCAACCGTCCGGGTCGCGGCGAAGAGCCTGACTTGCTATAGGATTGAGCCGTGCCCGCCATGCCCGCCAGCGCTGCCGCCAAGCCGTGCGGCGACCGGATCGAAAGCGCGCCGCCTGCGGGCGGGGTCGCCCTGCTGCGTGCCTCTTTTTCGGGCTTCGCCTACGCCCGCCATCGCCACGACACCTATGCCATTTGCCTGACCGACCGCGGCCTGCAGGCCTTCGACTATCGCGGCGCCGCCCGCACCAGCGCGCCCGGCCAGGTGGTTGTGCTCCATCCGGACGAGCCGCACGACGGCCGCGCGGCCTCGCCCGGCGGGTTCGGCTACCGCATCGTCTATGTGGCGCCGGACAGGATCGGCGCTGCCGCGCGGGCGCAGTGCGGCGCCTCCGCCCCGCTGCCGTTCGTCCGCGATCCCGTGCTGGCGAGCCCGGCGCTGGCCCGCGCGGTGGACCATGCGTTCGATTGCTTTCCCGCGCCGCTCGAGCCGCTCGCGGTGGATGCGCTGGTGGAAAGCATGGCGCGCGGCCTCGTCGCCGCCGATCCCGCGATCCGCGGACGGCGCCGCCGCGTCGTGCTCGATGCCGGCGCGCTGGCGCGGACGCGCGACTTTCTCGACTCGGAGCGGTCGCGCGTCGTGCGCTCGGCCGAGCTCGAAGCGGTTTCGGGCCACGACCGCTACACGCTCGCGCGCGCGTTCCGCGAGGCCTACGGCACGAGCCCCTATCGCTATCTGCTGATGCGGCGTCTCGATGCGGCGCGTGAGGGCATCCTATCCGGCCGCGGCCTCGCCGAGATCGCGCTCGACGCGGGCTTCGCCGACCAGGCGCATCTGACGCGGATGTTCAAGGCCGCCTTCGGCCTGTCGCCGGCCCGCTACCGCGCGGCCGCCGTCGCAGGCTGATCGGCTATCGCGGTCCCTCGCAGACATCAACCCATTGCGCGCCGGCGATCTCCGCCATGCGTTTCGTTTCGATACGCAGCGCGGCGTTCGTGGCGCCGGCGCCGAGCACGACCTCGGCATAGGCTTGCAGCATCACGTCGCAATAGACCGGCAGCGGCGTGGCGAGGCCGAACGGGCAAACGCCGCCGACCGGATGCCCGGTGAGCGCCGTGGCCTCCTCAGGCGGCAGCATCTTGGCCTTGCCGCCGAACGCGGCCTTCACCTTCTTGTTGTCGAGCCGCGAGTCGCCGCAGGCCAGCAGCAGCAGCGCGCGTTCGCCGGCGCGCAGCACGAGTGATTTCGCGATCTGCGCCGGCTTCACGCCCCAGGCCACCGAAAGCGACATCGTCTCGCTGTTCCGCTCGAGCGGAACGATCGCGACGTCGGGCGCCCGCGCGGCGAGAAAGTCCCGGACCGATTCGAGGCTCATCGCGCCACCGTGTTGCGCAGCACGCCGAGGCCCTCGATCTCCACCTCGATCGTGTCGCCGGGCTTCACCGCCTGGGTCTGGCCGGGCGTGCCGGTGAAGATCACGTCGCCGGGCAGCAGCGTGACGTAGCGGCTGCAATAGGCGAGGATCTCGTCGGGCGAGAACACCAGCTCGGACGTGCTCGAGGATTGGCGCACCTCGCCGTTCACGCGCGTCTCGAGCTTCAGATTTCCGTAGTCGAGGCCGGTGACGATGACGGGCCCGATCGGCCCGAAGCCGTCGGCGCCCTTGGCGCGGAACCACTGCAGGTCGTTCAGCAGCCATTCGCGATCGACGAGATCGTTGCAGATCGTGACGCCGAACACGTGCTCGCGTGCCCGCTCGACGGGCACGTTCTTCGCCGCCTTGCCGATCACGAGCGCCATCTCGCCCTCGAAATGCACGTTGGTCGCGCCTTCGGGCAGCACGATATCGGCGCCGTCGGGAATGAGGCTCGTCGGGAATTTCGCGAACACGCCGGGCCGGTCCGAAGGTACCGGCTTGCCGGCGGCGTTGTGGATGCCACCCTCGGCGCGCTCCACATGCACGCGATGGCTCGCATAGTTGAGGCCGACCGCGAGCACCTTCGTCGGCTCGCACGGCACGAGGAAGCGCAGCTCTGCCGCGGGAAAGGATCGGCCGGTCGGGCGGCCGCCGAACAGGCCGCCGGCAAGTTCCTCGACCATGCCGTTCTTCCAGATGCCGTAGGCGGCGGCGCCGGCGCGCTCGAAGCGCACATATCTCGTCGCGACGTGGTCTTGCTTCATGCGGAACCTCCAGGCGCGTGCCCAGGCTAGGGCGGGCCCCGGAGACCGTCTTGAACGATCGTGATGGTGCGCGCGCTCAGGCGGGCACGTCGCCCGGCAAGCGCCGGGCTCCAGTCGAATCGCGCCTTGCGCGATTCGACCTAAGCAACGCCCTTGCGTTGCGTCGCGGCCGGGCGGCGGCTCGGCGGGAACACGATCGAAACGCGCGTGCCGGTGCCGGGCGCGCTTTCGATCGCCATCGTCGCCTCGTGCAGTTCGGCGAACGACCGCACCAGCGGCAGGCCGAGCCCGGTGCCCTGATGGCGCCGGCTCATCGGCCCCGAGATCTGGCCGAACGGCTCGAGCGCCTTCGGAATCTCATGCGCGGCCATGCCGATGCCGGTGTCGGCCACGACGAGCGCGAGGCCGCCCGCGGGTGCGTCCGCGATCGTGGCCGAGACGGCGCCGCCGGCGTCGGTGAACTTGATCGCGTTGGAGACGAGATTGAGCAGGATCTGCCGGATCGCCCGCCGGTCGCCGACGAGCGTGAAGTCGCCGCGGCATTCGAGCGTGAGCGCGAGGCCGGCGCGCTGGGCGCGCTCGCGCATCATGTGCAAGGCATCCTCGGCGACGGTGCGCAGATCGAGCCGTTCCTCGAAGATCTCCATGCGTCCGGCCTCGATCTTCGCGAGATCGAGCAGGTCGCCGATGATCTGCAGCAGGTGCTGGCCGCTCGTGTTGATGTCGCCGGCATATTCGGCGTAGCGCGCGGCGATCGGCCCGAACAGCCGCGCCGTGATCGCCTCGGAATAGCCGATGATCGCGTTGAGCGGCGTGCGCAGCTCGTGGCTCATGTTGGCGAGGAAGTCCGACTTGGCGCGGCTCGCGGCTTCGGCGGCGTTCTTGGCCGCGATCGCGTGCTGCTCGGCGACCCGCAGCTCGGTCACGTCGGTGAACGTGGCGACGACGCCTCCACCGGGCGCCGCGTTGGCGCGCAGCTCCACGATGCGCCCGCCCGGCCGCTCGATCTCCTGGCGGAACGGCACGGCGCTGCGGTACAGCGCGATCCGTTCGGCGACGCGCCGTTCGACGTCGATCGCGCCATAGTCGCCGCGCGCGATGGTGAGGCGCACGACGTCGGCGAGCAGCGGCTTCGCCGCCACCAGCGCTTCGGGCAGGTCCATGATCCGCAGCAGCATCGCGTTGTGGGCGACGATGCGTAGATCGCGGTCGAGCAGCATTAGCCCCTGCGCCATGTTGTCGAGAATCGCCCTGAGCGCGGCGGCGGTGGCGGCGGTCTCTTTCTCGCGCGTGCGGCGCTCGCTCACGTCGGTGAAGGTGAGGACCAGCCCGCCGTCGGGCGTCGTGCTGCAACGCAGTTCGAGCGCCTGCCGGTCCGGGCGCTCGATCTCGCGCCGGAACGCAACGCGCTGCTCGAACAGGCCGACGCGCCGCGCGATGTGCTCCTCGATGTCGCCGGGGCCGTAGTCGCCGCGCTTGGCTTGGTGGCGGATGATCTCGGCCAGCGGAAGGCCCGCGCGCAGCAGATCGTCGGGCAGGTAGAACAGCGCGGGGAACGCGGGATTGTACGCGACGACGCGCAGCCCTGCATCGAGCACCAGCAGGCCTTGCGACATGTTGTCGATGATGACCTGGAGCGCCTGCGCGGAACCGGCGGCGGCGAGCGGGGGGCGAGGCGTCTTCGACATGGCCCCGCCAGCATAGCGGCGCTTGCAACCGGGGGAAGGACCGCTGTTATGGTTTCGAACGCGTTAAGGGCGCCCGGCCCGCCGCCCCGCGATTGCCCCGGCGCCACGGACGGCTATGCTCGCGCCGCCCGCCCGAGACCGGAGATTTCATGAGCGCCGCCCCGCCAGCCAAGTCCGAATACACCGCCTGCCTCGTCATCATCGGCAACGAGATCCTCTCGGGCCGCACGCAGGACGCCAACCTGCAATACCTCGCGAAGAAGCTCGGCGAGTGGGGCGTGCGGCTCAGGGAAGTGCGCGTGATCCCCGACATCGAGGAGACGATCGTCGGCACCGTCAACGCGGTGCGCGCGGCGTTCGACTACGTGTTCACGACCGGCGGCATCGGACCCACGCACGACGACATCACCGCCGAAGCGATCGCCAAGGCGTTCGGCGTGAAGCTGGTCTGCCACGCGGACACGTTCCGGAAGATGGAGGCCGTCTACAAGCCGGGCGAGTTCAACGCCGCGCGGCAGAAGATGTGCTACATCCCCGATGGCGGCACGGTGATCGAGAACGCGGTCAGCATCGCGCCCGGCTTCCAGATCGGCAATGTGTTCGTTCTCGCCGGCGTGCCCTCGATCATGCGCGCGATGACCGACACCTTGCGCAACCGCCTCGTCGGCGGCGCGCCGATCCTGTCGCGCACGGTCAGCGTCCATCTCGCCGAGGGCGTCATCGCCGACGGCTTCGCCGCGCTTCAGAAGCAGTATCCGGCGATCGACATGGGCAGCTATCCGTTCTACCGGGCCGGCCGCTTCGGCACGAGCCTCGTGCTGCGCGGCACGGATCCCGCGAGTCTCGAGCGCGCGCATGGCGAGCTCGTGGCGCTCGTCCGCGCGCTCGGCGGCGAGCCCGTGCCCGAGCCGGCGGAAGAGGGGAAGAAGGCGTGAGCGCGCAAAGCTGGTGGCCCTATGCGTGGGGCGCGCTGGGCGGCTTCGGCGTGCTCATCGCATTCTACGGGCTGCGCCGCGTCACCGACAAAGCGCTGCCCGACAGCTACCGCAAGGCCGGCCTGTGGCTCGTCAATGCCGGCGTCGTCGCCGTCGCCGCTTCGATGGCGCTGGCGATCTGGGTGAAATGAGGCGGCAAGGCGGCGCGCGCGGCCGAAACTCGGGAAAGATCGCCCTTGGGCGCCCGCCGCGAGGCGTCTAGCATTTAACCTCTTCGTCACCATCCGGCCCGAAGAATTGGGCCGTGCCCAGCAAGGCCGGGGCGCTTCGGGCAGGAGGCCGCTCGATGAACGCGACGGAAGTGAAGTCTTTCGTGTCCGCCTATGGCGAGTTCGTGCGCACGCCCATCGACGCGCCGCGCAGCGGCGCGCTGTTCTGGACGTTCGATCTCCTGGTCGATACCGCCGAGAAGGACCCCGAACTGTGCTGGCGCCTGATCGAGGCGGTGGTGGCGCGCGATCCCGACGAACAGGTGCTGGCCGCGCTCGCCGCCGGGCCGATGGAAGACCTGCTGGCGCGGCACGGGGCTGTCTTCATCGAGCGGATCGAATCCAAGGCCGCGCAGAACCCGCTCTTCCGCCACCTGCTCGCCGGCGTCTGGCGCAACGAGATTGCGCAGGACATCTGGGACCGCGTCGTCGCTGCGCGCGGCTCGGGCAACGGCCAAGTGTGATCTGGTTCACAACGTTCACCCGCGCATTCATGGCCTAGTCGCTCGTCTCCCGCGCGCCGCAAGGCTGCGCGGGTGAGACGGAACGCCGCTGTGCGCTGGCGTCGCCTGTGCGGCGCGCGCGGAGTTCGTTTTGATCGGGGCGCCTGCGTTCGACACTTTTCTGGGTGACACGCATGAGCGACGACGACCGCCGCCTGCCGGCTCTCACGCCGGCCCGCCTGCGCGCGATGGCCGAGTGGTTCCGCGAGTTCGCGGCCCTCGCTTCGGCCGAGCAGCGCCGCTGGCAGCTCGACCTCGCGGCGTTCTACGAGCGGCTTGCGCTCGAGCGCGAGGCCCTGTCCGAGGCGACGCGGACGAACCCGGCGCCTTGATCTTGGCCCCGCCTGCGGCAATGGCGCCGCCTTCGGCCGAGCGCCCCGCCCGGGCAGGTTCGCGCGTCAATCGGTTAACGTCGAAAGGCCGATTTTCCTCAACTTCCCGTGAGTCCCGCGGCGCCCGCCCGGCGCCGGGGATTGGCGGCAGCGGCGCCGCGTATAGCTAATCGGCCGTCCGCAGCCTCCGCATATTCCCCTAAGAGTAGGTGACGAGGCCTGCGTCATGCGGTAAAATACCTAGTGGTGGCAATCGCCCCCAAAACATCCCTCGTGAGGACCTCAATGAAGAAATTCGTTCTACCGCTCGCCGCGGCGATGATCTTTGCCGTCGCGGGCACCGCGCATGCGGGCAAGATCTACTTCACCGCCTACAAGGACGGTAAGCAGGCCGCGATCAAGGCCGACAAGAAGGCCAAGATGCCCGCCGCCGGCGCGCAGATCGAAGTCGTGACGCAGGCCGCGTACGACAAGATGTCCGCCGCCAAGAAGAAGAACTATTCCGCCACCGAGATGTGCGGCGAAAAGTACTACGTCACCAAGCGCGGCTCGGATTGGATGAAGGCGCACGAATCCGCGAAGCACGAGATCCACGTGCGCGACAACGTGAAGCGCGGCCAGTACAAGGTCGTGTGCCCGAAGGAAGCCGCGGCGCCGCCGGCCAAGAAGACGCAGTAGGCGACTTCTTCCCGTAAAGACGCAGGGCCCCGCCGCTTCGGCGGGGCCTTTCGTTTTTGGGCGTAAGCGGCGAGGATCGCGCCCCGGGGCTGAACGCCTCCTCGAACCGGGATATCCTGACCCTCGTGATGCGGCGCGGAACCGTCTGGCTCATCGGCGTGCTCGGCACGGCCGCCCTCTGGGGCGCCGCGGTCGCCTACAAGGCGCGCCCGATCGAGCGCCAGGTGGCGGTCACGACCGTGACCGAATTGAAGCGCCGTGGCCTCGACGCCCGCTTCGAGGCGCTCTCGATCCAGATCGACGGGCGCAACGTCACGCTGATCGGAACGGCGCTGTCGGAAGAAGACCGTGCCGGCGCGCTGGCGGCGGCGCGGGCCACGCCCGGGATCGGCAACGTCATCGACCGCATCACGGTGGCGCCATTGCTGAAGCCGTTCGTCTTGCGGGCCGTGCGCGGGGCCGATGGCGGCGTCACGCTCGCGGGCGGCGCGCCGGCGCCGGACCAGCTCGACAAAGTCGCGGCGCTGGCCCGCGCCTTGCTCGGCCGTGATCTGCGCGTCGATCTGCGGATCGCGCGTGGCGGCCCCGAGGGCGACTGGTACGCCGCCGCAAAACTCGCGATCGAGTCGGCCGCGCTGATCGAGCAGGGCGAGGCGGTGCTCACCGACCGCACCCTCACCGTCACCGGCCGCGCCGCCAACGACGGCGCGCTCGACGCGGTGGAAGCCGCGCTCGCGAAGTCGATGCCGGCCGGCTACACCGGCCGTTCGGAGCTGATGACGCGCATCGACGAAGAACTCGTCGGCGCGCCGATCGGAAACGAGAAGGCGTGCCAGGCGCTGGTGGACAAGGTGGCGGCCGGGCAGGTGATTCGCTTCCCGCCGGGCGCCGCCGCGCTCACGGCGCCGCCGCCGCGCCTGTTCGAGCGGCTCGCGCTTGCCGTCCGCCGCTGCCCCGGTCTCTTCATCCAGATCTATGCCAGCAGCGACACACATGGGGGCGATCCCGCCGCCAATCTGCGCCTGGGCGAGGCGCGCGCGGCGGCGCTGGCCGCCGAGCTCGAAAAGCGCGGCACCGTGCGCGCGCGCATGACGGCGCTCGGCCGCATTCGCGCCGAACCGCGCCAGCGCGCGCCGGAACCCGAGGTGGCGTTTCGCCTCAGCGATTCGCCGGTCCCGCTGGTGCAGCCCTTCGTCTGGCGTTTCGAGAAGCGCGCCGGCGGCAACGGCATCCTCACCGGCCACTACCCGTCGCGCGAGGCGCACGCCGCGCTCGCCGAAGCCGCGCGGTCGGCGGTGCGCGGCGAGATACAGGACGCCACCCGGCTCGCCGAAGGTGCGCCGCCCGGCGACTGGCTCGCCGTCGCCAGCCTCGCGGTCGAGGCAATGGCGCGCCTCGAGCACGGCGCCGCCACGCTCACCGATCGCGAGCTCGCGCTCGAGGGCGTCGCCCGCGACGACGAGGCGCGCGGTGCGGTCGAAGCGCTGGTAACCGCGCGCGTGCCCAAGGAGTTTCGCGCGAAGACCGTGCTTTCGACCGACATCGACGAGAGCCTGAAGGGCGAGGCCCTCACCGACACGGCGCGGTGCCAGGCGCTGCTCGATTCGGTCACGCGCATGGGCAGCCCCGAATTCGTGTTCGACGGTCCGGCGCTGTTGGGCTATCAGCGGCGCCTGTTCGAGCGCCTGGCGGTGGCCGCGCGGCGCTGCCGCGCGTTCGTGCTCGAGATCGGCGCGCACAGCAGCGGCATCGGCGATCCCGACGCGGCCCGCGCGCTTTCCGAGCGTTGGGCCGAAGCAGTGGCGGAGGCGCTGGTGCGCGCCGGCGAGGAGCGCGCGCGCCTGCGCGTCGTGGGCTTCGGCAATGCGCGTCCGCTCGCCGACGGCGAGACCGAGGCCGGGCGCTTGCGCAACCGGCGCATCGTGTTCAGGATCGTTCCTTAATCCCCGACAACCGCATCCCATGGCCTGGCTGCTTTCCGAGATTCTCGTTTTCATCGTCGCCGGCGTCGTCTTCGGCGGGCTGATGGGCCTCGGCCTCGCCGCGCTGGCCGCGAAGCGCCGCGCTGCGGCCGTGACGGAACAGGAACGCCAGGGCGTGTCCGACGAGCTGCTCGCGGCCGAGCGCGGGCGCCGGGCCGCCGAGGCGCGCGCCGTCGCGCGCGGCGCGGCCGAGGCCGCGGCCCGCGGCGATCTCGAGACGCGCCTTGTGGAGATGGAAGGCGCGGCGGCCGACTACCGCGCGCGCGCCGAGGCAGCCGAGCGGCGCCTGCACCTTGCGCAATCTCCGGCCAGCGCGCCCGAGCTGATCGAAGCGGCACCGCCGGCCGGGTCGGGCCCCGCGGCCGAGGCGGATGGCTTGCGCGTGGCACTCGCGGCGGCCGAAGAAGCGCGCGCCAAAGCCG
>CAYZSG010000136.1:7651-13697 GCA_964481045.1 uncultured Candidatus Odyssella sp. | reverse complement strand
CGCTCAAGATCGCGCTCGCCTATCACCAGGCCAAGGGCGATTTCCGGCGCACGCGGCTCATCGGCCGCGAGCGCTCCTATCACGGCGTGGGGTTCGGCGGCCTCTCGGTGGGCGGCATCGTCGGCAACCGCCGCGCCTTCGCCTCGGCGCTGCTGCCGCAGGTGGATCACCTGCCGCACACGCACGATCTGGCGAAGAACGCGTTCAGCCGCGGCCAGCCCGAGCACGGCGCGCAGCTCGCGGAGACGCTCGAATCGCTCGTGGCACTGCACGGCGCCGATACGATCGCGGCGGTGATCGTCGAGCCGGTGGCCGGCTCAACCGGCGTGCTGGTGCCGCCCAAGGGCTATCTGGAGGCGCTGCGCCGCATCTGCGACAAGCACGGCATCCTCCTGATCTTCGACGAGGTGATCACCGGCTTCGGGCGGCTCGGCGCGCCCTTCGCGGCCGAGCATTTCGGCGTGCTGCCCGATCTCATGTCGGTGGCCAAGGGCCTCACCAACGCCGCGGTGCCGATGGGCGCCGTGTTCGCGCGCAAGCCGATCTACGACGCGTTCATGCAGGGGCCGGAGAACGCGATCGAGCTGTTCCACGGCTACACCTATTCCGGCCATCCGCTGGCCTGCGCGGCGGCGCTGGCGACGATCGAGATCCACCGGCGCGAAGACCTCGCCGGAAGGGCCAAGGCGATTTCCGGCTATTGGGCCGATGCGATCCACGGCCTCCGCGACGCCAAGCACGTGATCGACTTGCGGAATATCGGCCTCATCGGGGCCATCGAGCTGGCCCCGCGGCCCGGCCAGCCCGCCGCCCGCGCGTTCGAAGCGTTCCTCGAATGCTTCAAGCGCGGATTGCTCGTTCGCGTCACCGGTGACACCATCGCGCTGTCGCCGCCGCTGATCGTCGAGAAGCCCGAGATCGACCGCATCGCCGAAACGCTCCGCGCCGTGCTCGCCGGCATTTCTTAACCGAACAGGGAGAATTAACCATTGGTTCACGGTTCGACCCCTAAGGTTTCGTGAACTGCCCATGACTTATGCGAGGCGCAAAAAAGTGCCTGCCTCGCGGAGAAGAATTGCGCGCATGGACCGGGAGACGCTCACAGCGTCGGAGCAGGATCTTGCCCGCGTGCAGGCCGCCGTGGCCGCATCGGGCGACATCGCCTACGATTGGGACCTGCGCACCGACCGCATCGGCTGGTCCGGCGCGAGTCACATCCTGGAAAGGCTGGTCGGCAAGCCGCTCAAGCGCGGCGCCGACTTCCTCAAGAAGATCGCGCCCGAAGACATGCTGCACCGGCGGCGCCTGCTCGAGGCGCATTTCAAGCTCGGCGCGCTGTTCGATTGCGAATTCCGCTTCACCGACGGCCACGGCGGCATCATCTGGCTGCACGAGCGCGCCTCGGCGCGCCGCGGCAAGAACGGCGCCGCCACCGGCCTCACCGGCACGATCCGCGTCATCACCTCGCACAAGCGGCGCGAGGCAAAGCTGCGCTTCGAGGCCAATCACGACCGGCTCACCGGCTACTACAACCGCGCGCGGCTCGCGCAGGCGCTGCACGACGTCTGCCGCTTCAACCACGGCTACAAGCAGTCGGGCGCCTATTTCGCGGTGGGCGTCGACCGGCTCACGATCATCAACGACGCGTTCGGCTACGAATCGGGCGACGCGGTGCTGATCGATCTCTCCCAGCGGCTCGAGACGCGCCCGCCGATCGGCGATGCGATCGGCCGCGTCGGCGGCGACACGTTCGGCATCGTCGTCGCGCATTGCGGCGAGGGCGATCTCGAGCGCATCGCCGAGCGCATTCTCCACGAGATGCGCGGCCAGCCGGTGGAAACGCCGTCGGGCCACGTCGTCGTCACGGCCTCGATCGGCGCCACGCTGTTCCGCGGCCACGAGCCGCCGCTCGATATCATGGCCAAGGCCGAGGTGGCGCTGCGCCAGGCCAAACACCAGGGCCGCGATTGCTTCGTGCGATACCACGCCGAGGATGCAAGCCGCAGGGACAGCGAGACCAACGTCCGCACCGCCGAGCGCATCCAGGCCGCGCTTCGCGACGACCGCTTCGTGTTCGCCTATCAGCCCGTCGTCAGCGCCAAGGACGGCGAGGTCGCGCACTACGAATGCCTTCTGCGCATCGTCGAGGAGAACGGCGAAATCCGCTCGGCCGCGTGGTTCATGCCCGTCGTCGAGGAGATGGGCCTGATCCGCCAGATCGACAGGAAGGTGCTCGAGATGGCGGTGCGCGAACTGCGCCGCTGCCCCGACGTGAGCCTCGCGATCAACGTCTCGGCCTACACGACCGGCGACAAGGTGTGGATGCGGCGCTTGAAGGATCTCGTCGAAGGCCGCCCGGAGATCGCGCGCAGGCTGACGGTCGAGATCACCGAAACGGTGGCGCTCAAGGACCTCGAGCAATCCGCCGGCTTCTGCCACGAGATCAAGAAGCTCGGCTGCGGCGTCTCGCTCGACGATTTCGGCGCCGGCTATACGAGCTTCAAGAGCCTGCGCCTGCTCGGCGTCGAGGAAGTGAAGATCGACGGCTCCTATGTCCGCAACCTGCTCGAGAACCCGGACAACCAGGTTTTCGTCCGCTCGTTGCTCGGCCTCGCGCAGGGCCTCAAGATGCGCACGGTCGCCGAATGCGTCGAGACCGAAGCCGAGGCGAAGTGGCTGCAGGAGCAGGGCGTCGATTATTTCCAGGGCTATTACTTCGGCAGGCCCGACACCAAGCCTGCCTGGCGCACGCCGCTCGACGGCGAGAAGGCGGCCTGAGCGCGCCTTGCGAGGCGTCGCCTACTCCTTCTTCCCCATCGCCTCGATCTGCTTCTGGAGCGCGTCGATCTTCTTCTGCATCTCGGAGAGCGCGTCCTTCCCGCTTTCGTTGGCGGGCGGCGGCGGCGCGGTCTTCGCTTCGGCCGCGGGCTTGGCGCCTTCCTTGCCGGCCTGCCCGGCCATCAGCGGATTGAACGCGCCGAACGCCGTGTTCAGGAACTCCATGTTGCGCCGGGAGAGTTCCTCGAGCGAGCCGAACGGGAACATGCCGCCGAGCGCGTTGTTGATGTACTGGCGCATGCGCTCCTGATTGTTGGTGAAGCTCGACATGCTGTGCTCGAGGTATTTCGGCACCAGCGCCTGGAGCGAATCGCCGTAGAGCGCGATGAGCTGGCGCAGGAAGCTCACCGGCAAGAGGTTCGTGCCCTTGGCTTCTTCCTCGACGATGATCTGCGTGAGCACGGAGCGCGTGATGTCGTCGTTGGTCTTGGCGTCGTAAACGATGAAGTCCTGCGACTGGCGGACCATTCCGGCGAGATCGTCGAGCGTTACGTAACTGCTGGTGGCCGTATTGTAGAGTCGCCGGTTCGCGTATTTCTTGATGATGACCGGCTCCGAACCGGCTTGCTCGCTCGCCATGGACTTCTCCCGCTGGTACCTGCGCACGCCGCTTGCCGCCCCTTGCGACGGTATTATTGCACCGCATCCGAGCGTTTCGCAAACGCAATGGGCAGCTTTGCCGCAGCGCGAGAAGCGGGCGAGGCTGGCCGGCTCGCGGGGCGGCTTCTATAGTGGCCATCATGTCCGAGACGCCCGACCTGAAAGCGCTGGCCGAGCGCTACCTCGACCTGTGGGAGGAGCAGTTCTCCGCGGCGGCGGCCGATCCGGCGCTGGCGGCGGCAATGGCGGCCTGGCTCGGTCCGTGGCGGGCGCTGGCGGCGGGCGCGATGCCGGACGGCAAGACGGGGCGCAAATCCGATGACCGAGCACCCGGATCCAGCACGAAAGCGCGCGGCGGGAGCGGCGCGGCCGAAGCGGTCCGGCCCGCGGCCGCTGGCGCTGCACCTGGCGATGGCGGGCGCGGCCTGGAGCGGATCGTCGAGCAGCTCGACCGCATCGAGCGCCGCCTGGATGCGATCGAGCGCAAGCGTGCGGGAAAAGGCGGCGGCGCTGGAACTCGCGGCGGCCGAGCCCGCGGCGCTCGCTGACGCCGTCCGCGCCGCCGCGGCGCGCAGGCTCGGCGCGTTCCTGGACGGGCTCGACGCCTACCGCACGCATTCCTTTGCGCGCGCCAAGCCGGCGGCCGTGATCGCGTGGCAAGGTGGCGGCGCGCGCCTGCTCGACTATGGCCGTGGCGGCGAAACCCACGCGGCGCTGCTCGTGCCCTCGCTCGTCAACCGCTGCTACATCCTCGACCTGCTGCCCGGCCGCAGCCTCGTCGCGTTCCTCGCGGCGAACGGCATCCGTCCGCTGCTGCTCGATTGGGGCGATATCGAAGGCGAGGAATTCGGCTTCGATCTCGCCGACTTCATCCTGCGCAGGCTCGCGCCGGCGTTCGATCGCGCGCGCGCGATGGCCGATGGCCGGCCGCTCGCGCTCGCCGGCTATTGCATGGGCGGGAATCTCGCACTGGCGCTGGCGCTGCGCCGCGCCAAGGAGATCGGCGGCCTCGCGCTGCTCGCGACGCCGTGGGATTTCCACGGCGAGCGGCCCGAGAGCGCCAAGGCCCTCGCCGCTTTCGCCGAAATTCTGATGCCGGGCTTCCGGCAGTTGGGCGCGATGCCGCTCGACGTGCTGCAAGGGCTGTTCGCCGGGCTCGATCCGCTGCTCGCCTACCGGAAGTTCCGCCGCTTCGCGGCACTCGATCCGCGCGCGGAAGAGGCGCTGGTGTTCGTGGCGCTCGAGGACTGGCTCAACGACGGCGTGCCGCTGCCCTGGCGCGTGGCCGAGGAGTGCCTGATCGGCTGGTATGGCGAGAACCGGCCCGGGTGCGGCGCCTGGCGCATCGCCGGCCAAGCGGTGCGGCCGGAAGCGTATGCGGGGCCGAGCCTCGCCATCATTCCCAACGACGATCGCATCGTGCCGCCCGCTTCGGCGCTGCCGCTGGCCGCGGCGCTGCCGGCCTGCACGACCTTGCGCGCCTCGGCCGGCCATATCGGCATGATGGCCGGCAGCCGCGCCGTGCGCGAGCTGTGGGAGCCGCTGGCCGGCTGGATCCGCCGGCTGGGCTGACCCGGCGATTTCGCCGCTGCCCCTCCCCGTGACTTGGGCCGGGCGCCGCCTATACTCAACCGCATCATTGTGCGGCGCGCACAGGCGGGCTGGTGCGCCGCGAAAACCCGCTCGCGAGGAGAACCATCATGGCCGACATCGTCATCGCCGCGGCCGCGCGCACGCCGATCGGCACCTTCAACGGCGCGTTCGCCGGCGTGCCCGCCCACAAGCTCGGCCAGGCCGCGATCGTCGAGGCGATGAAGCGCGCGAAACTCGATGCCGGCGACGTTTCCGAGCTCGTGTTCGGCCAGGTGCTGACGGCCGCCGCCGGCCAGAACCCGGCGCGCCAGGCGGCGATGGCGGCGGGCATTCCCAAGGAGAAGACCGCGTTCGTCGTCAACCAGGTGTGCGGCTCGGGCCTGCGCGCGGTGGCGCTCGGCTATCAGGCGATCAAGGCCGGCGACAGCGACGTGGTCGTGGCCGGCGGCCAGGAGAGCATGAGCCTCTCGCCTCACTGCACGCATCTGCGCGCCGGCACGAAGATGGGCAACACCGAGCTCGTCGACACGATGATCAAGGACGGGCTCTGGGACATCTTCAACGGCTACCACATGGGCGTGACCGCCGAGAACGTCGCGCGCGAGTGGCAGATCACGCGCGAGCAGCAGGATCAGTTCGCGCTCGCCTCGCAGCAGAAGGCCGAGGCCGCGATGAAGGCCGGCCGGTTCAAGGACGAGATCGTCGGCATCACGATCGAGACGCGCAAAGGCCCGCAGACGATCGACAGCGACGAGCATCCGCGCCACGGCACGACGCTCGAGGCGCTCGCCAAGCTGCGCCCCGCCTTCGCCAAGGACGGCACGGTGACGGCCGGCAGCGCCTCCGGCATCAACGACGGCGCCGCGGCGCTGGTGCTGATGACGGACGCCGAGGCGGCCAAGCGCGGCCTGAAGCCGCTCGCGCGCATCGCCTCGTGGGCGACGGCCGGTGTCGATCCCAAGGTGATGGGCTCGGGGCCAATCCCGGCCTCGCGCGCCGCGCTCAAAAAGGCGGG
>CAYZSG010000136.1:0-7641 GCA_964481045.1 uncultured Candidatus Odyssella sp. | reverse complement strand
CGTCGAGGCCAACGAGGCCTTCGCCGCGCAGGCCTGCGCGGTGAACAAGGACCTCGGCTGGGATCCGGCGAAGGTGAACGTCAATGGCGGCGCGATCGCGCTCGGCCATCCGATCGGCGCGTCGGGCGCGCGCATCCTGACCACGCTGCTCTACGAGATGCAGAAGCGCAACGCGAAGAAGGGCCTCGCCACGCTGTGCATCGGCGGCGGCATGGGCATCGCGATGTGCGTGGAGCGCTGAACTTCTATTTCACGCCCGCCGACTCGTTCGCCGCGGCCGCGATCGCGCGATTGAGGGCGCGGAACAGGCGTTCGGAGACGCGCTCGTAGGCTTCGCCTTCGGCGCCGTCGAAGGATTGATCGTTCCACGAGCCCATGCCGCCGAACACGCCGGCGTGCTGGCACGCGTCGAGCACCGCGAGCGCCTCATCGCTCATCATGCCCTCGGGCGCGAGATCGTGGTGGAAGCCACGCTTGGCGCCCGGCGCACCGGCGAGCGCCGCGCGCGCCTGCGCGAAACACTCGACGAAGCCGCCGCACTGGTTGCGCTCGGCGAAAGCATGGATGTCGTCGAGCGCCCCGGCGAAGTCCCGGCGCGCGGCCGCGAGCGTGTCGGTCTCGTCCGGCGCGGACGCCGGACCGCGGACATAGGCGACGCGCCAGATGCGCTGATCGCGCGCCTTCTGATCCCAGACCTGCCAGAACCCCTGCCACGCGTCGCCGCCGCCGCCGGCGCGAAGCGCCAGCATCGTCCACGTCTCGCCGCCGCCGACGAATCCGGACGACATGCGGTCGGACAGCAGCGGCCGGTTCTGCGGCGCGCGTGCGAGGCGCAAGCGCGCGAAGCCGCCACGCGCAAGATACGCGAACCAGGCATCCGGCCGGTCGGCCAGAACGCGGGGCTCGCTGCCAGGCACTTCCTCCACGAACGTGATGCGGTCGCAGAAGCGCGCCGTGGAGCTTCCGTGGAAATACAAGCCGCGCCGGCCGCCGATCACCGCGTTGGCGTGGCAGACCAGCGCCACGCATTGCGCGACGGGGCCGTGCATCCGCTAGCGGTTCTCGCGCTCGCGGCGCGGCGCGCGGCGCTCGCGCGGGCGCGGGAAGCCGGCGTTGAAGTAGGCCTTGCGCGAATCCGCGGGCAGCGCCGCGGCGATCTTCAGCAGCGTGGCGTTGGCGTGGTCGAACATCAGGTTGGCCTTCTCGCGGAACGCGGTCACGGCGTCGGCCAGCGATTTCGCGTCGGCCTCATCGGCGGTGAACGCGGTGCGCATCGCGATGTGCGCGTCGCGCAGCGCCTGCGCGCGCGTGCGCAGCTCGGCGTAATTCTCGCGCCACAGGCGGTTCACCAACGCGCGCTCGTCGCCCGATACGGCCCGCGAGGCGCGCCGGTGCTGGAACGAGAACGGGCTGCCCGCCGCCGCCGACATGCGTGGGCCGGGCAGGAAGCGCGGGCCATAGACCCAGCTCGACGCGACCCAGCCGACGAGGAACACGTTGACCGCGAGCGACGCGATCAGCGCGATCCAGAGGCCGCGCCGGCGACGCGGCGGCGGAGGCGCAGCGACGGGCTCGATGGGTCCGCTCATAGCTCGATCTCCGGAACGTCGCCGATGGCGAGGGTCACGCTGTCCGCATCCGCCAATTCGCCGCTGCCGGTATCGAACGGCGAGACGATGCCGCCGAGCGCCAGGCCGAGCACGGCGGCGAAGGCGAGGCCGGCGGCAGGCTTCAGCCAGCCGGCGAACCAGCCATTGCGGCGCGCCTGCGGCCGCGGCGCCGCGGCGATCACCCGGCCGATGAGATGCGCCGGCGCGGGCTCGACGGCGGCGGTGTCGATGAGCGCATCGAGCCGGGCCGCGCCTTCGTGCAGCGCCCGCGCCTCGGCCGAACGCGCGAGCAGCGCCTCGGCCTCGGCGCGGCGCTCGGCCGGCCAGCGGCGGGGCTCGGCGCCGTAGGCATCGAGCAGCGCCTCGAATTGGGCGAGCGCTTCGCGTTCCGTGCTAGTGCCGGTCATGGCTCAATCTCCCGCCACTTCGTCTTTTAGGTCCATGAGCGCCGCGCGCAAGGCGCGCCGCCCGCGCGACAGCAGCGATTCCAGCGCCTCGACGCTGATCTCCATCGCCGCCGCCGCCTCGATATTTCCCATTTCGAGCGTGTGCACCAGCGTGATCGCGGTGCGCTGGCGCTCGGGCAGGGCCGCGATCGCGTTCTCGACGGCACTCCGGCGCTCGTGCTCGGCGAGGCGCTCGGCCGGATTCGGCGCCGGATCGGCGAGGTCGAACGCTTTCTCCACATCGACCATCGGCCGGCGCCGGCGGATGCGGTCGATGGCGAGATTGTGCGCCACACGGTAGAGCCAGGCGCCCACCGGCGCATCCTCGTGCCAGCGCGGCGCCATCTGCCAGAGGCGCAGCATCGCGTCCTGCGCCACGTCCTCGGCCTCCGCCGCGTCGTTGAGCATGCGGCGCGCCAGCGCCAGCACCTGCGGCAGATGGCGCGAGACGACCAGGCGCGTCGCCGCACCGTCGCCCGCCGCCACGCGCCGCATCAGCGCCGCATCGTTCTCCCCGCCGTTCTGGGACATGCGCGATTATACGAGCCAAGCGGCGCCCCGCCACGCCGCTCGCGCGCAGCCGATCGCCACAGCAGGCGGGCGAGGTGATCGTGGAGCGCGGGGCATGCATCGTCGGTAATCCTGCGAATGGCCGGGCGCCGGGGGTTTGCCCCGGTTTCGCCCGCTATGATAACGCCGCCGCGAGGCCGTTTCCGTCGCGCGTTACCATTCGTTTCCGCAAGCAGAAAGCGGCGCTCCCGGGGTGAGGAGCGCCGCTTCCGCTGTGTCCGGCCAAAGGGGATCGGCCGGGGGCCGGCCCGCCCGCAACGGGCCGGCGGTCGTTGGGTCCCGCGTTAACGATCGCCGCGGCGGCCGCGGCGGCCGCGATCGTCGGCCGTCACGTCGCCGTCGTTGTTGCGGTCGAGGCGCGCGAAGCGACGCTCGCCCGCGGCCTGCCACTCGGCGGCGCTGATCTTGCCGTCCTTGTCGGCATCGAGCGCCTGGAAGACGCGCTCGCTGACCGGCTGGCCGGCCTGGCCGCGGCGGCTGGCGAAGGCCTTGGCGAGTTCTTCCTTCGTCACGACGCCGTCCTTGTTGGCGTCGGCGATCAGCAACAGCATCGGCTTGCCGCGCGCCGCATCGACCTCGGCCTTGGTGAGCTTACCGTCGCTGTCGGCATCGAGTGCCTTGAACTCGACCTCGACACGGCGGACCAGGAACTGGCGCGGGCGCGCCTGGAACTCTTCAAGCGTCACCGCGCCGTCCTTGTTGGCGTCGGCGCGCAGGAGACCGTTCTTGCGCGCGGCCGGCAATTCGTCGGCGGTGAGCTTGCCGTCGCGGTTCGTGTCGAGCCGCTCGAAGCGGCGCTTCGCGGCCGCCTCCGCGCGCGCACTGCGCAGCTTCGTCAGGTCCTCGAGCGTGAGGAAGCCCTTCTTGGCCGCGTCGGCGCGCTCGAAATTGACGCGGCCGGCGCGGTTGCCGCGCCGCTCGCCACGATCGGCGCGATCGTCTTTCTCGCCACGCTCGGCCTTGTCGCCGCGCTCCCCGCGGCGGGACGCGAGCTCGGCGCCATCGAGCTTGCCGTCGCCGTTCTTGTCGAGGCGCGCGAACATGCGATCCACGAAATCGCTGCGCCGCTGGTCGCCGTAAGCCGTGAACTCTTCCTTGCTCACGCTGCCGTCGCCGTTCTTGTCGGCGGCCTTGAATTCGGCCATGCGCGAAGCCTCGTATTCGGCCTTCGTGATCTTGCCGTCCTTGTTCGTATCGAGGCGCTCGAAGAATTGCGTGCGGAAGCGTTCGCCGGGGCTCTTGGTGCCCGGTCCGGTCTGCGCGAAGGCGGTGGCGCCGAGCGCCACGACGATGGCGGTGCCGGCCAGAAGGATGGAAGCGCGTCGCATGTCTTTGCTCTCCTGATAGGGCCCGCTGCTGCGGACCTGTTCTTGCTGATGGGTTGCCCCACCGCCCACATGAGCCAGAACGCGCCGCCCGGCGATTTCCGTCGCGAGGCCCGCGCCACCATTCCCGCAGGCGGCGCCAAGCCTTCGGTACGACTCGTTTTCGGCGAGTCTTTTCATACTTTGTTCTCTATAAAGTTGTCAAGACGTTCACAGAACATTCCTGGCGCGCGGAGGCGCGAAGAACGCGGGAGAGGACGCCCATGCTGCGCGCCCGCCGCGTCGCCGCGGGACGGCGTTCCGCGAAGCGGTAATGACGCCGACGCCGCGCGCACCCTATAGTGCGCGCCGGTATTTTCTTCCGACGAGGTTCAAATGCGTTCGCTGCGATTCCTGGTGCTCGCCGGTCTCCCCGCCCTGGCCGCGTGCATCCCGTCGAGCCCCGCCACGTTCCGCGGCTGGCCCGACCCGCCGCACAAATTCGCCGATTGCAGCGGCGCGCCCAACGGACTCAGCGCCTGCTTCGAGCAGGCGCGCGCGATGTGCCCCGAGGGCTATCAGCTCGCCGAGCAGCGCAGCGACCCCGACATCAACCGCTTCCAGATCATCGTGCGCTGCGGCCCGCCGATCGCCGCGCAGGAGCCCGCGCCGCCCCCGCCCGCGCGCACCGTGCGGCGCGCGCCGGCGCCCGCGGTGCCGAAGTGACGGCCCGAGGGAAAATTATTCCATGAGGGGAAATGGTGCCGCCGGTCAGAATTGAACTGACGACCTATCCCTTACCAAGGGATTGCGCTACCACTACGCTACGGCGGCACGGGGTGAGGCAGTAACGCCGGCGGGAAATGCCGCCGGCGCGGTGATGAATATGCCTTTCCCGGCCGGGCCGTTCAAGCCTCGGCGCTTGCTTACCTCCGGCCGCGCTGTCGCAGCATCGACGCCATGACCGACCGCGATTCCCGCTCGCCCAAGCCCGACGCCCGCGCCGAGCGCGAACGCCGCCTCGCCGAAGCGCTGCGCGCGAATCTGAAGCGCCGCAAGGAACAGTCGCGCGGCCGCGCCGAAGATGCGGAACCGAAGGAAAGCGAACAGAAGCCGGGGAGACGGGGAGATTCGGAATAGGCGCACCGCGACCAGCGCCGTCATGCTGAGCGGCCCGCTTGGGCCGCGAAGCATCTCTATGAGCGGAAACGTGGTGCAGCGCGCAGGGATTCGGCGGTGTGCCTCGCCGCAGAGAGATGATTCGCTGCCGCGCCCAGCGGCGCGGCGCTCAGCATGACGGGCTTTGGTTTGAGCTCGATCTTCTCCCCGCCTCCCCGCCTCCTGTGAATTTGGACTTCACGCCGGCGCGTTGGCGCGGCGGAGCATGGCGTCGAGCAGCACCTGGCAGCCGGCGGCGAGATCGTCGGGCTTGGCGGCCTCGATCTCGTTGTGGCTGATGCCGTCGGCGCAGGGCACGAAGATCATCGCGGTGGGCGCCACGCGCGCCATGTAGAGCGCGTCGTGCCCCGCGCCGCTGATGATGTCGCGATGCGGCATGCCGCGCGTTTGTGCGGCGTCGCGCACCGCGGCGATGCACGCGGCGTCGAACGGAGTCGCCGGGAAGTGCCAGATCTCCTCGATGGCGAGCGTAAGCCCGATCTCGCCGGCGATGCGCGCGGCCTCGGCGCGCAAGGCCTCGTCCATGATCTTCAGCACCGCCTCGTCGGGATGGCGGAACTCGACGGTGAGGAACACGCGGCCCGGAACCGTGTTGCGCGATTGCGGCTTCGCCTCGATCACGCCGCAGGTGGCGCGCGCGTAAGGCATGCGCGCGACGCCGATGCGGTTCACGATGTCGATGATGCGCGCGGCGCCGAGCAGCGCGTCGTGCCGGCGCTCCATCGGCGTGGTGCCGGCATGGGTTTCCTGGCCGGTGAGGTTGATCTCGTACCAGCGCTGCGCCTGCCCGCCGGTCACGACGCCGATCGTCTTGCCGTCCGCCTCGAGGATCGGGCCCTGCTCGATGTGGCACTCGAAGAACGCGCCCACCTTGCGCCCGCCGCAGGGCTCGCGGCCGTCATAGCCGATCTTCGCGAGCGCATCGCCGAACGTGATGCCGTCGCGGTCGGTCTTCGCGTTGATCTCGTCCTCCTGGAAAATCCCGGCGAACACCGCCGAGCCCATCATTGCCGGCGCGAAGCGCGCGCCTTCCTCGTTCGTCCACACCGCGACCTCGATCGGCGCCTCGGTCTCGATGCCGGTCTCGTGCAAGGTGCGCAGCACTTCGAGCCCGGCCATCACGCCATAGGCGCCGTCGAACTTGCCGCCGGTGGGCTGCGTGTCGATGTGGCTGCCGGTCATGATCGGCGCGCGCGCGGGATCGCGCCCCGCGCGCCGCGCGAACATGTTCCCCATGCGATCGACCGTGACCGTCGCCCCCGCCGCCTTGCACCACGCCGCGAACAGATCGCGCGCCTGCTTGTCGAGATCGGTGAGCGTGAGGCGGCACACGCCGCCCTTTTGGGTGGCACCGATCTTCGCGAGCTCCATCAGCGAATCCCAAAGCCGGGCGCCGTTGATGGTGAGGTTGGTCAGTTCCATATCGTCCTCCCTCCGAGAGTGGACCCGCGCGTCAGGGAGACGAACCACGGAGACACGGAGGCACGGAGGAGAACTTATGCGCGCTTCGCGCGCTATCCCCTTCTCTCCGTGCCTCCGTGTCTCCGTGGTTTCCTTCTCTACCTCGTCGTCGGCATGATGAATTCGGCTCCGGCGCGGATGCCGGTGGGCCAGCGGGCGGTGACGGTCTTCAAGCGCGTGTAGAAGCGCACGCCTTCGGGGCCGTGCATCGACATGTCGCCGAACAGCGAGCGCTTCCAGCCGCCGAAGCTGTGGAACGCCATCGGCACCGGGATCGGCACGTTGACGCCGACCATGCCGGTCTGCGTGCGCGAGGCGAAATCGCGGGCAGCGTCGCCGTCGCGCGTGAAGATCGCGACGCCGTTGCCGAACTCGTGCTTGTCCACGAGGGCCGCCGCTTCCTCGAAGCTCTTCGTGCGCACGACCGAGAGCACCGGGCCGAAGATCTCTTCCTTGTAGATGCGCATCTCGGGCGTGACCTTGTCGAACAGGCACGGGCCGATGAAGTAGCCCTTCTCGTAGCCCTGCAGGCGGATGTCGCGCCCGTCGACGACGAGCTCGGCGCCTTCCTTCACGCCGAGATCGACATAGCCCTTCACCTTCGCGTGGTGCTCTTTCGTCACGAGCGGGCCCATCTGCGAGGCGGGATCGGTGCCGGGGCCGACGCGCAGCGCGCGCGCTTTCGGGATGAGCTTTTCCAGCAGAGGCTTCGCCGCATCGCCGACCGTGACCGCGACCGAAACCGCCATGCAGCGCTCGCCGGCCGAGCCGTAGCCGGCGCCGATCAGCGCATCGGCGGCCTGCTCCATGTCGGCATCCGGCATGACGACGAGATGATTCTTCGCGCCGCCCAGCGCCTGCACGCGCTTCTGGTTTCCGGCGGCGGTGCGATAGATGTATTCGGCGATCGGCGTGGAGCCCACGAAGCTCACCGCCGCGATGCCGGGATGATGCAGGATCGCATCGACCGCGTCCTTGGCGCCGTGCACGACGTTGAACACGCCCTTGGGCAGGCCCGCCTCGGCCCACAGCTCGGCCATCAGCAGCGCGGCCGAGGGATCCTTCTCCGAC
>CAYZSG010000135.1:0-13938 GCA_964481045.1 uncultured Candidatus Odyssella sp. | reverse complement strand
AGGGCGCACAGCCGTGCGCCCCTACTTCTCCACGGCACGTTTTGCGCCGAGAGGGCGCGCGCAGCGCGCCCCTACGCCGGAGACGTCGCGCTCAGATGAACACCTGCATCGCCTCGTGCGGCTGATCCGCGTTCACGAGATCCACGCGCTTCACGCGGATGCGCAGGCCTTCTTCGGTCACGGCGAGGCGGTGGATGTAGGTGCCGGCGAAGACGCGCTGGCGGCCGTCTTGCGCCTCGGTCATGTGGAAGCGCGAGCGCGCGAGGATATCGGCGCTGCCCTCGCCGCCGCTGAACAGCTGCACGTTGCCGACGACGCGGCTGGTGCGGATCGGCATGGCGACGCCGTGCGCGCGCGGATGCTGGAGCCGCTCGGCGCGCATCTGCATCAGCGGCCGGTTCTCGAAGAACAGCGAGACGTGACCGAACGGATCGCTCTGCGCCGGCGCGGCCGGCACCCAATACCAGCCGTCGGGCGTGAACAGGGCCAGCCACGCCTCCCACGCGCCGCGATCGAGCAGCGCGGCCTCCTCGACGAGGAAGCGCTCGACGTCGTCCTGGCTGCTCATGGCTCGTCCGTCATGTAATCGCGCCAGGCGGCGTATTGGTTGCGGATGAAAGCCTCGCTGAGCGCCGTCGAGCGCGCGCCCTCGCGGCCGGAGGGCGGCGCCTCCGCGCCGCGATTGAGATCGACCCAATCCTCCCCCTCGGCCAGGACGCCCTGCTGCACGCGGGCGTAGATCTCGAGATCGTCGGCCTTCACGATCGACGAGGGCGAATGCACCGTGTTCGCGAACGCGACATTGCGCCGGTGCATCCAGGCCGGCGCGCCCTTCATGCGCAGGGTCCAGATGTCGATGCGCGTGAGATCCACCGCGAGCGGCTGGATCACGCGCAACTGCATGAACACCGGATGCACTGACATGGCCGGATAGAACATCGCGTTGTGGCGCTGCGTGCCGAGCACCTCGTCCGCCTTGTCCTTGCCGTGCCGCGCCTCGAGCTTCGCCACGTAGTCGAGATACTGCGGCTCGTCGGACGCGGCGCGGCGGAAGCCCTTCATGTCGCTGTGGCCGCGCGCGAAGCACGTCACCTCGAGCGCGCCCATCTGGTCGTAATTCTGGCTGTTGGCCGCCACCACCTCGGCGCGGAAGCGCGTGAGCGCATCGCCGGCCGCCGCCGCCGCGGCCTTGGCCGCCGCGAACGACGATTGATGCACGATCATCGCATGCGCGCCGTCGTGCAGGTTTTCCAGATAGATCTTCCAGTTGTTGCGCTGGAGCGTCTCGAAGCAGCCGCCGGCGATCTCGAGCTCGCCCTCGGGTGCGCGCTCCACCATGTTGTCGAGATTCGCCGCGGCGGGCCCCAGGAACGCCGCGAGATCGGGGCCGTCGGCGCTCAAGCTCGCGAACACGAAGCCGCGATAGGAAGCCGCGCGCGGCAGCAGCTTCATGTCGGCGCAGGCGCGGTCGAAGCCGGTGCCGGCGTAATCCTCCTCGCGCGGAATCGATTGCACCGCGCCGTCGAGGCGGAACGTCCAGCCGTGATACGCGCAGCGGAAATTCTCGACATGGCCCGCGCGCCCGGCGGCCACGATCGCACCGCGATGCGGGCAGCGGTTGAACAGCACGCGCACCGCGCCGTCGGCGCAGCGCACCATGAGCACCGGCTGGCGCGCGAGCGTCGCCGTCGCGTAGTCGCCGGCGTTCGGCACCTGGCTTTCGTGGCCCACATAGAGCCAGGCGCGCCCGAAGATGCGGCGCAACTCGAGCTCGAAGATCGCCGGGTCCGTATAGACGCGCCGGTGCACGCGCCCGTCGGCGACGAGGGCGGCCGCGGATGTGTCGGCGAATGCGTCCATGCGAATCCTTGCGCCTCCGGGATCGCGAGTGTGCCGCCGGGGCGCGTTGACCTCAAGCGGCACGCTGCGTAGCTTCGCCCAAGGACGCGCGCCCGGCCGGCGCGCGGAGGGGACGGCCGTGAAACCGACGAGCAGAGCCATCGCAAACCGCGCCGCGCGGATTGCCGCAGCCCGCCACGCGCGGGCTGCCTGAGAATCGAGCGCGATGGCCCAGTTCGAAGCGCTCGTCCGCACCATGTTCGAGCAGGGATTCCTGTTCGCATTCCTGGGCCTGGGCGTCCTCATCACGTTCCGCTTTTTCCGCTTCCCCGACCTCACGGCCGAGGGCAGTTACCCGCTGGGCGGCGCCGTCGTCTCGGCGCTGATCGTCTCGGGCTGGGATCCGTTCAGCGCCACGATCGCGGCGACGCTCGCGGGCTCCACCGCCGGCATCGTCACCGCGCTGGTGCACACGAAGCTCAAGATCAACAACATCATTGCCGGCATCATCGTGATGACCGCGCTGTACACGGTGAACCTGCGCATCATGGGCGCGGCCAACGTGCCGCTGCTCGACCAGCCCTCGATCGTGGGCGAAGTGGTGCGCGGCCTCAACGTGTTCGGCTTCGGCCTGCGCGACAACGCGTTCAGCACGATCCCGATCATCTTCGTTGTGCTCGTTTCCGCCGGGATCGCGCTCGTCTGGTTCTTCCGCACCGATCTCGGCCTCGCGGTGCGCGCGACCGGGCAGAACGAGGCGATGATTCTCTCGCTCGGCGTCGACATCGACAAGACGAAGATCGTGGGCTTGGCACTCTCCAACGGCTTCATCGCGCTTTCGGGCGCGCTGATCGCGCAGAACCACGGCTTCTCCGACATCGGCATGGGCATCGGCATCCTCGTGGCCGGCGCCGCGGCGGTGCTGATCGGCGAGGCGATCTTCGGCGACCGCACGGTGGGCTGGTGGGTGATCGCGGCGATCGTAGGCATGCTGATCTATCAGTTCCTCGCCGCCGCCGCGCTGCGCGTGGGGCTCACCGCGAACGACCTGAAGCTTGTCACCGCCGTGCTGCTGCTCGGCGCGCTGGCGATCCCGCGCTTCCGCGTGAGGATCCTCAAATGAGCGCCCTCGCCCTCCGCGCGGTGACGAAATACTTCTTCCGCGGCACGCCGAACCAGGTGACGGCGCTCGACCGCATCGACCTCGCCGTGGCCGCCGGCGATTTCGTGACCATCATCGGCTCGAACGGCGCCGGGAAATCGACCTTGATCAAGGCGGTGGCCGGCCTCGCGATGCCCGACGAAGGCAAGGTCGAATTCGAAGGCCGCGACATCACGCGCTTGCCGGTCTATCGCCGCGCCGCCGCAATCGGCCGCATCGCGCAAGACCCGTCCGAGAGCACCTGCGCGGTGCTGACGATCGAGGAAAATCTGGCGCTGGCCGAGAAGCGCGGGCGGCGGCGTGGGCTCGGCATCGCCGTGACCGAAGCGGCGCGGGCGCGCTATCGCGCGGCACTGGCGCCGATCGGACTCGGGCTCGAAGGCCGCCTCGCCGCGCGCATCGGCACGCTTTCGGGCGGGCAGCGCCAGACCTTGGCGCTGCTGATGGCCACGATCTCGGGCTCGCGCCTGCTGCTGCTCGACGAGCACCTGGCGGCGCTCGACCCCAAGACCGCCGAGATCGTGATGACGCTCACCGGCCGCCTCGTGGCCGAGCAGAAGCTCACCACGTTGATGATCACGCACAACATGCAGGACGCGATCCGCTGGGGGAACCGGCTGCTGATGATGCATGCCGGGCGCATCATCTTCGACGTGGCCGGCGAGGCGAAGATGGCGCTGACCGTGCCCGCGCTGGTTGCCAAATTCCACGAGGCGAGCAAGGGCGACCTCACCGACGACCGAGTCCTCCTTTCCGGCGGAAACCGCTAACATCCCGCCTCCGGCGATCTCCGCCGGCAACGAGGGAGAGCTTCATGTCGTCATTCACACTTTCGCGCCGCGCGGCCTTGGCCGCGGCGGCGGTTCTCGCGGCCGTTCCCGCCCTGGCGCAGCAGCGGACCGCGCCGGAGCCGGGCAAGACCTATCGCATCGGCTATTCGCAGATCGTCGATCACCCGGCGCTCAACGCGACGCGCCAGGGCTTCATCGACGCGCTGAAGGAGGCCGGGTTCGAGGTCGGCAAGAACCTCGTGTTCGATTACCAGAACGCGCAGGGCAACCCGGGCGCCGCGCGCAACATCATCGAGAAGTTCATCGCCGACAAGGTGGACCTGCTGGCGCCGTGCACGACGCCCGTCGTGCTGGCGGCGCTGCGCCTCGCCAAGGACACGAAGATCCCGGTGGCGTTCGGCTGCGTCACCAACCCGATCGAGACCGGCGTGCTCAAGAGCGTGACGGAGCCGACCGGCACGAACGTGACCGGCTTCTACACGATCCCGCCGGTGAAGCGGAACTTCGACATCCTCACGGCCATCAAGCCCGGCATCAAGACGATCGGCACGATCTGGAATTCGGGCGAGACGAACTCGAAGGCGCTCAACGCGCTGGCGCAGGCCGAGGCCGAGAAGCGCGGCATCAAATGGGTGGTCGTCACCGTCACCTCGAGCGCCGAGATCAAGAACGCGGCCGAATCGCTGGTCGGCAAGGTGGACGCGATCCTGACGCCGCAGGACAACACGGTGGCCTCGGCCTACGACGCGCTGATCAAGGTGGCGCGCGACGCGAAGATCCCGTGGTTCTCGCTCGACGTGCTCGCGGTGCAGCGCGGCGCCATCTCCGCGGTGGCGCAGCACCAGTATCAGAACGGCGTCGACTGGGCGAAGAAGGTGGCCGTGCCGGTGCTGCTCGGCAAGGACCCGGGCACGATCGTGGCCGTCGAGGCCGAGGTGTTCGAAGTGCAGGTCAACACCGCCGCCGCCAAAGCCTACGGCCTCACGATTCCCGAAGCGATCGTGAAGCAGGCGAGCAAGGTGTTTGATAAGTAGTGGCTTTGCTGAGCCGCTTTCTTTCGCCAAACGGAAAAGACCACCTAGGCACCAAGACACCAACCTGACCATTGGGCCGGCCCTTGGCCGGCCCATTTTCTTTTCTTGGTGCCTTGGTGTCTTGGTGTCTTGGTGGTTATTCCGGCCCGCCGCGCGACGGCCGCTCAACGCGAGGCGAACCGCTCGCCCAGATAGTCGCCGAGGTCGATCTTCTCGATGCCGGGGAATTTGCGGCGGGCGAATTGCTTCTTCATCGCGACCGGGGCGGTGGCGTCGAGCGCAAGTTTGCCGAGGTGGAGGTTCGCGACGTCGGGGCGCGAGAAGCCGGGCACGCCCTTCTGATGCAGCACGCCGGTTTCGGGTGAGAAGCGCGTGTGGATCGCCCACAGCACTTCCTCGGAATCGTGCGGGTTCACGTCGGCATCGACGACGACGACGAACTTCATCCAGCGATGCGCGCCCACGGCGGCCTGCATCGCGGCCCTGGCATCCTCGTCGCGAGTCTTCTCGATCGCGACGACGCAGCCGAGCAGTTGCCCCGGGCAGCCGACATCGACGACGCGCGCGACCGGCGCCACGGCCTTCCAGATCTCGATCTCGAGCATGAGGCTCAGGAGCGCCAGGTCTTCCGTGCCGCCGGCGAGGATCACGTGATAGATCGCGTCGCGGCGGCGCGTGACGGCGCTGGCGCGGAACACGTGGTTGCGCCCGACCTCGACATAGGCGTCCATGAACTCGCCGAACGGCCCCTCTTCCTCGCGAAGCTTCGGCGCGATCTCGCCCTCGATCACCATCTCGGCGTCCGCGGGCACGAGCAACGGCACGGTCTTGGCCGGCACGACGCGCAGCGGCGCGCCCTGCCAGGCGCCGGCGGCGGCGAGCTCGTCGGCCTCGAACGGGATCTTCGACGAGGCGGCGAGCATCAACGCCGGCGGCGCGCCGATCACGATCGCGGCGGGCAGCGGCTTGTCCGCCGCCTCGGCCGCCGCCTGGTATTGCCCCAGATGCTGCGGCGGCATCATGCGCACGCGCAGGCGATCGCCGCCCGCGATCTGCGCGCGGTTCCACGAGGCGTTGTAGATGCCGGTCTCGGGATGGCGCGCGAGGAAGATGCCGGCCGTCACATAGGCACCGGCATCGCGCTCGGAATGGATCACCTGCGGGATGTCACGCGCAACATCCAGATCGTTGGCGCCGATCACGACCTCCTGCACCGGCGCGGCGCCGACCGTTTCCGGCGGAATCGCCCTGGCCACGCGCGTGGCGAGATCGGGCAGCAGCCGCTCGGGCGCCAGGCCCAACGCGGCCGCCAGCGTTGCGCGCCGCGACATCACGTTCGTGGCCACGCGCGCCGGGCTGCCCTTCACGGTCTCGAACAGCAGCCCGACGTTGGGCCCCTTCTGCGTCTTCCGCAGAACGGCCGTGAGCTCATAGGCGGGATCGACCGGCCGCGCGACGCGCGCGAGCAGGCCCCGCCCGTCGAGCCATGTGAGCAGATCGCGGAACGAGCTGATCATCGCTAGAACAGCTTGCCGCCGTTGGGCACCGTCTTGTCGACGCCGACCAGCACAACGGCGCCATCAGCGTCGGGAAACCCGAGCACGAGCACTTCGGACATCAGCGGCCCGATCTGCTTCGGCGGAAAATTGACGACACCCGCCACCTGCCGCCCGACCAGCGCCTCGGGCCTATAATGAACGGTGAGCTGCGCCGAGGTTTTCTTGACGCCGATCGCGGGGCCGAAATCCACCTTGAGGATATAGGCCGGCTTCCGCGCTTTCGGGTTCGGCTCGGCGCTCACGACGGTGCCGACGCGGATATCGACGCGCTCGAAATCGGCGTAGCTGATCTCCGGCATGGCCCCGGCCCCGTCCCCGAACCGCGGGGCGGGCGCTTATCGCGTGGCCAGCGCCGCCGGGTCAAGCGGGCGCGCCCTCTTCCTTGCGGTCGTCCTTTCCGCCCGCGCGGCGGAACGCGAAGGTGCTGGCGAAGCGCTCGGCGCGGCCGAGGTTCTTGTCGAGCGCGGCCATCGTCTTGCCCATGTCTTCGGTCTCGTCGCGCAGCCAGGCGCCGAACGTGGCTGCATAGACGACGGCGAGGCCCTTGACGCGGCAGGCGCCGGCCCAGCCGCCGGTGCCGATGCCGGCCGCCTCGAGCATCCAGGCCAGCGAGCGCAGCATGCGCTGGGCGCCGCAGATGGCGTCGCCGATCCCGACGCCGCCGCCCTCGCGCGCAACGGCGGCAAGGCCCTCGCGATAGGGCCTGAGCGCATCGAAGCGGCGCATCAGCACGTCGAACAGGCGGTCGCGCGCCGAGCTTTCGGGATCGGGCGCGCCGGCGCCGGCCAGCACCTTGCGATCGGCGAGTTCGACGATGCCGCGCAGCATCGCGCCCTTGTCGGCGAAGTGCGCGTGCACCTCGCCGAGGCTCATCTCGGCCGCGGCCGCGATATCGGCCAGCGCCGCGCGCCGCCAGCCGATGCGCACGGCCACCTCCATCGCGGCGGCGAGGATGCGCTCGGCGGGATCGGCGGGCTTCGCCGCGTGTTTCGGCTGCTCGGGGCGCTTCGCTTTGCCGGCCTTGGCCATGGGTCGCTCCTGTCCGTACAATTGCTTCACATTACTATAACGCGCGGGCCGCAGAAGACGTGAACCTCCGCGGTTCCCTTTGGGCGCCGCCCCTTTTGCCGCGCTTGCTTTCCCGGCACCGTGTGCGATGCTTGCACGTTGCCTTGGGGGACTGGCGACGAACGGGCTCATGACCTTTTACGCGCGACGCAAGAGCACCATCCCGGCGGCGATTTTGCTGCCTGCGCCGGGCCGGCCGGGACAGGCCGAGCCGCCGCTCGGCGCGGCCGACGAGCGCGCGCTGGCCGAGCGCGCGCGCGCCGGCGACGAGGCCGCGGCCACGCAGCTGGTGCGCTCCCATCTGGGCTTCGTCGTCCACATCGCGCGCCGCTACCGGCGCTTCGGCATTCCGCTCAACGATCTCGTCCAGGAAGGCACGATCGGGCTCATCCACGCGGTGCGCCGCTTCGATCCGGGCCGCAACATCCGGCTTTGCACCTACGCCGCCTGGTGGATCCGCGCGCACATCCAGGCCTATGTCGTGCGCTCGTGGTCGCTGGTGCGGCTTTCGACCGGCACGGCCCAGCGCGCGCTGTTCTTCCGGCTGCGCCGCATGATGGCCGATCTGAAGGGCGGCGCCGGGCAATTGAGCGAAGACGTGCTGCGCCCGCTCGCCGAGCGTTTCAAGGTGCCGATGCGCGAGGTGCTGGCGCTGGCCCGCCGCGCGGCCGGCTTCGACCGCTCGCTGGAAGCGGCGCCGGGCGAGGCGAAGGCGCCGGTGGCCGAGTTGGCCGATCCCGCCCCCAACCCCGAAGAGCAGGCGGCGGCCGTGAGCCAGCAGCGCTGGCGCCAGGGCCTGATCGCGCGCGCGATGAAGGCCCTTTCGCAGCGCGAGCGCGCGATCATCGCCGGACGCTACCTCGCCGAGCTGGGCAAGACGCGCGACGCGCTGGCCCGCGAACTCGGCATCTCGGCCGAGCGCGTCCGCCAGCTCGAGCAGAAGGCGCTCGAGAAACTGCGCACCCTGCTGGCGCCGCTGCAGCGGGCGTAACGCCGACCTGCACAAGACGAGACCGATCGAACCGAAGACAAGGGAACAGGAGCCGGGGAACCGGGGAGAGTTCGACTTGCGCGCGAAGCGCTCGGAATTTCTTCTCCCCGGCTCCCCGGCTCCTGTGAACTTTCCTGCGTTCGACGAGTCGTAACCCTCGTCGGTTGGTATCAAACGAGATCGACCGCGTATTTCTTGAGATCGGCGAGCTTGCAATGGTCGAGCGCGCCTTCGTGCGTGGCGGCGAGGACGACGCGCGGGGCGGCGCCGGCCTCGAGCGCCTCCTGCCAGCGCGGCGCGCAGAGGCACCAGCGGTCGCCGGGCTTCAGGCCCGGGAAGCCGTATTCCGGCATCGGCGTCGAAAGATCGTTGCCGGCGCGCGCGCTGAACACGAGGAACTCGGCCGTCATCAGCGCGCAGACCGTGTGCGAGCCCACATCTTCGTCGCTCGTGTTGCAGCAGCCGTCGCGGAAGAACCCTGTGGCGGGGCGGTCGCTGCAGCCTTGCAGCGGCCCGCCGAGCACATTGCGCGATTCGCGCATGCGGCGCATTCCGGAAGCGTCGGGCATCGTCATCCTCGCGTGGAGATCGCGCCGCGAGAATAGACTCTCCCGGCGCGCCTGGCGATGGCGGTTGCCGCGCGCGGACGGCCTCTCTATCGTCGCGCCAAGTCCGGGGAGGGCGCGATGACGAGGACGGCGCGGTGCGCATGCGGCAAGCTGAGCGCGACGGTGGAGGGCGAGCCCTCGATCGTACTCGCCTGCCATTGCACCCAATGCCAGCGGCGCAGCGGATCGCCGTTCGGCGTGGGCGCCTATTTTCCCAAGGACAAGGTGACGATCGCCGGCGCGTTCAAGGAATTCGCGCGGCCCGGCGGCGACGGCCGCATGATGCATAACCGCTTCTGCCCGAATTGCGGCTCCAGCCTGTTCTGGGAATCGGAGTTGCTGCCCGGCGCCTGGGGCATCGCCGTGGGGTCGTTCGCCGATCCCTCGTTTGCCGCGCCGTCACGCTCGGTGTGGGAAGAGAAGAAGCACGCCTGGGTGCAGCTCGGCCCCGAAATTCCGGGCCACGTGCAGGGCCGCGCGAGCAAGGCTTCGCGCTAACCCAGCGCCGTCACCGTCACCGACACATCGGCCGTGTGCGCGCCGCCGCCGAGGATGACGCCGCGCAGCGGGCTCACGTCGGAGAAATCGCGGCCATAGGCGAGCACGATGTGCTCTTCGTTCACGACGAGATCGTTGGTGGGATCGAACTCGATCCAGCCGAGCGCGGGCCCGCACCACGCGGCGGCCCAGGCGTGGCTGGCATCGCCGCCGCGCCGCTCCTCGCCGCCGGCCGGCGGATAGGTGCGGATGTAGCCCGAGACGTAGCGCGCCGGCAGGCCAAGCGCGCGCAGCCCGGCGATCATCACATGCGCGAAATCCTGGCACACGCCGCGGCGCGTGCGCATCACCTCGGCGACCGGCGTCGAGATCGTCGTGGCGCCTGGAACGTAGGCAAAATCGACGTTGACGCGCGTGGTGAGGTCGCGCAGCGCCGCCACGATCGGGCGCCGCGGCGTGAAAGATTCCGCGCAATAGGCGCGCGCGGCCAGATCGCTGTCGGGCGCCAGCGGCGAGGCATAGGCGAATTCGGCGGCGGCGAACTCCGCGGTGAATCCGTCGTCGCGGATCGCCGCCGCCACCTCTTCCCAGGTTGGGCCTTCCGAGGGCGCCGTTTTCGCCGGCGAGACCTCGACGGTGGCGGTCAGCTCGGCGGCGAACGTGTCGTGGCGGCGCTCGATGGCGACGTGGCGCACCTCGTTTCCGAAATGGTCGGTGAACGCGCCGACGCGCTCGGGCCTGGGATCGAGCGCGATCGCGTGCGCGACGAGGCGCTGGCGCGGCGTGGCCGGCGGCACGAGGCGCAGCAGGTGATAGCCGAGATCGACCGGCGCG
Organism: uncultured Candidatus Odyssella sp.; assembly: GCA_964481045.1. Taxonomy (GTDB): domain Bacteria; phylum Pseudomonadota; class Alphaproteobacteria; order Bin65; family Bin65; genus SBBV01. Next base: position 3,554 of record CAYZSG010000135.1, on the reverse strand, counting down.
CCATAGGCATAGCGCGTGAGATGCTTCACCTCGTAGCGCATCAGGCCGGCACCGTGCTGCGCTTCGGCCGCGTCGTGAAGCTCACCGGCTTCGTCGCCTGCGTGTGCGTGAAGAAGCTGCGCGCCAGCGAATCGGAAATGCCCATGAGGCGCTCGGCGACGAGATCGAGCAGGCCGAGGACCGGCCCGAGATCGACCGTCTCGGGGCCGATCTCGACGCGCGCCCACGGAAATCCGGCGAGGCGCTCGGCCAGCGCCGAAGCCGATTGCAGCGCCGGCACCGCGCCGGCCTCCTGCCCGAGCGCCTCCAGATGCTCTTTCAGGCGCAAGAGCTGATAGAGCAGGCCGCGCGGATTGGCGGGATCGGCGAGCACGAGGTCGAGCACCGAGGCGGGGCGCGGCTCGGCCGGATAGCGCGTGCGGTGCGTGATCGTGGAATCGGCCAGCTCCAGCGCGAGCTTCAAGCCGATCTCGATCTGGCCTGGCGCGCCGCCGAGCACGCCGGAAATGCTGCGCGAGGCGCCGATCGCGCGCTCGAGCCTTCGGCCCATGTCGAGGAAGTGCCAGCCGGCGCCGCGCGTCATGTTCTCCGCGACGAGGCCGGCGAAGGCCGCGATCGAGCGCACCAGATCGTCGAGCGCCTCGAGCAGCCGGTCGGGATCGCCGTTTTCGACCGCGAGATTGCCGCGCACGGCGCCGAGCACATGATTCAGGACTCGCCACATGTCGAGCGTGAGACGGTCGCGTACCGACACGGTGAGGCGCCTCAAGCCCGCCAGAGCTTCGCCCATGGCGCCGCCGTCGGCCGCGACCGCGAGGCCGCGCGCGAACATGAGGCCGCCGACCGGCGCCGCCGCCACATTGGCGTCGATCCAGCCGGCGCGGTGCAGCGCCGCCGCGAGCAGGTGCAGTTCCGCCATGTCGCGCGGGCCGAGCCCGCCGCCGGCGAGCCGGTCGATCGCCGCGCGCAGCAGCCTGCCGCCGACATCGACCCGCTCGGCGTAGCGCCCGAGCCAATAGAGATCGTCGGCCGCGCGGCTGGCGAGCGCGCCGGTGGCGCGTTTGATCGGCGGCGAGGCGGTGCGTACGGCGGGCACGTTCACGTCGACGCCCTCGTCGGACAGCACCCAGACGTCTTTCGCGATGCCGCCGTGGCGCAGCGTGCTGCGGTAAAGCGCATCGCCGGCGACGACGCGCGCGACGCCGCCCGGCATCACGGACCACGCGCCGCCGTTCCAGATCGCGGCGACGCGCAGCATGACCGGGGCCGGCGCCAGCCCCTCGCCCTCCATCACCGGCACGACGCCGTGCGTGACGCGATCCAGCGCCACGAAGCGCTCGGGCGCCACGTCGAGCGCGGCCAGAAGCGCGGCGCGGCCCTCCTTGTCCATCGTCGCCGGATCGATCGGGGCGGGATCGGGTGCGAAGGCGGGGCGCAGCACGAACTGATCGAGCGCGCCCTTCACGGCCGCGAGCGGCGCGCGCTGCCCGCACCACCACGTCGTGACGGCGGGCAACATCAGCTCTTCGCCGAGCAGGCGCCGCGACAGTTCGGGCAGGAAGGGCGCAAAGGCCGGCGTTTCGATCAGCGCGGAACCCGGCGTATTCAGGATCGCGACGTTGCCGCGCCGCGCGGCCTGCAGCAGCCCGGCCACGCCGAGCGCCGATTCCTCCTCGAGCTCGAGCGGATCGCAGTAGGCGCCGTCGAGGCGGCGGTAGATCACGTCGACGCGCATGAGGCCGTCGAGCGTCTTCATGTAGACGACGTCGTCGCGCACCGTGAGATCGGAGCCCTGCACGAGGCCGATGCCGAGCTCGCGCGCGAGATAGACGTGCTCGAAATAGGCGTCGTTGTAGGGGCCGGGCGTGAGCAGCACCGCGCGCGGCTCGCCGCGCAGGCTGGCGCCGATGCGCGTGAGGCTGGCGCGCCACTGCTCGACGAACGGGTGCAGCCGCATGACCGGCATCGCGCGGAACGCCTCGGGGAACGTGCGCGCGAGCACGCGGCGGTGGCGCAGCGCGTAGCCGACGCCGGCCGCTGCCTGCGTGCGGTCGGCGAATATGCGCCAGGCGCCGTCGGGCATCCGCACCAGATCGGCGGCGTAGAAATAGAGATGCGGCGTGCCGGCGACCGGCTTCACGCCGCGCAGCGGGCGCAGGAATTCGGGATTGGCGTAGACGAGATAGGGCGGCACCAGCCCGTCGGTCACGAGCCGCTGCGGCCCGTAGAGATCGGCGAGGATGAGATCGAGCAGCCGCGCGCGCTGCACGAGCCCGGCGGCGAGCGCGCGCCATTCCGCCTCGGGCAAAATCAGCGGGATCAGGTCGAAGGTCCAGGCGGGGCGCTCGGCGTCTCCGCGATAGATCGCGAGGAATTCGTCGGCCTCGGCGAAATGCGCGCGCGCGCGCGCCTGCCGCTCGGCGATCTGCGCCGCCGGCAGGCTCCAGATCGTCGCCATGAGATCGCGCCAATGGGGCCGGACCTTCCCCTGCCCGGACACCATCTCGTCGTATGCGGCTGCGCCCATGCCTCTCCTATAGCAAAGCCCGCGCTCGGACACACGGACGCTCACGGGTGCGCCCTTGTAAGGCTCGTCATCCCGACCGGAGCGGTCGCGCCCATTGGCGCGGCCGCGAAGCGGAGGGATGACGGTCCGTTCTTAGGCTCTGTTCGTTCGTGACGATGGTCAACGCGCGTGACGCAGGTCGAGCGTCACCGGATGCTCGCCGGACATCATCGGCGTTGCGGGCTTCACCGCGCCCGGCGTGTGGCCCATCGGGAAGAAGCGCGCGCGCCGCCGCGCCTCGGCCTCGTTGGCGTTGACCGGGAAGGTTTCGTAACTGCGCCCGCCCGGATGGGCCACGTGATAGGTGCAGCCGGCGATCGCGCGCCCGCTCCACGAATCGTAGAGATCGAACACGAGCGGCGCATCGGACGGGATCGTCGGGTGAAGCGCGCGCGGCGGCTGCCAGGCGCGATAGCGGATGCCGGCGACGAATTCACCCTTGCGGCCGGTGGCGCGCAGCGGAACCACGCGATTGTTGACGAGCAGCGCATGGCGCTCGCCGGTCATGCCGTTCAATCGCACTTCGAGCCGCTCGAGCGAGCTGTCGACGAAGCGCGCGGTGCCGCCCGGCGCGCCGTCTTCGCCGAGCACGTGCCACGGCTCGAGCGCCTGGCGCAGGCCGAGCTCGATGCCGTGGCCGGCCACGCCGCCGATCCGCGGGAAGCGGAATTCCTTGTGCGCCGCGAACCATTCCGGATCGAGCGGCATGCCGGCGCGGCCGAGATCGCCGAGCACGTCGGCGAAATCCTGCTCGGCGAAGAACGGCAGCTTGAATTCGTCGTGCAGGCGCGTGCCGTAGCGCGCGAGCGGCCGCTCGTAGGGCTCGCGCCAGAACCACGCGACGAGGCTGCGCAGCAGGAGCTGCTGCGCGAGGCTCATGCGCGCATGCGGCGGCATCTCGAACGCGCGCAGCTCGAGCTGGCCGCGGCGGCCGGCCGCGCCGTCGGGCGTGAACAATTTGTCGATGCAGAACTCGGCGCGGTGCGTG
>CAYZSG010000134.1:0-14103 GCA_964481045.1 uncultured Candidatus Odyssella sp. | reverse complement strand
TCGTCAACACCTTCTCGAAGAACTGGGCGATGACCGGCTGGCGCATGGGCTGGGTGGTGGCCTCGAAGCAGCTGGGGCAGGTGTACGAGAACCTCGTGCAGTACAACACTTCGGGCGTGGCCAGCTTCCTGCAGCACGGCGCGGTGACGGCGCTCAACGAGGGCGACGCGTTCCTCGCCGAGCAGGTGGCGCGCTGCGCCACGGGCCGCGCCATGGTGACGGAGACGTTCGCGCGCCTGCCGCGCGTGCGCTATGCGCCGCCGGAGGGTGCGTTCTATGCGTTCTTCTCGGTGGAAGGCGAAGACGACGCGCGCGCGCTGGCGTTCAAGCTCGTCGATCGCGCGAATGTGGGCCTGGCGCCCGGCACCGCGTTCGGCCCCGGCGCGCCCAACTTCATGCGCCTTTGCTTCGCCTGCTCGCTCGACCGCCTCGGCGAAGGCCTCGCGCGCCTCGAGAAGGTGCTGAAGTAGCGAGATCCCGGGTCCGCTAAGCCGCGTTGCCTTCTTTCGCGAGGCACTCGGCGGGGAACTGGGCCTTGATCTTCGTGCCCTTGCCGCGCGCGCTTTCGATCGTGAAGCGGCCGCCGTGGCGCTCGATCAGCGCCTTGGCCAGCGGCAGGCCAATGCCGGTGCCTTCCTGGGATTTGGCGTAGCCATCCTTGGCCCGGCCGAACACCGTAAGCGCCACCTCGATGTCCTCCGGCGTCATGCCGATGCCGTTGTCTTCGACATAGAGCTCGATGCCGCCCTCGACGCGGCGCGCGCCGAAGCCGACGGTGCCGCCTTCCCGCGTGAACTTCACCGCGTTGGCGATGAGGTTGATGAGCGCTTGGCGCAGGCGCCGCGCATCGGCATTGAGCGCGGGCAGGGCCGGCTCGACGAACTGGCGAAGCTGGATGCGCTTGCTCGACGCGGCCGGCGCCATCATGCGGCCGGCCTCGCTGACGATCTCGCCCGGCGACACCGGTGCCAGATCGAGCGCCAGCGCGCTGGCATCGAGCCGCGTGACATCGAGCATGTCGGTGATGATGCTGAGCAGATGGCGCGCGGCTTTCAGCACGTCGCCGGCATAGCCGTGATACTGAGGTGCCCCGAGCGGGCCGAAGATCTCCTGCGTCATCATCTCGGTGAAGCCGATGATCGCGTTGAGCGGCGTGCGCAGCTCGTGGCTCACCTGCGCGAGGAACATCGTCTTGGCCTGGCTCGCGGCCTCGGCCGCGCGCTTCGTGGCGATCAGCGCCGCTTCCAGGCGCTTCCGGTCGCTCACGTCGAGCGCGAAAGTGGCGACGCCTTCGGTTTCGCCGGTGCGCGGATTCTTGATCGGCAGCTTGGCGACGAGCCAATCGCGCACGACGCCGTCGGCGCCGGCGAGATTGTCGTCGAAGAACGGGATCGCCTCGCCGGTTTCGAGCACGCGGCGCTCGTGTTCGAGGCTGCGCGCCGCGTGCTCGCCGCGCAGCTCGGCCGTGGTGCGCCCGATCGCGGCGGCGGGATCCACGCCCCAGAGCTGGGCCTGGCCCCTGTTCATGAACAGGTAGCGTAGGTTGCGATCCTTGAGATTGATCGAAGCCGGGATCGCATCGAGCAGCGCGCGCAGCACGGGCTCGAGGCCGCCTGCGGCGGGCGCTGCGGCGGACTCGGCGGCGGGTGCTGCCGCGGCTGGCGCTCGTGCGGCGATTGACGCCGCCGGCCTCTCGGCGGGCCGCCCTTCCTCGTCGCGCAACGTCACCAGCGTATAGGCGCGGCCGGCGATCGACACCGTGCGCACATCGGCGGCGGCGAGGAAGCCGGCGCTCAAATGCCCGGCCGCATCGGCCGCACCAGCGGCGTGGCGGCTGAAGACGGGGCTGGCCGCAACGCAGCGCCCGGCATCGTCGAACACCGCATGGCTCAACGGCGACGCGGCGAAAACGGCCGCGAGCGCGGCGGTCGCCGCGTCGGCGCCGTCGGGGCCCGTCATCGTCTCCGCCGCTCGCGGCTCGGGCATGGGCGCGGCGTCCCTCATACGGTGAACGCTCCTCCGCAATGTTGCGCCGGCGGCACGTCAGGGTTGCAGTGCGGCCGCCGCCAGCATTGCGGCACGTTAGATTGCCATGGTTAAGGACAGGTTGTCGCGCCGCTTGGCGGCTTCTGCAACCGTTTTTGCGGGATGCCGCCGCCTCGCCCCGCGGGGCGGCGGCGTGCCAATCTATCGCATTGCAACGTGCCGGGCGGCGGCGGACGCAGCATCATGGACCAATATATCGAAGACGTGCTGCGCTTCATCTCGGCCAACCGGCTGGTGGCCGGGCCGGTGATTTTCGGCCTGGCCTTCGCGGAATCGATGGCCTTTCTCTCGCTGCTGGTGCCGTTCACGGCGATGATCGTGGGCGCCGGCGCGCTGGTGGGCTCGGGCGCGCTCGATCCCTGGATCGTGATCCCGTGGGGCATCGCCGGCGCCACGTTCGGCGATTCCGTCTCGTATTGGATCGGCCGCCATTTCAAGGAGCGCGTGCCGCGCATGTGGCCGTTCCGCGACAAGCCCGAGCAGCTCCAGCGCGGCTACGATTTCTTCGCGCGCTGGGGCGTCTTGAGCGTGTTCATCGGCCGCTTTTTCGGGCCCCTGCGCGCCGTCGTCCCGATCGTGGCCGGCATGATGAAGATGACGCAGTGGAAGTTCCAGGTGGCGAACGCGATCTCGGCCATTGTCTGGCTGCCGATGCTGCTCGTCCCCGGCGCCGTGGCCGGGATCTATTTCAAGGACGTGCACAACATCGGCGAGAAGGTGTTCGGCTACGTGTTCATCTTCTTCATCGGCACGACCGTGATCGGCGCGGTGGTGGTGTGGGTGCGGGGACGGATGAAGAAGCGCGCGGCGGCGCGGACGGCGCGAGAATTGAACGCCAAGTGATCCTGGCGCCGGGAAGCTCCATGAGCTCGGAGCGCAATTGGATAAGAAGAAATGGTGCCGCTGGAGGGATTTGAACCCCCGGCCCGCGCATTACGAATGCGCTGCTCTACCCCTGAGCTACAGCGGCGCCGGTACATCCGATCCGCTTGGATCGGCCCGATCCCGCGGGATCGGCGAACGATGAGATCGGTACTTTAGCCCTTGCGATCAAGGCGGCGAAAGCGCCTTGGGCTGCGGGCTTCTAGCCGCCGCGTTGGGCCCCGTCAATTGCGCCAAAGGCATCGGCGAGGCGGCCGGCGGCGGGGTCGCCGGCGGCATTGCGGGCGCTCCGCCGGCGGGCGCGGGCGCTTGCGCCGCCGCCTTTTCCGCGCCCGCCCTCTCGGCGACCGCCCTCTCGGCGGCCAACACCGTGCCCGACGGGGCCTGCACCAACGCCGCCACGCGCGGGGCCTGGCCCCAGGCCAACGAGTCGAAATCGCCGCAATGGCCGCAGAGCGCCGACCATTCGCGCGCGCTGGCGCCGCAGGCGCGGCAAAGCCAGGCCGGCTCGGGATCGGCCTCGGACGCGCGCGCGAGCCAATCGCGCGCCGCCGCGGTGTTGGCGCCTTCGCTCTGCTCGAGTTCGGCCATCAGGCGGCAGAATCCGGCGTCGCGCGTCTCTCCGGCCGCCTTGATGTGGCGGCGCGCCTCGCCCCAGAGCTTCGCTTCGAGCGCGGCGCGCGCCAACGCCCGGCGCGATTCGACGTGCTCGGGCGCCAGCTCTTCGAGCGGCGCCAGCGCGCGATAACGCTTCACCGCGTCGGGCTCGGCCAGCGCCAGCGCGTAGAGCCGCGCGAGATCGGGATGCGGCTGGCGGCGCCACGCGGCCTCGATCACCTTGCGCGCGCGGCGCGGCTCGTCGCCGGCGAGATGCAGCGCGGCGAGCTGGAGACTGGCCGGCAGCAGCGCCTCGTCGAGCGAAAGCGCGCGGCGCGCGCGCTCCAGCGCCAAGGTGCGGTCGCCGTTCCTCTCGGCCATCAGCGAAAGCTGCACGAGCAGCACCGCATCGCTGTGCTTGCCGCTGCCCTCGGCCACGGCCTTGGCGGCGATCGCCTGGCGCAGGGCCGTCTCCGCCGCCTCCCAGCGGCGCGCCGCGATCTGCAGATGGAACAGGCGCGTGAGCACCCACGGCGCTTTCGGCGCGAGCGCGCGGGCCTTCTCGGCGAGCTCGATCGCCTGCGCGCGATCGCCCTCCTGCTCCGCCAATGCGAGCAGGCCGCGCAGCCCGAGCAGCTCGGTTTCCTTCGCGTGCAACATGGCCGTGTAGAACTGCCGCGCCTGATCAGGCCGGCCCTCGAGCTGCGCGGCCTGCGCGCCGATCAGCAGCGCGCCGGGCGGGCGGCCGAGCAGTTCGCTCGCGCGCTTGGCGAAGCGGCGCGCCTCGGCCGCGTCGCCCGCGGCGATCGCCACCATGCCTTTCGTGAGCGCGTAATAGCCGGCTTCCTTGCGCCGCCGTTCGCGCGCCTGGGCGAGGCGGCGCGGCAGGATGCGGATGCCGTGCAGCACCGCGTAGAGCAGTGCGCCCAGCGCCAGCACGCCGAGCAGCGCCGCCGCGACGAAGCTCGCCGACGTGTCGATGCGCCAGCCGTGCCACACGAGCGCCACTTCGCCCGGTGTCTCGGCGAGCTGCCACGCGAGGACGGCCAGCGCCGCGAGGACGACGAAGACGACGATGGCGCGGAGGAAGAAGCTCATGGCCGCGGCTTCGGCTCGGAGCGGCCGAGCAGGCCGAGCGCGGCGCGCTCGATCTCGGCCAGCGCCGCATCGGTGACGAGGCGGGCACGCGCATCGGCCAGCCACGCCTCGGCGGCGGCGCGCGCGGGGCCGGCGAGCGTGTTCATCTGCTTCGCGGCCTCGGCGAGATCGCCGCGCGCCAGCGCCGCCTCGGCGCGCGAGAGCACGGCCGACGCGCTTTCGCCCGCGACCTCGCCGACGGGCCGCACCGTCACGAGCGAGGAGACGCGCGCCCAGATGCGATCCCACACGTCGGCGTCGGGCTTGGCCGCGGACGCGGCGCGCAGCACGGCGACGGCCAGCCGGTCGAAGCGCTGGCGGAGCTGCGCCGCGGTGGGCACGCCCTGATCGGCGCGCGCCTGGAGCATCGCGAGGCCGGCCTCGAATTCCTTCCGCTCTTTCGCCAGGGCCTTGGCGGCATCGAGCGCGGCGCGATAGGCGGCGCCGTCCTGCACCGCGCGGCGAAGCTGGCCGAGCGCCACGATCAACGTGCCGGTTTCATTGCTGGCGCCGCCGACGCGGCGCATCTCCTCCGCGACGGCGCCCACGCGGCCCTGCAGCGCCGCGAGATCTTTCTTCAGCTGCTCGGCTTCGCCGGCGAGCTTTTCTCCGGCGGCGCGGGTTTCGGCGGCGAGGCGCTCGACCGCGGCTTTCGCGTCGGCCGCCTGCTTTTCGAGCGCGGCTTTCGCATCGGCCGCCTGCTTCTCGAGCGCGGACTTGATCTCGCTTTCGGCGCCGGGCCGGGCCTGCGCGAGTTCGCCGAGACGACGCTCGAGCGCGGCCATGCGCTCGCCGGCCTGCTTCATCTGCGCCGACAGCGCGGCGAGCGCTTCGCCGCCGGGCGCCTCTTTCGGCAGCGCCTCGACGCGCCGGGCGAGCGCCTCCAACTGCGTGCGCAAGCCGCGCAGCTCGTCGGGGCCCGCCGTCGTGCGCTGGGCGAGGGCCTTGAGATCGGTGTCGAACTTCTCGATGCGCGCGGCCAGCGCGGCGGCCGAAGCGGCGAGGCCGGAAATGCGCTCGCGCTGCTCGCCGATCGCGCGCTCGGCCTGCTCGATGCGGTTGAGCCGCGTCTGGATCTGCGCGGCCTCGGCCTGCTGGCGCTTCTGCTGCTCTTCGATCTGCGCGGTGACGCTGTTGATGCGCGATTGCAGGCGGTCGAGCGCGCCCAGGCGATCGGTTTCGCCGCTACCGCGCCCGCCGATGCCGAGCGCGGCCGCGATGATGATGCCGGCGACGAACGCCGCGCCGAAGCCGGCGCCGAGCATCGCCCAGCGCATGCGGCCGGGCTCGCCCGCGCGCGGCGGGGGCGGGGGCGGCGGCTCGTCGAATCGCGGCGGCGGCGGCGGCGCCGCCTCGGCCGCGCGCAATCCCGGTTCGGGACCGGGCGAAACCCTTTCCGCCGCGACGGCCTCGACGCGGTCGTCGGGCCGCGCGAACGGCTCCGGTGCCGCCGATGGCGGCTCGGTCGGGGGCTCGGCGAGCGCCGCCGCGAGATCGATGCCGACGCGCGCGGCGCTTTCGCGGATCTCGCCCATGCGCTTCAGCGGTATCGCGCCGCGCTCTTTCCAGCCCTGCACCGTGGTGACGGCGATGCCGAGCGCCTTGGCCATCGGGCGGATTCCGCCGAAGGCCGCGATGATGCGCTCCGCCTCGTTCGGCGTGCTGACCGGTTCGTCGTTCATGGGCTTGCGCTCCTCGATCTCGGCGGCGCGGATCGCGGCGATCAGCGCCTCGGCATTGGGCCGCTCGGCAATGTGCACGGCGCGCCACCGGGTCTTGCCTTCGAGCGCCGACGCCACCGCGCGCGACAGGCAGAAGGCATCGAGCGACGCGAGCTTCGCGCCGAGCCCGGCGGCCGCCGCAAGCGCCGCGAAAGCGCCCGCGCTGCGCGGCGAGAACAACGCGACGCCGGCGATGGCGCCCGTTTCGATCGCCGCGCGCGCCTGCGGCGGCAGCTCGGCCGCCGGCACGGCGCGATAGAGCACGGCCTGCTCCACCGCATAGCCGCGCGCGCGCAGCGTGCCGGGCAGATCGCCGGCCTGATCGGCGCCCGCGATGTGCAGCAGCGGACCATTCGCGGGATCGACGCGATCGACGAGCAGCGCGGCCAGCCCCTCGGCATCGCCGCCGGCGCTGATCGCATCGGCGAAGCCCGCGTCGCGCGCGGCGGCTGCGGTCGCTTCGCCCACCGCGTAGGCCGGAAGATCGCGCCGTGCCGCGCGCGCCGCGTAAGCGCGCACGCCGTTGGCGCTGGTGAAGACGAGTGCCTGCACCGCGTCGAGCGGCGGCAGCGGCGCATCGAGCGGCTCGATCGCCATCAGCGGCGCAATCACCGTCTCGATGCCATGCCCGGCAAGCTGCGCGGCGAAACGTTGCGCTTCGGACTCGGGGCGGGTGACGAGGATGCGCATGATCAGGCCGCCAGCAGATCGGCCGGCGCGCGGGCGCGCAGATCGGCGGCCGCGTCGGCGCCCATCGCCGCCGCATCGCTGGGCGCGCCCAGCCGCTCGGCGCGCAGGCGCAGCGTGCCGTCGTCGCGCGCGAGCAAGGCGCGCAACCGCAGCGCGCCGTTCGGCAGCGTCTCGGCGAGCGCGCCGATCGGAGTCTTGCACGAGCCGTCGAGCCCGGCGAGCAGCGCGCGCTCGGCCGCCATCGCCGCCGTGGCGGCGGGATCCGCGCACGCCACAAGAAGCGCGCGCACGCGCGCATCGCGCTCGCGGCATTCGATCGCCACGAGCCCCTGGCCCGGCGCCGGCAGGATTACATCGGGATCGAGCGGCGTGGCCTCGGGCACCGCGAGGCCGAGCCGCGCGAGGCCGGCCATCGCCAGCAAGGTCGCCGCCGCGGCGCCGCTACGGATCTTTGCGAGCCGCGTATCGACATTGCCGCGCAAGGGGCCGATCGCGAGATCGGGGCGCAGCGCGCGCAATTGCGCGGCGCGGCGGATCGAGCCGGTCGCGACCGAGGCACCCTCCGGCAGATCGCCCAAGGATTTGGCGCCCGGCGCGATCAGCGCATCGCGCGGATCGGCGCGCGCCAGCACCGCGCCGATCGCGAGGCCGGGCGGCAGATGCGTTTCGAGGTCCTTCAGCGAATGGACCGCGCAATCGATCGTGCCGGCGAGCAGCGCCTGCTCGATCTCCTTGGCGAACAGGCCCTTGCCGCCGAGCTCGGCCAGCGGACGATCCTGCACGCGGTCGCCCGTCGTCTTGATGACGATGATTTCCGGCTCCGGCAGGCCCGTATGCGCCGCCTTGAGCCGCGCCACGGCCAGGCGCACCTGAGCCAGCGCCAGGGCGCTGCCGCGCGTACCGATCCGAAGCGGCTTTTGGGCGATGGCTGGCATAACTGACTGATTTTACTCAATTCATATTCGTACGTACGCCCCATCATAGCGCGGTCGCGCGTACGTATGCGCGCCCAAAATGCAGCATCTTGCCGCGCCGCCCGAGGGCATGGCGCCGGGCCGCGCGACCCATTATGTGAGGGGCATGAGCGCGCCGGTCATCCTTGGCATCGAGACGAGCTGCGACGAGACGGCGGCGGCGGTCGTGACGGGCGACCGCACGGTGCTGGCCGAACGGCTGCTCTCGCAGCTCGGCGAGCACGCGCCTTATGGCGGCGTGGTGCCCGAGATCGCCGCGCGCGCGCATCTTCAGCACCTCGATCGCCTCATCGCCGAAACCATGGCGGCGGCGAAGCTCGAGTTCCGCGACCTTGCGGCCATCGCGGCCACCGGCGGGCCCGGCCTGATCGGCGGCGTGATGGTGGGCGTAATGACCGCCAAGGCTATCGCCGCCGTGCACAAGCTGCCGTTCCTCGCGGTGAATCACCTCGAAGGCCACGCGCTTTCGCCGCGCCTCACGAACGACGTGGCGTTTCCGTATCTGCTGCTGCTCGTCTCGGGCGGGCATTGCCAGCTTCTCGTCGTCGAGGGGGTCGGCCGCTATGTGCGGCTCGGCGGCACGGTCGACGACGCGGCCGGCGAGGCGTTCGACAAGGTCGCCAAGATGCTGGGCCTCGGCTACCCCGGCGGGCCGGCCGTCGAGCGCGCGGCGAAGCAGGGCACGCCGGGCCGCTTCCGCCTGCCGCGCCCGATGAAGGGCCGCGCGGGCGCCGATTTCTCGTTCGCCGGCTTGAAGACCGCCGTGCGCCAGGCGATCGCGAACTTGCCGGAGGGCCGCGCCACGCCCGCGGATGCCGCCGATCTCTGCCGCGATTTCCAGGATGCCGTGGCCGACATCGTCGCCGACCGCGTGCGCCACGCGCTCCAGCGTTTCCGCCGCGAATGGCCGGAAGGGCGCGCGCTCGTCGTCGCCGGCGGCGTCGCCGCGAACGCGGCGCTGCGTCAGGTGCTCGATACGGCCGCGCGCGAAGCGGGGCTCGCATTCGTGGCGCCGCCGCTCCGCTACTGCACCGACAATGCGGCGATGATCGCCTGGGCCGGGCTCGAGCGGCTGGCGCTCGGCCAGCGCGACGGTCTTGATTTCGCGCCGCGCCCGCGCTGGCCGCTGGCCGAGGCCGCGCCGTGAAGGCCCTCGAGCGCTTTGCCGTCGTCGGCGCCGGCGCGTGGGGCACGGCGCTGGCGCTCGTGGCGACGCGCGCCGGGCGGCAGGCAATTCTGTGGGCGCGCGAGCGCGAAGTGGTCGATTCGATCATCCAGCGCCGCGAGAACGCCGCGTTCCTGCCCGGCATCGCGCTCGAGCCGCGCTTCGCCGTGACCGAGGAGATCCGCGCGGCGATCGAAGAGGTGGAGGCGGTGATCCTCGCCGTGCCGGCGCAGTTCCTGCGCGCGATGCTGGCCGATATCGCGCGCTACATTCCGCCCCGCGCCGTGCTCGTGCTCGCGGCCAAGGGCATCGAGCGCGCGACCGGCGCGCTGCTCTCCGAGGCGATTGCCGCGGCGCTGCCGAAACATCCGCTCGCGATTCTGTCCGGGCCGAGCTTCGCCGCCGAAGTGGCGAAAGGCCTGCCGACCGCCGTGACCGTCGCCGCGCGCGAGATCGAGACGGCCGATCTTGTCGCCCAGGCGCTGAATGCGCGCACATTTCGCCCTTATCACTCCGACGACCCCGTCGGCGTCGAGATCGGCGGCGCGGTGAAGAACGTGATCGCGATCGCCTGCGGCGTCGTGGTCGGGCGCGGGCTCGGCGAGAACGCGCGCGCCGCGCTGCTCACGCGCGGCCTCGCCGAGATGACGCGGCTCGGCGTCACCAAAGGCGCCAAACCCGAGACGTTCATGGGGCTTTCGGGACTCGGCGACCTCGCGCTCACCTGCGGCTCGCCGCAATCGCGCAACATGTCGTTGGGCGTGGCGCTGGGGCAGGGCAAGCCACTGGCCGAAATCCTCGGCGCGCGCCGCTCGGTCGCCGAAGGCGTCACCACCGCGCCCGCCGTGCTCGCGCTGGCGAAGACACTCGGCGTCGATATGCCGATCTCGGCCGCCGTGGACGCCGTGCTGCATCACGGCGCCGATCTCGACGAAACGATCGCCGCGCTCTTGAGCCGTCCGCTCAAAGCGGAAGGACAGTAGCGCCCATCACGGCATTGCGCCGAGGGCGCGAACGGGAGTGAAATGGGGCGCCACGTCGGCTGAGGGTTCCATGACGACGCCCCAACGCGACCTCTGGATCAGCGGCGACCGCTATGAGCCCTATGTCGGGCGCTGGAGCCGCCTCGTTGCACGCGAGTTCATCGATTGGCTTGCCGTATCGCCGGGCGGGCGCTGGATCGACGTGGGCTGCGGCACGGGCGCGCTGGCGCAGACCGTGCTGGAACGCGCAGCGCCCACCTATGTGTTCGGTATCGACCCCTCCGAGGGCTTCCTCGCCAATGCGCGGCGCTACATCACCGATCCGCGCGCGCACTTCGAGATCGCCGGCGCCGAGGCACTGCCGGTGGCGGACGACTCGTTCGACGCCGTGATCGCGGGCCTGGTCATCAACTTCGTGCCGAACCAGGCGCAGGCCGCGCTGGAGCTGCGCCGCGCGCTGAAGCCGGGCGGCATGGTCGGCGCCTATGTGTGGGACTACGCCGGCGAAATGCAGATGATGCGCCGGTTCTGGGACGCGGCGATCGCGCTCGATCCCGCGGCGCGCGATCGCGATGAAGGCCTGCGCTTCCCGCTCTGCAAGCCCGAGCCGCTCGCCGCGCTGTTCCGCGGCGCAGGGTTCCGCGGCGTCGAAGTGCGCGCGATCGACGTGCCGACCGTGTTCGAGGATTTCGACGACTACTGGACGCCGTTCCTGACCGCGCAGGCGCCGGCGCCGACCTATTGCATGTCGCTCAGCGAGGACAAGCGTGCCGCGCTGCGCGAACGCCTGCGCGCGACGTTGCCCGCGCGGCCCGACGGCTCGATCCCCCTCATTGCCCGCGCCTTCGCCGTGCGCGGCGTGAAGTGAGGCGAACCGACGCTGGCTATGCTTTCTTCGCGTGCAGCGAGAGATCGCGGATCGTGGCCTGCGGGCCGCAGAGCGGGCAGGCGGGATCGCGCTTGGCCTTGAGCTTCCGGAACGTCGTCGAGAGCGCGTCGTAGATCACGAGCTTGCCGGCGAGCGATTCGCCGAGCCCCAGGATTTCCTTCAGCACCTCCGCCGCCTGCAAGGTGCCGAGCGTGCCCGCGACGGCGCCGAAGATGCCGGCCTGGTCGCAGCGCGGCACCGTGCCCTCGGGCGGCGGCGCCGGGAACAGGCAGCGAAAGCACGGATGCTCGCCCGGCTCGTGCGCGCGATAGGTGGAAAGCTGGCCTTCGAAGCGCAGCAGCGCGCCGGCCACGAGCGGCTTTTTCGCGAGATAGCACGCATCGTTGACGAGATAGCGTGTGGGAAAGTTATCGCTGCCATCGGCGACAAGATCGTAATCGGCGATGACGCGCAGCGCGTTCGCGGCCGTGAGCCGCTCCTGATAGGTGACGACCTTCACCTCGGGATTGAGCGCGTGGATCGCGGCCTCGGCGCTATCCACCTTGGGCGTGCCGATGCGGCCGGTCGTGTGGATCACCTGGCGCTGGAGATTGGTGAGATCGACGGTGTCGTGATCGATGACGCCGAGCGTGCCGACGCCGGCCGCCGCGAGATAGAGCAGCATCGGCGCGCCGAGCCCGCCCGCGCCGATCACCAGCACCTTGGCCGCGAGCAATTTCGCCTGACCCTCCTCGCCGACCTCGTCGAGGATCACATGCCGCGCATAGCGCGCCAATTGCTCGTCGGTGATCGGATGGGTCATCGCAAAGCGCCTATAAGAGCACCGTCATCCCGACCGGAGCGCGGCGCCTTCCCCGCGCGGAGTGGAGGGATCGCAGCGCAGCTGCGCGTGGCCGCTGCCGCGCGATCCCTCGACTGCGCGGCCGCGCCAAAGGCGCGCCCGCTTCGCTCGGGATGACGCTGCATTGGAAATTGAGCAGCCTCATCGTTTGGTCTCCACGCCGGTCGAGCCGAAGCCGCCGGCGCCGCGCTCCGATGTCGGCAGCGTTTCCACTTCGCGCCAGCGGCCGCGCGTGACGGGGGCGACGATCATCTGCGCGATGCGCATGCCGCGCGCGACCGTGAACGGCGCGGTGCCGTGATTGACCAGCAGCACCTGGATCTCACCGCGATAATCGGCGTCGATCGTACCGGGGGAATTCAATCCCGTGATGCCGTGCTTGAGCGCGAGGCCGGAGCGCGGGCGCACCTGCGCCTCGTATCCCGGCGGCAGCGCGATCGCTATGCCGGTCGGCACCAATGCGCGCGCGCCGGGCATCAGCACGAGATCGGCCGAAACCGCCGCGCGCAGATCCATCCCCGCCGCGAACGCGCTCTCATACGCCGGCAGCGGCAACTCGCGCCCGTGCGCAAGGCGCGTGATCTGGATTTCGACGTCGTTCATCCGATGTGCGGCCGCGAAGACAAGGTGAAGTGAACAGGAGCCGGGGAGCCGGGGAGAAGGAAGGAAGCAAGGCTAACCACCAAAGCACGAAGACACCAAGAGGGAAAAGAATTGCGCCGCAAGTGCGGCGCGAGGAAAGGCATTCCTTGCCTTCGCGCGCCCCTTGGCGCGCAACCTCTATCTCTTCTTCGTGTCTTGGCGTCTTGGTGGTGAAACCTTCTTACCTTCTCCCCGGCTCCCCGGCTCCTGTTCACTTCACCTTACTTCACGTCACGCCGCGGCGGGGCGGAGGGTTTCGGCGATGCGTTCGGCGAGGCGGCGGGCGACTTCGTCTTTCGCCAGGGTCGGCCAGGTCTCGACGCCCTTTTCAGTGACGAGGTGAATCGTGTTGCGGTCGCCGCCGAAGGTTCCGGTGCCGGGCGAGACGTCGTTCGCCAGCAGCCAGTCGCAGCCCTTCTTCGCGCGCTTCACGCGGGCATTGACGACGACGTTCTCCGTCTCCGCCGCGAAGCCGATGACGAGGCGCGGGCGGCGATTGCCGGGTTGCGAGAGCGTGGCGAGGATGTCGGGGTTCTCGGCGAGCCGCAGCGACGGGGAATCCTCGCCGCCGTCCTTCTTGATCTTTTGCTCGGCCGCGCTGGCCGCGCGCCAATCGGCGACGGCGGCGGCGCACACGGCGACCTCGACCGGCAGCGCGCGCTCGCACGCCGTCAGCATGTCGCGCGCCGATTCGATGCGGAACACCGAGACGCCGGGCGGATCGGCGAGCGCGGTTGGGCCGGAGACGAGGATGGTTTCGGCGCCCAGCTCGGCGAGCGCCGCGGCGATCGCGTGGCCCTGCTTGCCCGAGGAGCGGTTGGCGATGAAACGCACCGGATCGATCGCCTCGTGCGTGGGGCCGCTCGTCACCAGCGCGCGTATTCCGGCGAGGCGGCCGCCGCCGCGGAACTGACCCTCGATCGCGGCGAGGATTTCCTCGGGCTCTGCCATGCGCCCGATGCCGGATTCGTCTTCGGCGAGCGGGCCCTGGTTGGGGCCGACGCGCTTCACGCCGCGCAGCTCCAGCTTGTGCATGTTTTCGAGCGTGGCCGGATGCAGCCACATGCGGTGGTTCATCGCGGGCGCCACGAGGATCGGCGCGGCCGAGGCGAGCAGCACGGTCGTCGCCAGCTCGTCGGCGAGGCCGTGCGCCATCTTGGCGAGAATGTCGGCGGTGGCGGGGGCGACGACGACGAGATCGGCCTCTTGCGAGAGGCGGAGATGGCCCATCTCGCTCTCTTCGGTGAGCGAGAACTGGTCGAGATACACGTTCTCGTGGCTGAGCGCCGAAACCGAGAGCGGCGTCACGAACTGCGCGCCGCCTTTCGAGAGGATGCAGCGCACCTTGGCGCCGCGGTCGCGCAGGCGGCGGATCAGGATCAGGCTCTTGTAAGCCGCGATCCCGCCGGCGATGACGAGAAGAATGCGCTTGCCGTCGAGCATGGACATCCGCCGTTGCTGCGCCGCGAAGCTATGGCTTGCGCTGCGCCGCGGCAAGAAGCGGCAGACAGCGCCGAGCCATTGATTTGACTCGTC
>CAYZSG010000133.1:0-14426 GCA_964481045.1 uncultured Candidatus Odyssella sp. | reverse complement strand
ACCCACGACATCGACAACAAGGTGTTCCGGCCCTGGTTCGACGAGATCGCGAAGGTGACCGGCGGCCGCGTGAAGATCGAGCTCACCACGTCGTCGCTCGGCCCGCTGCCGCGGCAATACGAACTCGCCACCTCGGGCGTGGCCGACGTCGTGTTCGGCTCGGAGACGTTCACGACCGGCCGATTCCCACTGTCCGAAATCCTCGAGTTGCCCTTTCTCGGCGACAGCGGCGAGGCCATCTCGGTCGCCTACTGGCGCGTCTACAAGGCGCATTTCGAGAAAACCAAGCCCTATCCGGGCGTGCACCTGCTCGCACTGTCGAGCCTCGCGCCGTTTCACTTCTACACCGTCAAGAAGCCGATCACGAAGATCGAGGACCTCTCGGGGCTGAAGCTCCGCGCGGTCGGCGCGCAGCTCAACGACACGGTCAAGGCGCTCGGCGGCGTCGCGATCTCCGCTGGCGTCACCGAGCTTCACGAGATGCTGTCGAAGGGCATCGTCGACGGAACGCTGTCGAACGACGACCAGATCCGCAGCTTCAACCTCACGAAGTTCGTCGCGGCCCGCACGGTCATCCCCGGCGGCCTCTCGAACTACAGCACGTTCGTCGCCATCAACGCGCGCAAATGGGAATCGATTTCGGCGGCCGACCGGGACGCGATCGAAAAGATCGCCGGCGAGGCGGTGGCGAAGTCGCTCGGCCGCATCGTCGATGCCAGCGCCAGGCTCGGCATGGAGCAGATGGCCGCGGCCGGCACGAAAACCATCCCGGCGGATGCCGCGCTGACCACGGCGCTCAAGGCCAAGCTGGATTTCCTCGAGCAGCGCTGGATCGCCAAGGCAAAGGAAAAGGGCGTGGACGGCGCCGCGGCCCTCAAGATGCTGCGCGACGAGGCCGCGGCCTACAAGCCCTGAGCCGGCGCGGGACGACCGCGAACGCAATTTCAGACTGGAGAAGGAGCCTCGAATCGTGCCCGCATCACCCGCACGCCCCGCCCACTACGTTCAGCTCGTCGGCACGGTGCCTTATTCCAGCACCGACGAGGTGTTCGACGCGCTGTGCGACGCGCTCGCGCCGGTGCTGAAGCGCATGCCGGACGGCGAGACGGGGCAGCGCCACTACTGGGTCACGAGCCAGTCGCGCATTCTCGCGCGCCATCCGCAATTCGAGCCGGCCGATCACAACTGGGATCCCGACAGCGGTACCGTGCCCGAATCGGGCGCGCCCAAATATCGGCTGCGGAAGGGCGTGCGCGCGGAGACGGTCACGCTGCCCTCGTTCGGCTATCCGGAGGCGGCGCGCGATTCCTACGCCCGCTTCAAGCGGCTCAAGGCGGCGGGGCGCGTCCCGGCCGCGACGCGCTTCCAGGTCTCGATCCCCACGCCGATGGCGTTCATCAGCGGCCTGCTCGCGCCGGAAGTGCAGGCCGGTCTGGCGCCCGCTTTCGAGGCGCGTATCAAGAGCGAGCTCGCCGAGATCGTCGCGTCGATCCCGCACGAAGAGCTCGCGATCCAGTGGGACGTGTGCCTCGAGGTCTACGTGCTCGAGGGACTGCGCCAGCCCTGGTTCCCGGATGCGTTCGAAGGCTGCATCGCGCGCCTCGCGGATCTCGGAAACGCGGTGCCGGCGGCGGCCGAGCTCGGCTATCATTTCTGCTACGGCGATTTCCGACACAAGCACGCGGTCGAGCCGAAGGACATGGGCCTCATGGTCGAGATGACGAACGCGCTGATCCCGCGCCTCGCTCGCCCGATCAGCTGGCTGCACTATCCGGTGCCGCGCAATCGCGACGACGACGCCTATTTCGCGCCGCTCGCGCGCCTCGCGGCGCCGCCCGAGACGGAAGTGTATCTGGGCCTCGTGCACTACACCGACGGCGTCGAGGGCTCGGCGCGGCGGATCCAAACCGCGCGCCGCCACCGCGCCGAATTCGGCATCGCCACGGAGTGCGGCCTCGGCCGGCGCCCGCGCGAGACGATTCCGCGCCTGCTCGAGATTCACGCCGAGCTCGCGCGCGGGCCGTGACCATGGCCGCATGAGCGAAGAAGCCGAAGATAGCAGCGGCCGCCCCGCCGGAAAACTCGTGCGCGTGGTGGACGACACGCTCGGCCTCGCGGCTGGCATCGTGCTGTTCGGGCTGATGACGATCACCGTCGCCGACGTGGTCGGCCGCTACGCGCTCAACGCGCCGCTGCCGGCGGGCTACGAACTGGTACAGGTCGGAATGGCCATCCTGGTCTTCCTCGTCGTGCCGGTGGTGACGGCGCGCGACGAAGACATCCGCGTGGACATCTTCCAGCGCCTCTTCCCCGCGCGCATCCGCCCGGCGCTGCGGCTGGCCAGCAAGGCGATCAGCCTCGTCGTGATCCTGGCCTTCGCGTGGCTGCTGTGGCAGCGGGCGGGCACGTTCCGGGTTTCGGGCGAAACCACGTCGAACCTGCGCATGCCGCTGGCGCCGCTCGCCGTGTTCGTCGCGATCTCCTGGGCGGTCTCGGCCGTCATCGTCGCCGTGCAGATCGCCCGGTGGCGCAAGGAGAAGGCGCTGTGATCGCGGCCGGTCTCGGCTTCGCCGCGCTGTTCGGGCTGCTCGCCATCGGCGTGCCGCTCGGCTTCGCGATGGCGCTGGTGGGCTTCGTCGGCTTCGGCCTCCTGGTGAGCTTCGGGGCCGCGTCCTATTCGATCGGCCAGATCGTGTTCGACAACGTGATGAACTACGGCTTCTCGGTGCTGCCGCTGTTCATCCTGATGGGCAATTTCGTCGCGCGCTCGCGCCTGGCCGAGGAGCTGTTCGCGGCGGCGGAGGCGTTCGTCGGCCACCGCCGCGGCGGCCTCGCGCAGGCGACGATCCTGGCCTGCGGCGGGTTCAGCTCGGTGTGCGGCTCCAGCGTCGCCACCGCCGCCACGATGGTGAAGATCGCATTGCCGCCGATGCGGAAGCGCGGCTACTCCGATTCGCTCGCCACCGCCGCCATCGCCGCCGGCGGAACGCTCGGCATCCTCATTCCGCCGAGCACCGTCATGGTGATCTACGGCATCCTCACCGGCACCGACATCGGCAAGCTGTTCGCGGCCGGCATCATGCCGGGCGCCGTCGCCGTGGCGCTGCTGCTCGGCGCCGTGTCGCTGGCGACGCTGCGCCGGCCCGAGATCGGCCCCGCGGGGCCGCGCCGGAGCTGGGCCGAGCGCCTGCGCGCGCTTCGGAAGACGTGGGGCATCGTGGCGCTGTTCGCGCTCGTGATGGGCGGCATCTATTTCGGCGTGTTCACGGCGACAGAGGCGGCCGGGATCGGCGCGGCCGGCGCGTTCCTGTTCGTGATCCTGCGCCGCATGCTCAGCCTCGAAACCTTGAAGCGAACCCTGATCGAGACCGCGCGAACCACGGCGATGATGTTCGTGATCCTGTTCGGGGCACTCGCCTTCTCCAACTTCATCGAGGCGGCGGGCCTGCCCACCGCGCTCAGCCGCTGGATCGCCGGCCTCGACGTGCCGCCGCTCGTGGTGATCCTCGTGATCGTGGCGATCTACCTCGTGCTCGGCTGCGCGCTCGAGAGCATCTCGATGGTGCTGCTCACCGTTCCCATCTTCTTCCCGATCGTGACCGGCCTCAAATACGATCCGATCTGGTTCGGCATCCTGGTGGTCGTCGTCACCGAGATCAGCATGATCACGCCGCCGGTGGGCCTCAACATCTTCGTCATCAACGCCATGGCGCCGGAAGTGCCGACCGGCGCCGTCATCCGCGGCCTCGTGCCGTTCGTGGCCGCCGAGATCGTGCTGGTGCTGGGGCTCATGGCCGTGCCGGAGCTGGCCACCTTCCTGCCTTCGCTGATGCGCTGATGAACGCTGGCAACCAGCCCGCGCCTGTGCGATATCGCGCGCCGCCGCGATGAACGCGGCGAGCGGGGAGGGTGGCGTGAAGCGCCGCAAGCGATCCAACGGACGAGGCGACGAAACTCGGGCGCGCATTCTCGACGCCGCCGAGCGCCTGATCGCGGCCGAGGGCTACGCGACCGTTTCGCTGCGCCGGATCACGCAGGCGGCCGGCGCCAACGTCGCCGCCGTCAACTACTACTTCGAGAGCAAGCACGCGCTGCTCGAGGCGATCTTCGTGCGCCGCATCGTGCCGATCAACGAAGAGCGGGTGCGGATGCTTACCGCAGCGCTCGCGCGGCCGAAGCAGGGCCGGGAGAAGATCGAGGCCGTCGTCCGCGCCTTCGTCGAGCCGCATATGAAGCTCGCGGGCGCTTCCGGCCCCGGCGGCACGGTGGTGATGCAGCTTCTCGGGCGGCTCTCGACCGATCCCGAAGGGAAGATCGAGAAGCTGCTGCTGAAGCAATACGATCCGATCTGGCGCCGCTTCGCGGAGGCGTTCCGCGCACTGCTGCCGGATCTCGCCAAGGCCACGGTGTACTGGCGTTTCTATTTCCTGCTGGGCTCGCTCTACTACCTCACCTCGGCGCGGCAGTGGCTGCCGAGCCGTTCCGAGGGCCTGTGCGATCCGGGCGACCTCGACGAGGCGATCGAAAGCCTCGTGCCGTTCCTCGTCGGCGCGCTCACCGCGCCTGAGGGCGAGCCGAGGCGCGGTCGCGGCACCGCGAAACCTTAGCTCCGAACGCGGAGTCGTTTTCGGTCGAGCGCGGCACCTCAGGATGAGGTCTATTTTGCGGCAACAAACGCGCCTCGTCCTGATGTGCCCGCCTTCTTGGGCGGGCCTCGAAGGATGGACGCACACGAGGTGTTGACACTGCAAGAGGATCCGCGCGCGCGGATTCGCCTCTACCCCTGCACGCGCACACGGTTGCGCAGGATGCCGAGCCCAGTGATCTCGAGCTCCACCACGTCGCCGTCGGAAAGAAAGCGGTCGAGCTCGAGGCCGCAGCCGCCGCCCACGGTGCCCGAGCCCAGGAACTCGCCGGCGTGCAGCGTCTCGTCGGACGAGATGTGGGCGATCATGTCCTCGAACTTGTGGTGCATCGTGCCGCTGTTGCCGCGCGACCACTCCTCGCCGTTCACACGCGCGATCATCGTGAGATCGTAGGGATCGCGAATCTCGTCGGCGGTCACGAGCCACGGGCCCATTGCGTTGCCGGTGTCGAAATCCTTGCCCTTCGCGGGGCCGAGCTGGCCCTGCATCTCGCGCGCTTGCGCGTCGCGGGCGCTGAAATCATTGAAGATCGTGTAGCCGAAAATGTGCGCGCGGGCCTCGGCGCGCGGGATATTCTTGCCGCGCTTGCCGATGAAGATTCCGAACTCCAACTCGTAATCCATCACCTTCGAATAGCGCGGCCACAAAATGTCGGTCTCGGTGCCCACGACGCTGAAGCGATTCTGCTTGTAGTAGATCGGCTGCTCGTACCAGACCTTCGGGATCGCCATCACGCCGCTTTCCTCGAAGCGGCGCCACGCGGCGGCCGGGTCGGGCGACTGCGCGGCCATCTTCTTGAAGCGCTGGCCGCGCGCCTGGACGAGGTGCTTCTCGAACGAAAGGCAGTCGCGCATCTGGCGCGGCTCGGGCACCGGCGCCAGGAGGCGCACGCCGCCGGCGTCGACCAGCGCTTCGCTGGCGCCGCGCGCGGCGCAGTCAGCTTCGATCCGCCGCGCGCGGTCGAGCGACGCGGGGCCGCCGTCGATGAGCGCCAGCATGTCGCGGAACGCCGCGCCGTCGCCGCCCAGCAGCCGGTCGCCGCGCGCGAGATCGACGATGGTGCCGGGCCGGACGAGCGCGCCCACGCGCGCGTGTCCGGCCGTGTCGAGAAAGGTGACGAGCTTCATGCAGTGGAATTAAAACAATCGTTTTAAATAGACAAGTGCGTTGCCGCGCGCGGCACGCACGCGCCGCACGATCGGCGATGGTGTGGGCGCGGGCTCTCGGCGCCCGGCCGTCAGACGCTCTCGCGCGCCCCGCCGGAGCGGGCTTGCGCGGCCATGACGACGGTCGTGCGGATGTCGTCGAGGGTGCGCGGCATCACCGGCAGCCACGCGGAGCGCGCGCTGCTGCGCCCCTCGATCGCCGCTTGCGTCAGAACGACGGTGATCTCGTAGCGGCCGAGGCCGAACGCATCGGCGGCCGCGGCCAGATCGGCGAGCTCGGCCGCCGTGGGCTCGCGCGCCTCGAAAACCAGGAACGCGGCGTCGAGCATCGCCTCGGCGTGGCGCCGGCCGTGGCGTGTGAACTTCGCGCCGTCGAATGGAGATCGGTGAACCATTGTTCCTCCAATCCCCTTGCCATCGCGCCGATCATAGAAGCCCCGCGCGCGGCCGCAACGGATCGCCGGTTGAAAGGACAGACGAAGGATGTGAGCCTTCGGGTGTGTCGGTCACGGGTAACCGTCTGGCTGCCCATCACCGTTGTCGATGCCGCCGGCGACAGTGTCGTCGCCATCCTCGCCGCGGATAGTGCGCGTGCAGGCTTCTGACGGCTCTCAAAAGTAGAAAAAGCACGCCGTTTTGCCATTGACGGCACGAAGCCGGGGTATCTAATGTTTCACGGAGCGAACAAGAAAAACACGAGCGCCCGCCGAATGCCTGCATTCGCCGGAGCGGAGGAAGCGATCGGCCACCAGGGGCCGGCGGGCAAAATCCCGGCCGGAGGAGG
Source organism: uncultured Candidatus Odyssella sp. (assembly GCA_964481045.1). GTDB lineage: Bacteria > Pseudomonadota > Alphaproteobacteria > Bin65 > Bin65 > SBBV01. Next base: position 7,830 of record CAYZSG010000133.1, on the reverse strand, counting down.
CGGTGAGTCGGGGCGTGACGGAGCCTACGGGCTGCGGAGCGGATGTCTCCGGGGCAGCGCGGCGAGCGCGCCGCGGGCGTTCCGTCGATTCCAGATTTCACACGAGCGACACGATGACGAACCGGATGCCGAGCCGGCGCGCGGACGCGCGCCGCCGCGGCCGCCGGCATGCGCGCTTCAGGGAGGAATGAGCCATGGCGACGATTCCGGGCACGAACGGGAACGACACGCTGACCGGCACCAGCGAGGACGACAGCATCAACGGCGGCAATGGCGCGGACACGCTCGATGGCGCTGAGGGCGACGACACGCTCTCGGGCGGCAACGGCGAAGATACGCTCGCGGGCGGAGAGGGCGACGACACGCTCGCGGGCGGCAACGGCGATGACGTGCTCGATGGCGGCGCCGGCGACGACGCCGTCGACGGCGATCGCGGCGACGACGTGCTCGTGTATGTCGCGAGCGAGAACGCTGACAGCGAGGATTTCTATGACGGCGCGCAGGGCCAGGACACACTGCATCTCGTATTGACCGCATCGCAATGGGGAGACGCGACGGTGCGGGACGAGATCGACGCCTATCGGGCGTTCCTCGCTTCGCATGCCCCTGGCGCGGTGTTTCAGTTCGAGTCGTTTGCTCTGCAGGCGGTCAACTTCGAGCACCTGACGATCGAAGTCGTTCCCGATCCCGTGAACTATGCCCCGACCGACATCGCGCTCGATGGCGGAGATGCCGGCGCCGTCGTCGAAGGCAAGGCGGGCGCGGTGGTCGGCGTTCTCAGCGTCTTGGACCCCAACCTCGCGGATACGCACACGTTTACCGTCTCGGATGAGCGCTTCACCATCGAAGGCAACACGTTGCGGCTCAAAGACGGCATCGCGCTCGATTTCGAGCCGGGCAGCGCGTCGTTCGTCGTCGAGGTGACGGCGACCGATTCGGGCGGCCTCTCGCGGACCGAAACCTTCACGATCGAGGTGAAGAGCGTGCTGACCGGCGCGGCAATTGACGGCTACATTTCGGGCGCCACGGTCTTCGCCGATACGAACGAGAACGGCATCTTCGACGAGGAGTTGGGCGAAGTCAGCACCGTCACCGACGAGAACGGCAACTTCACGCTCGTCGGCGGCAGCGGCCCGCTGGTGATGACCGGCGGGACCGACATCTGGACCGGCCTCGCTTTCGACGGGGTTATGCGCGCGCCCGACGGCTCGACGGTCATCACGCCGCTGACCACGCTCGTGGCCGCGATTGCGGGGCCCGGCGCCGACCCGGCCGACGTCGCTGCGGCCAATGCGCTGGTGCTCTCCGCGTTCGGCCTGGATTCTTCGCTCAATCTCTCCGCGCTCGATCCGATCGCGCTGGCATTGTCCGAGGATGCGGGCCAGGCCGCGCTGGGCGCCGAGGCGCTCGCGGCCGCCATACAGGTGCAGGCCACGATCGGCCAGGCGACCGCGCTGTTGATTGGCGCAGATGCCGAGGCCGATCTCGACATCGCCACCGCCACCGAGGCGGTCATTGCCGCGCTTGCCGCGGAAGTCGAGAGCACGGCCGGGATCATCGACCTCTCCAATACCGTCACGATTGGCGCGGTGCTCAACGCCGCCGCGGCCGCCGACGACGTGCAGGTCGACATTGCCCCGGTCGTCGAAGGCGCAACCGCGATCATCGCGGCCGCGAACGAGGAAGTGGCCGACGCCGCGGATCTGACGGGAACCGATCTCATTACCGAGCTCGCGCAAATCTCGGACATTGCGCTGGGCACGGCCGCAACCGCGCTCGCCGACGGCGCGGCAGCGATCACGGCCTTTCAGAGCCAGTACGTCAATCCTGACGGCAGCCTCGACGATACCGAGGTCGAAACGAATGCCACGGTCGGCCCCAATCTCGTCGGCGCCAACGGCGACGACACGCTCACCGGCACCGAGTCCGAAGACACTCTCAACGGCTATGGCGGCAACGACACGATAAACGCGCTCGCCGGCAACGACGTGCTGATCGGCGGTCCCGGCGACGACGCGCTGAACGGCGGCACCGGCGACGACACCTATCTCTTCGGCGGCACCAACGGCGCCGGCCAGGATACCGTCGCGGACATTTCGGGCCTCGCGGACACCTTGCGCTTCGCGTCGTTCGGTCCCGCCATGGTCGCACACCGGTCCGGTGACGACTTGCTTCTTAACTACGGGTCGAGCGGCGGGCAGGTCACGGTCCTCAGTCAATTCGATAGCGACGCCGCCGAGTATCTCGCCTTTCCAAGCGCCGGTTCGACGCCCGAGTGGACGCCGCTGTTCACCTACAAGATCGGCACTCCCGGCGCTACGCCGGACCAGCCCCTGTTCCTCGTTGGCTCCGACGGGGTGAACGAGGCGATCACTGGCAGCGCCTTCGGCGATTTCCTCTTCGGCGGCAACGGCGACGACACACTGATAGGCGGCGACGGCGACGACGTCCTCTATGGCGGGGTCGGCGCCGATATCCTCAACGGCGGCGCGCAAAACGCGTTCACCTGGGGCGCCGATTTCGTGAACTACGCGGACTCCTCGGTAGCGGTCACGATCAATCTCGCATCGGCGGGCCCGCAGACCGGCGGCGACGCTCAAGGCGACACGCTGATCGGCATCGAGGGCGTCATCGGTTCCGAACACGACGACATTCTGACGGGGAGCAACAATGTCGGCCTTTTCGCGGTGACCGAACGATTCCTGGGCGGTGCCGGCAACGATACGATCAACGGAATGGGCGGCTTCGACTTCGCTCTCTACCACACCTCGCCCGGTGCGGTGACCGTCAACCTCGGGGCGAACTACACCGTCGATTTTGGCGGCGGTTCGCAGTTTTTCGTCGGCTTTACCGCCCTCGACGGCTTCAAAGACATCGACGGGTTCGACTACATCGACTCGTTGACGAGCATCGAAGGCGCGCGCGGCGGCTCCTACGACGACATCCTGATCGGCTCGGACCGGACCGACACGACCGAGCAGTTCCGCGGCGGCGGCGGCCACGACATCATCGACGGCCGCGGCGGCAACGACATGGTGGACTATCTCACCAGCGGCGCCGGGATCACCGTCGATCTGACGAACACCGAGACAGTCGCGGGAGGCTACGCATTCGACGGCAATCTGACAGGTTTCGTCGACACGCTGTTCCGAATCGAGAACATCCGCGCCAGCATGTTCGACGACGTGCTGATCGGCAGTTTCCGCAACAACTCGTTCCAGGGCCTCGCCGGCGACGACGAGATTCATGGCGGCGTGGGCTTCGACACGGCCGACTACACGCTCGATTCGTTCGCGCAGGGCTTCGGCGGCGTCGTGGTGAACCTGAGTGCCGCCGCGGTCGATCTCTCGACGCTCGGCATCCCCGGCGTTACGGGCACGATCGCGGCGCAGACGGCCTATGACGGATTCGGCGACACGGACACGCTCGACAGCATCGAGAACGCGCTCGGCACGCCGGTGGACGACATTCTCATCGGCAACGCGGACAGCAATTTCTTCCAGGGCCTGGGGGGCGACGATTACATCGACGGCGGCGCCGGCACGAGCGACACGGCGTCCTACGCCAACGACGCGAGCTTCGGCGGCCCGGCAGGCGTGACGGTCGATCTCACCAACGTGCAGACAACCGGCATATTCGTGATCGACGGCTTCGGCGACACCGACACGCTGCTGCGAATCGAGAACATCGTCGGCACCAACGCCGCCGACACGATCACCGGCGATGGCCTCGCGAACAACCTCAACGGCAACGGCGGCGACGACATACTTCGGGGACTTGCAGGCAACGATGTGCTGATCGGCGGGGCCGGCATCGACAACGCCGACTATTCACGCGACTCGCTCGCCGGGGGCGTCGCCGGCATCGTCGTGAATCTTAGGAACGTCGCGGTCGATCTCTCCACGTTTGGCATCGCCGGCGTGACGGGCACAATCGCTGCGCTGACGGCCGTAGACGGCTTCGGCAATACGGACACGCTGAACGGCATCGAGAACGTGCGCGGCACGGCGGTGGTCGACATCTTTGTCGGCAACGCCGAAAACAACAGGTTTTCCGGTTTCGAGGGCGACGATATTCTGATCGGCGGGGACGGCTCCGACGTAGCCGAGTATTCACGCGATGCATTCGCCGGGGGGGCCGCTGCCGCCGTCGTGAATCTCAGCGGTGTCACGGTCGATCTCTCCACGTTGGGCATTGGTGCCACGGGGACGATCGCGGCGCAGAGGGCTTATGACGGATTCGGCGACACGGATATTCTGATCAGCATCGAGGGCGCGCGCGGCACGTCGCTGGACGACATTTTCATAGGCAATGCCGCACGCAATGAGTTCTTTGGCCTGGAGGGCGACGACTACATCGACGGCGGCGCGGGAACGGACGACATGGCCAACTATGGCGTCGATTCGCTTTTCGGCGGCACCGCCGGCGTCACGGTCGATCTCACCAACGCGCAGACGACGGGCGGATACGCCATCGACGGGTTCGGCGACACCGACGTGCTGTTCAACATCGAGAGTATTTTCGGCACCGAAGCCGCCGATACGATCACCGGCGACGACCTCGCAAACGGCCTGAACGGCGCCGGCGGCAACGACACGATCTACGGTGCGGGCGGCATCGACTTCCTCGACGGCGGCGCCGGCGACGATGTGCTCGACGGCGGCGACGGCGACGATTTTCTCCGCGGCGGAACGGGCGCCGATACGCTGAACGGCGGCGACGGCGACTCCGACATGGTCCAGTACCAGACCGCGACCACGGGACTCGTCGTCGATCTTGAAACACCGGGGCTCAACACCGGTGACGCGCTTGGCGATACCTATGACAGCGTCGAAAGTATCCTCGGGTCGCTTTTCGACGACACGCTGTCAGGCGACGGCTTGCGCAATTTCATCACCGGTAATAGCGGGGACGACGAGATTTTCGGGCGCGGCGGCGACGATCTGCTGAGCGGTGACGCCGGCGCCGATGCGCTCGACGGCGGCGAGGGCAACGACGCCGCCTATTACGGCGCCGCGACCTCGTTCGTGACGGCGAGCCTCGCGACTCCGTGGATCAACACCGGCGAAGCCCAAGATGACACGTACTTCAGCATCGAGGGGCTGGTCGGGAGCGAATTCAACGATTTCCTGTACGGCAACGAACTGGACAACCACCTCGCCGGCGCGGGCGGAAACGATACGCTCGTCGGCGGCGAAGGGGTCGACGTCCTCAACGGCGGGGCGGGAAACGACATCTTCGTGTTCGACGGTCTTGGACACGTGACGGTGAACGATTTCACCGTCGGACAGGATCGGATCGATCTCAGCCAGTTCGGCGTCACGTTTGCCGCTCTGGACACCAACTCTAATGGCGTCCTCGAGAACAACGAAGGCAACGGCGTGCTCACCATCTTCGTAGACGGCGCCAACACCAACATCGCCAACGCGCTCGGTCAGCCCGGCGACATCATGCACATCGCCGGCCACATCGATCTGCACGAGTCGGACTTTATGTTTTGATTCGGGCCGGGCGCGCCGAGCGCCGCGCCTACGCCTTCTCCTTCGGCTCGGTCGCGGCGCCTTCGCCGAGCGTGCGCTGCATCATCACGCTGTCGAGCCAGCGGCCGCGCTTGCGGCCGACATTGCGGAGATTGCCGGCGTGCACGAAGCCCATCGCCTCGTGCAGCTTGATCGAGGGCGCGTTGCCGCTGTCGCCGATCACGGCGATCATCTGGCGGAAGCCGAGCGCCGTGCATTGCGCGATCAGCTCGGCCATCAGCGTGCGGCCGATGCCGTGCTTCGTGTGCGCGGGATCGACGTAGATCGAGTTCTCGACCGTGTAGCGATAGGCCGTGCGCGTGCGCCACGGGCCGGCATAGGCGTAGCCGACGATTCGCCCATCCATCTCGGCGACGAGGTAGGGCAGGCGGCGAGAGAGGTATTCGGCGCGCCGGCGCATCAGCTCGGCGAGATCGGGCGGCTCTTCCTCGAACGAGCCGAAGCCGTGCATCACGTGATGCGCATAGATGCGGTGGATGGCCGGCATGTCGGCCTCGCGCGAGGCGCGGATCACGATGCGCGCCGCCTCGGCCGGCTTCGATGCGGCCGTCTCCGCCGCCGTTTCGCCGCTCACCGGGCAAGCTCCTTCCAGTCGAGCGCGCCGAGATGCGCGACGAGCGCGGTCAGGTGCTGCTTCACCGTCTCGAAGGCGGGCCGGCGCGCGTAATTGTCTTCGTCCATGTAGAGCGCGCGGTTGATCTCAATCTGGAGCGCGTGCTGGCGCTGCGCCGGCGCGCCGTAGTGGCGCGTCGTGAAGCCGCCGGCATAGGGCATGTTGCGGTGGACGGCGTAGCCGTAGCTGCGCAATTTCGCCTCTGCCGCGAGCGTCAGCGCCGGGTGGCAGGCCGCGCCATAGGCGTCGCCGAGCACGAAATCGACGCGGCGCAGGCCGGGATCGCGGTCCATCGGGCCGCCGACCGACGGCATCGAATGGCAATCGACGAGCACGGCGATTCCGAATTTGCGCTTCGTGGCCTCGAGCAGATCGGTGAGTGCCGCGTGATAGGGGCGGTAGCAGGCATCGATGCGCGCCGCCGCCTCGGCGAAGCGCAGCTTCTTGCGGTAGATCTCGGCGCCGTTGCAGACGACCTTGGCGATCGTGCCGAGCCCGGCCGCCACGCGCGGCGAGGCGGTGTTCACGTAATCGGGCAGCCGGTCCTCGAACATCGCCGGATCGAGCTCGAACGGCTCGCGGTTGGGATCGACATAGGCGCGCGGGAACAGGGCCGAGAGCAGCGGCGCGCCGTGCTCGGGCACCGCGCCGAACAGAACGTCGACGTGGCTGTCTTCCGATTTCCGGAGCGTCGTGAAGTCGAGCTTCGAGGCGCGCCGGAACGCCTCGTTGTAATCGGTGCCGCTGTGCGGCGAGCAGAACACGAACGGCACGGTATGCTCGGCCGGCGCCTGGATCACGTAAACGGGCGCCGTCTGGCGGGCGGCGCCCGGGGCGAGAGAGGTGTCCATATTCATCGCAAACGATCTAGCCCAATCGCTCCAGGTTGTCATCCGGCCGCGCTGCCGCTGCCGCGCCCGGCGCGAATGCTTGCCGTGCGGGAATGGGGGCGCTAAAGGCGGGAAGCAGGTCGCCATTTCGCCCCTCGGTTTCCACACAGGCAATGTCCGTGCCGCGCCCCTCCCGGAACGACGAAGCCGCCGCCGCGGCCGCTGCGGCCGCGCCCGCGCACGTGCCGTCCGACAACGTGCTGGCGGCGATCCACGTCGTCTCCAACCGCATCAGCCGCGCGTTCTATGCCGACATCGAGGCGCGGCACGGCATCACCCTGCCCGAATGGCGCGTGATGCTCACGCTTACGCAGCATCCCGGCATGGCGGCGATGGCGGTGGCGGCCCTCTGGGGCATGGACAAGATGGCGATCAGCCGCGCGGTGCGCAGGCTCGAGCGCGCCGGCCTCGTCCGCCGCACGCCGGCCGAAGGCGACCGAAGGCGCTGGGTGCTGGAGGTCACGCCGGAAGGCCGCCGCCGCTTCAAGGCGATCGAGCCCGCGGCGACCGCGCGCTACCGCGATTTCCTCAAGGCCCTCGCCCCGCGCGAAATCTCCCAACTCCGACGTCTCCTGGAAAAACTCATCGCGGATCAGGCGAAGTGAAGGGAACAGGAGCCGGGGAGCCGGGGAGAAGTAAGAAAGGCTCACCACCACGGCACCAAGGCACCAAGGCACCAAGAAAGCGAAGGGCTGCGCGCCAAGAGGCGCGCGAAAGTAGGCCGTCACTCCCTTCGCGCCGCCCTCGCGGCGCCGTCTGTCTCCTTCTTTGTGCCTGGCGCCTCGGT
>CAYZSG010000132.1:0-14433 GCA_964481045.1 uncultured Candidatus Odyssella sp. | reverse complement strand
CTCGTCGAGCGCACGAAGCGGCGCGTGATGATGACCCCGCTCGGCGCGGAGGTGGTGGCGCGGGCACGGCGCCTGTTGAGCGCGGCCGGCGAGATTGCCGATCTCGTGCGCGCCGCTTCGGAGCCGCTCTCGGGTTCGCTCAATCTCGGTGTGATCCCGACTGTGGCGCCGTTCCTGCTGCCGAAGGTGCTGGCGAAGGTGCGCAAGGCGCACCCGCAGCTGAAGCTGCACCTCGTCGAGGATCTGACCGCGCGTCTGCTCGAGCGCCTCCTCGCCGGCGAGCTCGATCTGGCGCTGATCGCGCTGCCCTATCGCGCGCCTGAGATCGAAACGCTGGAGCTCGGCGACGATGCGTTTCTCTTGGCGACGCCGCCCGGCCATCCGCTAGCCGGCCACGAGCATGTGGAGGCGCGCGAACTGGAAAGGGCACCGCTGCTATTGCTCGAGGAAGGGCATTGCCTGCGCGACCACGCGCTCGCGGCATGCCGCCTGGCCAACGCCTCGCCGGCCGGCGAGCGCCTGCAGGCGACGAGCCTGCACACGCTGACGCAGATGGTGGCGGGCGGCATGGGCGTGACCTTGCTGCCGCAAATGGCGGTGGATGCCGGGCTCGCCAAGGGCACCGGCATCACAACGACGCGGCTCGACGATCCCGGCGCCAAGCGCAAGATTGGCTTCGCGTGGCGGCCCTCCTCACCGAGGAAAGCGGAGTTCCGGAAGCTGGCCGACTATTTCCGCGCGGCGCTTCCGGCGCGCTGAGCGGGCTAGGCCGCCTGGCGGCGCGTGTGGACGAGCACGGCGACATTCGCCGCAGCGACCATCGGCGCGGCTGCGGCCTTTTTCTCCGCGGCCGCCTGCTCGCGCAGGAAGGCCGCGTCGAGCTGGTCGCGCTGCGCCAGATACTTGCGGAAGACCGAGAGAATTCCGACCAGGACGACGCCCGTCAGCACGATGACGGGAACGATCATGACCATTTCGCTCATGGGGCACTGCCTTGCGTTTCCAAGCGCGACAGGCTGGCGGGCGCCCCGGGCGGATTCTTTGATTCAGATCAAAGTGCAAACGAGTCGCAGCGCGGCACGACCGTGCTACGGCTTGATGATCATGCCCTCGTGCGCGACGGCGGAGGCCGGGCGGGCACGGCGGACCGCGGCGCCGATCTCGTCCATCGTGTCGTCGTCGTGCTCGGGCGCGTGGTGGAAGACGACGAACAGCTTCGCCTTGCCCGCATCGGCGAGGCGCGCGCCCTGCTGCCAGGTGGAATGGCCCCAGCCGCGATAACGCGGATATTCGTCGTCGGTATAGGTCGAGTCGTAGATGAACACGTCGGTGCCGTCGATGAGGCCCAGGATGTTCTTGTCGAGCTCGCCCCCGATGTGCTCGGTGTCGGTGACGTAGCAGACCGAGCGGCCGCCATATTCGATGCGATAGCCGGTGGCGCCGTTGGGATGATTGAGCGGCGCGGTGCGGATCATCACGCCCGGCTTCAGCTCCCACGCGTCGCCGGCCTTGAATTCGCGGAAGCCGATCTCGGCCGAGAGCGCCTCGATCGGGATCGGGAACAGCGGCGCGGCCATCATGCGCTTGATGACCTGCTTGAGGTTCTCGTGGTGGCTGGCGAGGTGGCCGGCCCAGAGCTGCACCTTATTGCCCGCCATGAACAGCGGGACGAAAAACGGCAGCCCGGCGATGTGATCGAGGTGCGTGTGCGACAACAGCAGATCGGCGTCGATCTTGCCGTTCTGCGTCAGCTCCACGCCCAACGGGCGCAGGCCGGTGCCGGCATCGAGGATGATGAGGTGCGGGCCGCAGCGGATCTCGATGCACGAGGTGTTGCCGCCATAGCGGATGTATTCGCCGCCCGGGCACGCGATCGTGCCGCGCACTCCGTGGAAGTGCACCAACAGCTCGTTGGCCGCGTGCGCATGCGGCTGGGCGTGCTTGCCGAAGTCGTGCTTGAGCGACACGACGGCCCCGACCTTTCTCCCCTCGAGCGTACCCTCGGTCATCAGGGTACGAGCTTGTAGCCTCCGCCCTCTGTGACGAGGATCACAGCCTTGGCTGGGTTGGCTTCGATCTTTTGCCGCAGGCGATAGACGTGCGTCTCCAAGGTATGGGTCGTTACGTTCGCGTTATACCCCCAAACCTCTGATAGAAGCTTGTCGCGCGCCACGATCTGGCCCTCGGCGCGATAGAGATACTTCAGGATCGCCGCTTCCTTCTCGGTGAGCCGCACCTTCTTGCCATTTGCGTTCACGATCAAGAGCTTGCCGGATGGCTTGAAGGTGTAGGGCCCGATCTGGAAGACGGCGTCTTCGCTGCTCTCGTGCTGGCGAAGGTGGGCGCGCAGGCGCGCCAGCAGCACGTTCAGCTTGAACGGCTTCGTGATGTAGTCGTTGGCGCCCGCTTCGAGACCAAGGATGGTGTCGGAATCGGTGTCGGCGGCCGTCAACATGATGATCGGCGCCTTGACGCCCTGGCGGCGCATGAGGCGGCAAAGCTCGCGCCCGTCCATGTCGGGCAGGTTCACGTCGAGCAGCACCACGTCGAACCGCTCGTCCTTGATGCGCTGCAGGCCCTGGCCCGCGCTTTCGGCGGCGACAGGCTCGAATTCCTCGTGCAGCTTCAATTGTTCCAGAAGCGCGCCGCGCAATTCGGCGTCGTCCTCGACCATGAGGACACGCTTGGCCGTTTTGGCCTGGCCGTTCTGCATCGTCAGCGTACCGTCCGTTTCCATCGTATGCCTTTGTCTCTTAGCACTTTCCCCAAACGAATACGAAGGCTTCGGGTGCCTCGATTCGATGCGCCGAAGCTATCGGGCAAACGCTAGCCCGCCGCCGGACGGGCGCCGAAAATCGCCGTGCCGACGCGGACATGGGTGGCGCCGAGCCGAATGGCGGTTTCGAAATCACCGCTCATGCCCATGCTGAGCTCGGCGAGGCCGAAGCGGCGCGCCATATCGGCCAGCAATGCGAAGTGGGGCGCCGGCTCGTCATCAGCGGGCGGGATGCACATGAGGCCGCGCACCTCGAGCCCGAGCGCCCGGCATTGCGCCAGCAGCGCTTCGGCCTCGCCCGGGATCACGCCGCCCTTCTGCGGCTCCTCGCCGGTGTTGACCTGCACATAGACCGGGATTCGCTTCGCGAGCTTGGTCATGGCCTTCGCCAGCGCCTCGGCGAGCTTCGGACGGTCGACGGTTTCGATGAGATCGGCGACCGCCACCGCCTCCTCCGCCTTGTTCGTCTGGAGATGGCCGATCAAGTGCAGGCGGAGTTCGGGGAAACGCGCGCGCAGCGCCGGAAACTTCGCCTTCGCCTCTTGCACGCGGTTTTCGCCGAAAAGGCGCTGACCGGCGGCCAGCGCTTCGAGGACGTCCGCCTCCGGCATGGTCTTGCTGACGGCCACGAGCGCGACAGCGGCGGGATCGCGGCCCGCGCCGCGCGCCGCCGCCGCGACGCGCGCCCGCACCGCCGCAAGCCGCTCGGCGAGCGTGGCCGGGGCTGCGGCGATATGCGCTCCGCCGCTTGCGCCCGCGGCGGCGCCGGCACTGGCCGGAATGGAGGATTTGCCCATAAAACCAGCGGCGTGCGCCGCCTTCCACAGGGAGGTTCTGTGCTATATAGCCCGTCGCACAAGGAAAAGAACAATCGTTCATGGCACTGGAGGTTCCGCAATGCGGAGGAGCAAGATGACGGGGCGCGCCGGCCTGATGCTGCTGGGAGCATTGGCCCTGGCCGGATGCGAAAGCAGCGGCAGCACCCGCGCCTATACCGGCACGCCGCGCAATCCGGGTGGCCCCGTGGCCACCGAGGCCTATCGGCCGGGCGGGCCGCGCAGCGATTTCGTGCAGGGGAGCGATACGGCGCAGCGCGCCGCTTCGGTTCAGGTGAACCGCTTCGCGTGGCGCGCGGCGCTCGACACGATTTCGTTCATGCCGCTGGCCTCTTCGGACCCCTATGGCGGCGCAATCGCCACCGACTGGTATGCCTCGCGCGCCAACCCCAACGAGCGCCTGCGCGTGAACATCCTCGTCGGCGGCCCCGAACTGCGCAGCGATTCCGTGCGCGTGACCGTGTTCCGCCAGGAGCGGCGCGGCGGGCGCGGCGATTGGGCCAACGTCACCGTCGATCCGAGCGTGGCGCAGAACCTCGAAAGCGTCATCATCCAGCGCGCCCGCGAGATCAGCCAGCGCACCGGCGGTTGATTCCGTCGCGAAAAAGGTGAAGTAAACAGGAGACGCGGGGGCCGGGGAGGCCGTGATTTCGTGCGCCTTTCGCGCGAACTCTGCTTCTGGGCTCCTGTTCTCTTTCGATTTACCGAGCGCGTGACGCGCAGACCAGGCACCGATGGCCGTCCGCTACAATTTTCACGAAACCGAAGCCAAGTGGCAGCGCGTCTGGGAGGAAACCAAGGCCTTCCAGGTGGGCGAGGACCCGAAGCGGCCGAAGTACTACGTGCTCGAGATGTTCCCCTACCCCTCGGGGCGCATCCACATGGGCCATGTGCGCAACTACGCGCTCGGCGACCTGCTGGCCCGCTACAAGATGGCCAAGGGCTTCAACGTATTGCACCCGATGGGCTGGGACGCCTTCGGTATGCCGGCGGAGAACGCCGCGATCCAGGCCGGCATCCACCCGGCCAAGTGGACCTACGAGAACATCGCAACGATGAAGGCCCAGCTGAAGAGCATGGGCCTTTCCTACGACTGGTCGCGCGAGTTGGCCACGTGCGAGCCCGACTACTACAAGCACGAACAGAAGATGTTCCTCGATTTCCTGGCCAAGGGCCTGGCTTATCGGAAAGAGGGATGGGTGAACTGGGACCCGGTCGATCAGACCGTGCTCGCGAATGAGCAGGTGATCGACGGCCGCGGCTGGCGCTCGGGCGCCGCCGTCGAGCGGCGCAAGCTCTCGCAATGGTTCCTGCGCATCACGCAATACGCCGACGATCTGCTGAAGGCGCTCGCCACGCTCGACAAATGGCCCGAGCGTGTGCGCCTGATGCAGGAGAACTGGATCGGCAAGAGCGAAGGCGCCTATATCCAGTTCGACGTCGCCGGCCAGGGGCCGGGCGGGGAGAAGGGCAAGCGCATCGAGGTTTACACGACGCGGCCGGACACGATCTTCGGCATGTCGTTCCTGGCGCTCTCGCCGAACCATCCGCTGACCGACGAGCTGGCCAAGAAGAATCCGAAGCTCGCCGCCTTCGTGGCCGAGTGCAACCGCATCGGCACGAGCGAGGCCGAACTCGAGACCGCCGAGAAGATCGGCTTCGACACCGGCCTCCGCGTCGAGCACCCGTTCGTGGAGGGCAAGACGCACCCGGTCTGGGTCGCGAATTTCGTGCTGATGGATTACGGCACGGGCGCCATCTTCGGCTGCCCCGGCCACGACCAGCGCGACCTCGATTTCGCGCGGAAATACGATCTGCCGGTAATTCCGGTGGTCGCGCAGCCCGATGTCGATCCCAAGACCGTGGAGATCGGCACCGAAGCCTTCACCGGCGACGGCGTGGCCATCAACTCGGACTTCCTCGACGGCCTCACCGTGGCGGCGGCGAAGCGCGCGGCGATCGCGCGCCTCGAGAGCGAGAAGCGCGGCAAGGGCGCCATCCAGTATCGCCTGCGCGACTGGGGCGTTTCGCGCCAGCGCTATTGGGGCTGCCCGGTGCCGGTGATCCACTGCGAGGCGTGCGGGATTGTGCCGGTGCCGGAGAAAGACCTGCCGGTGCGCCTGCCCGACGATGCCACCTTCGACAAGCCGGGCAATCCGCTCGATCATCATCCGACGTGGAAGCACGTCGATTGTCCGCAATGCGGAAAGAAGGCGCGGCGCGACACCGACACGTTCGACACGTTCTTCGAATCGTCGTGGTATTTCGCGCGGTTTGCCTCGCCGAATTCGGAGGCGGCGTTCGCGCGCAAGGCTGCCGATTACTGGCTGCCGGTGGACCAGTACATCGGCGGCATCGAGCACGCGATCCTGCACCTGCTCTATTCGCGCTTCTTCATGCGCGCGCTCACCGATTGCGGCTATCTCGACCTGGCCGAGCCGTTTGCCGCGCTGCAGACGCAAGGCATGGTCGTGCACGAGACCTATCGCGCGCCCGACGGGTCGTGGCTGATGCCGGCCGAGATCCACAAGACCGCGGACGGAAAAGCGCAGCGCCTTTCCGACGGCGAGCCCGTGGAGATCGGCCGCATCGAGAAGATGAGCAAGTCGAAGAAGAACGTCGTCGACCCCGAGAACATCATCGCCAACTACGGGGCCGACACGGCGCGCCTGTTCATGCTGTCGGATTCGCCGCCCGACCGCGACCTCGAATGGACCGAGGCTGGCGCCGAGGGCGCCTGGCGCTATCTCAACCGGCTTTACCGCATGGTGGCCGAGCCGCCGCTGCCGCTGGCCCCTAAGGGCGCCGCGATCCCGAACGATTTCGGCCCCAAGGCGCTGGCCGCGCGCAAGGCCACGCATCGCGCGATCGTCGGCGTGGGCGAGGACATCGAGCGCTTCCACTTCAACAAGGCGGTCGCGCGCATCCGCGAGCTGACCAACGCGCTCGACGAGCTCAAGGATGCCGCCGGCGAGCCGGGCGCAGGCTGGGCCTATCGCGAGGGGCTCGAGGCCGCGGTGCGCATGATCGGCACGATGACGCCGCATCTGGCCGAGGAGCTGTGGCAGATGCTGGGCCACACGGAAATCCTGGCGCGCAGCGCCTGGCCCGAGGCCTATCTGCCGCTCACGGTCGAGGATACGGTCAAGATCGCGGTGCAGGTGAACGGCAGGCTGCGCGGCACGATCGAATTGGCGCGCGGCGCCGCCAAGGGCGACGCCGAGAAGGCCGCGCTGGCGCTACCGAACGTGAGCGCCGCGATGGGCGGCGCTGCGCCGAAACGCGTCATCGTCGTGCCCGACAAGATTGTCAACGTGGTGGTGTGATCCCCTCGCCATCGCGCGGCCCATCGGCTATTGGTTCGGGGGTGAATAGGAGCCTGGCCTTGTCGCGTTTCCGCATCGCGCCGCAGATCGCCACGTTCTTTGCCGCCGCGGCCGCGATGCTGGCGCTGAGCGGCTGCGGCTACCGGCCGGTCTATGGCGAGCAAAGCGCCGCCATTACCGGCGACAGCGCGCGCGCCAATCTCAGCTCGATCAAGGTCCTCGGCATTGCCGACCGGCGCGGCCAGATCTTGCGCAACTATCTGATGGACCGCATGACGCCGCGCGGCGAGCCGGCGACGCCGCGCTACGTGCTCTCGGTCACCACCACGGAAGGCCGGCGCGTCACCTCCACGCGCGCTGACGGCACCGGCACGCGCGCCGACCTCGTCATCGTCGCGCGCTACGCGCTGCGCGACGCCACGTCGGACCTCGTCGTGTTCACGGAGCGCAGCGAAGGCGTCGCGACCTACAACCTGCTGACGGCCCGCTACGCCTCCGTGGCGTCCGAGGACGAGGCGCGCCGCCGCGCCGTGGAGGCGATCGCCGATCAGATCTCGCTCCAGGTGGCGCTGTTTCTCAACCGCCGCCATGCGCCCGGCCAGGCGGACAGGGCCCAGTAGGGCGCCGGGATGAAGCGCGACAAGGCTTCGGATTTCGAGGCCTTCCTCAAGAAGCCGGATCCGGCGATCAACCTCGTACTGTTCCACGGCGAAGACGAAGGCCTCGTGCGCGAGCGCGCGGATCAGCTCGCGAAGACCGTCGTGCCCGATCTGCGTGATCCGTTCCGCGTGGCGGCGCTGACCGGTGAGCAGCTCGCGCAGGATCCGGCGCGGCTCGCCGACGAGGCGGCGGCGATCGCCATGGGCGGCGGGCGCCGCGTCGTGCGCGTCAAGGACGCGCCGCGAGGCCTCACCTCCCAGCGCCAGTCCACGATCCTGCGCGAATTCGTGGCCGCGCCGATGGGCGACGCGCTCGTGATCGTCGAGGCCGGCGAGCTGAAGAAGGACAATGCGTTCCTGAAGGCGGTCGAGGCGGCCAAGACCGCGGTGGCCGTGAGATGCGGGCTCGACGAGGATTGGGCGATCGAAAAGGTGATCGCCGAGACGCTGGCGCAGAACGGGTTGGCGGCCGACGATGCGGCGACGGCCTATCTCGTCGACCATCTCGGCGGCGACCGCCAGCTCACGCGGCGCGAGATCGAGAAGCTCGCGCTGTACGCCGGCGAGCGCGGCAAGGACCAGAAGATCACGCTCGCGGAGGCGGCGGCGAGCGTGGGCGACACCTCGGCGCTCGACAACGACGATCTCTGCGCCGCGATCGCCGGCGGCGACCGCGCGATGGCCGACCGCTGCCTCGTGCGCCTGCAGGCCGAGGGCGAATCGCCGGTGCGGGCTCTGCGTGTCGTCAGCCAGTTCTTCCAGCGCATGCATGCGTATCAGGCCGCGCTCGGCGCCGGGCGCTCGTCGGACGAGGCGGTGCGCGCGGCGCGCTTCTTCGGCCCGCGCGGCCCGGCGTTCAGCGCCGCGGCGCGCCAGTGGCAGAGCGCAACGATCGTGGAGGCGTTCCGCCGCCTCAACGAGGCCGAGGCGCGGTGCAAATCCACCGGCTATCCGGACTGGATCGTGGCCGCCCGCACGCTGGCGGCACTCGCAAGCTTTCCGCAGCGCGGCTTGCGGCGCTGAGGAGGCAGCTGTCGGCCGGCGGGAAAGTAACCGCTGCCGTGAACACGGCCTTTGGCCTAACGTTCCAGCGCGGCGCGGTCCCATTTGCCAAGAGTGGCGGCGGCTTCGTAGGTGCTCTGGCAATAGTCGAGCACGGCTTCGCGCGGGGACGGCGCGCGCCGCACATCGTCATACGTGAGCAGGAACTGCGAGAGGTCGGCGTTGAATGTCGTCGCTGACGGCCGCACCGGCGCCGCGGCGAAGCCGGGCGGCTGCGGCGCGGCGTAGGTGTAGAAGGCCGGGGCTTTGATCATAGCATCACCGGGCCACCAGCCGACGCTGCTGACCTCGTGCGAATAGGCCTCACGCGTGATCGCGTCGGCGCCTTCGATTGGCGGTGCCCGGCGGCCCGAGAAGCGCGTCACCGCGAGATCGAAACTGCCCCAAAAGAAATGCACCGGGCTGCATTTGCCGATGAAACGCCCGCGAAATTCTTTCAGCACCGCATCGGCGGCGGTGAGCGCCCGCCAGAAACGGTTGACGTAGGCCGCGTCGTAAGCGGCGTGCGTTTCGTCTTTCTCGAACCGGATCGGTGCCGGGATCTCGACCGGCATCGACCAGATCCGCACCGTTATTCCCAGGGATTTCAACGCGGCCATCAGCTCGGCGTAGAACGCGGCGACCGAGCGCGGCGCGAGCGCCAGTATCTTGGCCTTGCCCTCACTCGTCCGGATCATCAGCGCGTGGTCGATGAAATCGAACTCGATGTCGAAGACGCCACCGCGATAGGGGATCGCCGAAGTGGTGAGGCCGCGTGCGCTGACATAGAGCGGCACTTGCCACCAGTGATTCTGATGGGCGCTGAGCGCAAGCCGCACCTTGCCCACGATCTGGGCCCACATGTGCAGCGTCGCGCGCGTCGGCTCCCATACTTCGAGCGGCAAGGCCGGCCAGGCAGGATCTTCGTTCATCGCCGCGTACTCCGATCGAGAGGGCCCTGTCGCGGACCTAGCGCGCGACCTCGGCGACAAGTGAGTCGGGATCGGCGATCGGGAGCGAGCAGACTGGCCCACGGCAGACATACGCTGCGGCGCCTTGCGCCGACTTGCCCTTGGCCGGATGACCCGCGGGCAGTGCGCCGGCGTCGGCGATGCGCTGGAAGACGAGGTTGGGTTGCGGCGCGGACCACGCCGCGCGCGCCAGCGCCTCGCCGCCTTCGCCGGTTACGACGACCTGCACGGCGTCTTCGAGCAGGAACTGACCCGTCATCAGCACCGGCATGGCCAGCGCATTGCGCTCGAGCTCGCCCGAGAAGGCGGCGATCAGCGCCTCGGCGCGCTCGCGGTATTTCGCGTTGCCGGTGAGATGGAACAACATCGCGAGAACGTGGACGAGCAGGCCGTTGCCCGACGGCGTCGCGTGATCGTGCACGGTCTTGTGTCGCAGGATCACGTCGGTCACGTGGTCGGCGGACATGAAATAGCCGCCGCGCTCGGCATCGCGGTAATGCGCCTCGATCGTCTCGGCCCATTCCTCGGCCTTGGCGAGATACTCGGCCTCCCCGGTCGTCTGGTAGAGCAGCAGCGCCGCGCGCGCGAGGCAAACATGATCGTCGAGCGTCGCGGGATGGGAGAGACGTCCGCCGCACCACGAATGCCTCAGACGTCCATTCTCGGTCATACGCTCGCACACGAACGCAAACGCTGCGCGCGCCGCGGCGAGCCAGGCCGGCTTCCCGAACACCATCGCCGCGCGCGCGAGGGCCGCGATCATCAGCCCGTTCCAATCGGCCAGCACCTTGTCGTCGCGGCCAGGGCGGATTCGCTTTTCGCGCGCGTGGAACAGCACAGCGCGCGCCGCGGTAAGCTTGGCCTCGCCCGCCGCGTCGAGCCGCTTCGTCGTGCGGCGCCGGTTCAGGATCGTGTGGCCTTCCCAATTGCCGCCCGGCGTCACGTCATAGGCGCGCTTGAACAGGGCCGCGTCGGCGCCGAGGAGTCCATCAATCTCCTCCGCCGTCCAGACGTAGTACTTCCCCTCTTCGCCCTCGCTGTCGGCGTCGAGCGTGCCGGCATAGGCGGCGGCGTTGCCCGCTTCGACGCGCATCTCGCGCATTAGCCATTCGATCGTTTCCGACGCGCGTTCGGCATAGAGCGGATTCCGCGTCTCTTGCCAGGCGCTGGTGAGCAGATCGACGAGCTGGGCGTTGTCGTAGAGCATCTTCTCAAAATGCGGGGCGAGCCATATCGCGTCGGTGGAATAGCGCGCGAAGCCGCCGCCGAGATGGTCGTAGATGCCGCCGTCGCACATGCGGTCGAGCGTCACCAGCACGGCGTTCTTGAGATCTTCGTCCTTGCTGCGCTTCGCCTGGCGCCAGAGCAGATCGAACACCGCGCATTGCGGGAATTTCGGCGCGCCGGAAAGGCCGCCATGCTCCCGGTCGACATTCCCGAGATAGTGATGCGCGACGCGCTCGATGACGGCCGGCGCGATGCGTTTTTCGCCGGAGCGGTTCTGGCCGAGTTGCGCCAGCGCGTTCTTGAGCGCGTCGACGTTGCTGCGGACCTTCTCGCCTTCGGACGAGTAGATCGCATGGATGCGCTCGAGCACGCG
This sequence comes from uncultured Candidatus Odyssella sp., assembly GCA_964481045.1. Classification (GTDB taxonomy): domain Bacteria; phylum Pseudomonadota; class Alphaproteobacteria; order Bin65; family Bin65; genus SBBV01. The sequence continues at coordinate 3,224 of CAYZSG010000132.1, read as the reverse complement.
CGGGAAGCCCGGCCGGCCGTAACGGTCTTCGGGCGGAAAATAGGTGCCGCCCCAGAACGGCTCTCCCTCCGGCGTCAGGAACATCGTGAGCGGCCACCCGCCGTGCTCGCCGAGCAGCGCCAGGGCGCTCTGGTAGATCGCGTCGACGTCGGGCCGCTCTTCGCGGTCCACCTTCACGTTGACGAAGAGGCGGTTCATCAGCGCCGCCGTTTCCGGGTCCTCGAAGCTCTCGTGGGCCATCACGTGGCACCAATGGCAGGCGGCGTAGCCCACCGAGAGCAGCACGGCCTTTCCCTCGCGCTTCGCGCGCGCGAGCGCCTCCGGGCCCCAGGCCATCCAATGCACCGGGTTGTCCTTGTGCTGGAGCAGATAGGGCGAGGTTTCGCGGCCAAGGAGATTGGCGCTGGCGGGGACGGCGTCATTCATGGATTTCGGTCTTGGCCCGGGCTATCGATCCACTGACATAACACCTCGGGCGCGGAGGGAAAGGCGCGCGTGCGCCGGGGCCGCGCGCGCCAGGGGCGCGTTGACGCGCCCGCCCCGCTCTGGTTTGGATGCCGCCGGATTGCCGCGAGGACCACGCCGATGACCGCCGACCCGCCGCGCTATTTCGAGCGCCACGTGTTCTGCTGCACCAACGTGCGCGAACCCGGCCACAAGCGCGGCTGCTGCGCCGAGAAGAACGCCGTGGCGCTGCGCGACTACATGAAGGCCAAATGCAAGGAGCTGGGGCTTGGCGGGCGCAAGGTGCGCGTCAACAACGCCGGGTGCCTCGACCGCTGCGAGCTCGGCCCCAACCTCGTCATCTATCCCGAGGGCGTTTGGTACACCTACAAGACCGAGGCCGATCTCGACGAGATTGTCCGCGTGCATCTGATCGAGGGCGGCCGGGTCGAGCGGCTTCTGTTGCAACCACAAGATGTGTTACCCCGCGATCGCGAGAAGCGCTTGGCCGGGGCACCCGCCGCTTCGTGAGCGGCGCGGACACGATCTTCGCGCTCTCGACAGCGCGCGGACGCAGTGCTATCGCGGTTATTCGCGTCTCGGGTCCGAGCGCACGCGCTGCCTTGGCTGCCCTGTCGCCGCGCTGCATGTTGCAGCCTAGAGTTGCGAGACTTGCCAAGCTAGTCGATCCCGCCACTGGCGAGAGGATCGACGACGCATTGGCGTTGTGGTTCCCGGCGCCGAAGAGCGAAACCGGCGAAGACGTCGTCGAGTTTCAGGTGCATGGCGGGCGCGCGGTGATTTCCGGCGTTCTTGAGGCACTGGCGGGTGTACCCGGCCTGCGCCCGGCCGATCCCGGCGAGTTCACGAAACGCGCGTTCCTCAACGGCAAGATCGACCTGACGGCGGCCGAGGGCCTTCTCGATCTCATCGACGCTGAAACAGCGGCGCAGCGGCGCCAGGCGCTGCGCCAGATGGAGGGCGGACTCGCGGCGCTCTACGAGAACTGGCGCTCGCGGCTGGTTCGCGCACTGGCGCATCTCGAGGCCGAAATCGACTTTGCCGACGAGGACTTACCGCGCAGCATTGGAGATGCCGCATTAGCAGAGATCGCGGGATTGGGCCGGGAGATCGCCGCTCATCTCGACGACCGGCGCCGCGGCGAAGTGTTGCGTGAGGGGCTCTCCGTGGCCATCCTCGGCGCGCCCAATGTCGGTAAATCCTCACTCCTAAACGCTCTAACGCGCCGCGAAACCGCGATTGTCTCCTCGGTCGCCGGCACGACACGCGACATCGTGGAGGCGCGCCTGGATCTTGGCGGCTATCCGATCCTATTGGCGGACACGGCCGGGCTCCGCGACGTGGCCGTGGGCGGCGATCCGATCGAGCGCGAAGGCGTTCGCCGGGCTCTTGCGCGGGCTGAGCAGGCGGACTTACGGTTGCTCGTCTTTCCCATAGGCGCAGCTCCCGACGCGACCGTCGCGGGGATGGTGGGCCCGGATGCGATTTTGGTCGCCAGCAAGGCGGACCTCGCGCCGCATGCGCCACTCCCGAACGGGGCGGTCGGCGTTTCGGCAATCACCGGCTTCGGCCTCGCTTCCCTTCGACAGCGGCTCTACGCGGAGGCCGAGGCGCGTATGAATGCCGAAGGCTCTCCGGCGATTACGCGCGCGCGCCATCGATCGGCTCTGACCGAAAGCGTCGCTGCCCTCGCGCGTGCCGGCGCTGCGCCAACCGCAGAACTCCGCGCCGAAGATGTTCGTCTTGCCGCCCGTGCACTGGGCCGAATCACAGGCCGCGTCGGTGTCGAGGATTTGCTCGACGTGATTTTCCGAGAGTTCTGTATCGGCAAGTAGTCATGCGATTGTTTCACGTGAAACATTGCCGCCGACCTGATCTCCCCTGTTCTCCTGCGGCTCGGGCCACTATGTTCCCGCTGCCATGAAGAAATTCGACGTCATCGTCATCGGCGGCGGGCACGCGGGCTGCGAGGCCGCGGCCGCCGCCGCGCGTATGGGCGCCTCCACCTTGCTGCTGACGCACAAGGTCGAGACGATCGGCGAAATGTCCTGCAATCCGGCGATCGGCGGCCTGGCGAAAGGCCATCTGGTCCGGGAGATCGACGCCCTCGACGGGGTCATGGCGCGGGCGATCGACCGCGCCGGCATTCAGTTCCGTATCCTGAACCGGAGCAAAGGGCCGGCCGTCTGGGGCCCGCGCGCCCAAGCAGACCGCAAGCTTTATCGGCAGGCGATGCTCAGCATCCTTCGCGAACAGCCGGGACTGGAGATCCGGGCGGCGTCGGCCGAGGACGTGCTCATCGACGCTTCGGGCCGCGCGTCCGGCGTGGTGACGGGGGGCGGCGATGAGATCCCCGCGGGCGCCGTCATCATCACGACCGGCACGTTTCTCCGGGGGCTGATCCACATCGGCGAGGAGAAGGTTTCGGCTGGCCGCGTCGGCGAGGCGCCATCGGTCGGACTCGCCCTGACGCTTTCGCGGTTCGGGTTTCCGCTCGGCCGGCTCAAGACCGGTACCCCGCCGCGGCTCGACGGCAAGACGATCGACTGGGCGGGCCTTGAGGTTCAGCCGGGGGACGAGCCGCCGCCGCCGTTCTCCTATCTCACGGATCAAATCCGCGTCCCGCAGATCGCCTGCCACATCACCGGAACAACGGCGGCCAGCCACGCGATCATCCGCGCGAACCTCTCGCGCGCGCCGATGTATTCGGGGCAGATCGAGAGCACCGGCCCGCGCTACTGCCCCTCGATCGAGGACAA
>CAYZSG010000131.1:0-14454 GCA_964481045.1 uncultured Candidatus Odyssella sp. | reverse complement strand
GCTAGCACCCCCCGGCGGGCGGCGAAAAAGCTGAACAGGAATACGAGCAGCGGGATCAACTTGCCCTCGACGAGATCGCGCACCGTTTCGGGCTGCATGAGGCGCTGACCGAGCGTTTGCGCCGCGAGCGCGATCTGCTGCGGCTGGGGCTGGACGCGGACGTAGAACTCTGCCTCGAGGTCGACGCGCATGCGGTCTTTCGTGATCGCCGCGTTCTCGCGCCCGCGCTGCACGGCGAGGCGCATCGTGTTCATGTTCACCGGCACGATCTGGTGGATGATCGGCAAGACGAACGCGCCGCCATTGAACACCACCTTCTGACCGCCGAAGCCGGTGCGCACGAAAGCCACGTCCTTCGACGAGCGGCGATAGAGGAACGAGAGGATGTAGAATATGAGGATGATGATGAGCGCGGCGACGACGATCGTGCCGACGATCCAGGCGATGCTTTGTCCGCTCATGACGTCCTCCCGATACGCTTGAATTGCTTCGTCTGCTCGGTCAGCGCGATTTCCGCCGGCAGCCGTTCCATGCTCGATGCCCCGTAGAAGCCGTGACAGTTCGGGCAGTTCTTCAGGATGAAGGCGGCGTCCGCTGGCATCGAAATCGGCCCGCCGTGGAAGAGCACGATCGCGTCCTTGTTCACCTTCCGCGCGGCTGCTGACCACCTTTCGATCGGCGCCACGCAATCGGCGAGCTTCAGCGCCGTTTCGGCGCCGATGGCGCCGCCGGTGGTGAGGCCCATGTGGCAGACGATGATGTCGGCGCCCGCCTCGGCCATCGCCGCGGCTTCGGTTTCGTTGAAGACATAGGGTGTCGTGAGCAGGTCGAGCGAGCGCGCCGCGCGGATCATCTCGATCTCGAGCGCGTAGCCCATGCCGGTTTCTTCGAGGTTCTTGCGGAACACACCGTCGATGAGGCCGACGGTAGGGAAATTCTGCACGCCCGCGAAGCCGAGCTCCTTCAATTGGCGCAGGAACGGTTCGAGCAGCATGAACGGATCGGTGCCGTTGACGCCGGCGAGCACCGGCGTTTTCTTGACGACCGGCAAAACTTCGCGCGCCATCTCGACGACGATGTCGTTGGCGTTGCCGTAGGCGAGCAGGCCCGCGAGCGAGCCGCGCCCCGCCATGCGGTAGCGGCCGGAATTGTAGATGACGATGAGATCGATGCCGCCGGCCTCCTCGCATTTCGCGGAAAGGCCGGTGCCGGCGCCGCCGCCGACGATCGGCTGGCCCTTCGCGATCATCGCGCGGAATTTCTCGAGGATCGCTTTTCGCTCGAAGCGCGGCATCGCTACCTCACCGCTGCGCGCGCGCGCTCGGGCGCCGCAATTTCGAGGAAGTTCGCGACGAGCGCGGCCGCGAAGGCCGGATCGTTGATTTGGTGCGGCAGGCGGATGAGGCGCCGGCGCTCTGTCTGCCGGATCGTATCGGCCAGCGCCTTGAACAGCGCGGCGTCGGCGGCGGGATCGTGGAACGGCTGGCCCGGCGCATCGATGCCCGAGACGCCCTTTTCCGGAATGAGGAAGCGAACCGGCCCCTCGCAGCGATTGAGCTTCTCGCCGATCCAGCGGCCCATGCGCGTATTCTCCTCTGGCGTCGTCCGCATCAGCGTGACGTTGGGATTGTGGACGTGGAGGAGGCGCCCGCGATAGCGCTCGGGCACCGTTTCCATCGCCGAGAAGTTCACCATGTCGAGCGCGCCGCACGAGCCGACATAGGGGATGCGCGTGCGCACGATGGCGTCGAGGCGGCCCTCGCCCGCGCTCATCACGCCGCCCATCAGCAGATCGGCGACCTCGGTCGTCGTCGCGTCGATGATGCCGGCGAGCATGCCCGAATCGGCGAGCTTCTCCATCGATTGCCCGCCGGTGCCGGTGGCGTGGAACACGAGGCAGTCGTAGCGATCCTCGAGCGCGCGCACGACCGCCTGCACGCACGGCGTGGTGAGGCCGAACATCGTGAGACCGATCGCCGGTTTCTCCACCGTGCTCGCGCGGCGCTGATGCGCCATCATTCCGGCGAGCGCGTGCGCGGCGTTCGACAGCACCTGCTCGGAAATGCGGTTGATGCCCTGAACGTCGGTGACCGAATACATCATGCAGATATCAGACGGGCCGACATAGCGCTGCACGTCGCCCGAGGCGACGGTGGAGACCATCACCTTCGGCACGCCGATCGCCAGGCGGCGCATCGCCGGCGTGGCGAGCGCGGTGCCGCCTGAGCCGCCGGCCGAGATGATGCCGCCCACGTCGCGGCGCGTGGCGATGAAGCGCTCGAACGCCTCAGCCATCGCCGAGACGGCGGCGCCGCGATCGGCCGAGAACACGGCCGAAGCGCCGCGCGGATGATGGCGCGCCACTTCGGCGGCATTGATCGTGGCGGTGGAGGGCTTGCGGCTCGTGCCGAGATCGACTGAGACCGTGCGCAGCCCGAGCCGATCGAGGCACTGCTTGATGAAGGTGAGTTCGCGGCCTTTCGTATCGAACGTGCCGGCCACGTAGGCGGCGCGGCCGGCGGCGACGGCGATCGGAATAGGCGCAGATGCCGGGACTGGAGTTTCCGGCGCGGCCGGCGGAGCTTCGGCCGCGTCTTCACCTGCCGCGGACGCTGGAGCGGCCCAGCGCGTCGGCGCGCGCACGATCGAATAGACGTTGGGTGGTGCCGCCGGAAGCGCGGGCGCCTCGGCCGGGCCTGCGCGGCGCACCTGAAAAACTTCGACCGTGCCGGCCGCGGGCTCTCCCTGCGGGGCGCCGGCCATCAGCGCCGAGGGCAGCGGCTGATTGGGCGGAATCGGCTCCTCGTCGCCGGCGCGGCGCACGCCCAACAGGCGCTGCTGCAAGTCCTGGTCTGCCGCCAATGCCGCCGAATCAAGCTCGCGCGCGATGCGGCCATTGACCATGATTGCAACGCGGCTGGCGACATCGGTGGCCACGCCGAGATTCTGCTCGATCAGCAGCAGCGCGATCTCGCCCTCGTCTGCGAGGCGGCGCAAGGTGAGCGCCACCTGCTCGACGATGAGCGGTGCCAAGCCCTCCGTCGGCTCGTCCATGATCAGCAGGCGCGGATTGGCCAGGAGAGCCCGGCCGATCGCGAGCATCTGCTGCTCGCCGCCGGAAAGCTGCGCGGCGCCGTTGCGCTTCCGCTCGGCCAGGCGCGGGAATGTCTCGTAGATGCGCTCGACGGTCCACATGCCGCCATTGCGGCGCGCGGCGAGGCGCAGATGCTCGTCGACCGAGAGCGAGGGCCACACGCGGCGGCCCTGCGGCACGTAGCCGATGCCGAGGCCGGCGATCGCGTGCGGCGCGCGGCCGGTGAGCTCTTCGCCGTTCGCGCGGATGCTGCCCGCGGCGGCCGGCACGAGCCCCATGATCGCGTTGCACAGCGTGGACTTGCCCATGCCGTTGCGGCCGACGACGGCGAGCACGCCGCGCTCGAGCTTGAGCGTGACGCCCTGCAGCGCATGCGCACGGCCGTAATAGACTTGCAGATCGCGCACTTCGAGCGCCGGGCCTTGGGCAGGTTTCGGGTCAGCCATGCTTGCCCCCGAGATAGATGTCCTGCACCTCGGGATCGGCCTCGATCTCGTGCGGCGCGCCCTGCTTGAAGAGCCGGCCGTTGTGCATCACGGAGACGCGGTCGACGACGCGCAGTGCGATATCGAGATCGTGCTCGATGATGACGTAGCCGATGTGGCGCGGCAGCGATGTGAGGATGCCGACCAGCTCGCGGCGCTCGGCCGGCGCGAGGCCGGCGGCGGGCTCGTCGAACAGAATGAGGCGCGGCGCGCCGGCCAGCGCCATGCCGATCTCGAGCTGGCGCTGCTGCCCGTGCGAAAGCTCCGACACCGGCAGATCGGCGACGGCGGAGAGGCGCACGTAATCGAGCAGCTCACGCGCGGCGCGGCGCGAGGGATGCTGATCGCGCACGCGGAAAAGCGAATAGCGCCGGCGCGAGACGCCACGCACGGCGAGGAACACGTTGTCGCGCACCGAGAGATTGCGGAACAGCAGCGAGGCCTGATAGGTGCGGCGCAGCCCCATGCGGATGCGCTCGTGCGGCGGCCAGTCGGTAATGTCTTCGCCGAAGAAGCGCACGCGGCCCGCGGTGGCCGGGAAATCGCCGGTGACAACATTGAACAGCGTGGTTTTCCCCGCGCCGTTGGCGCCGAGTAGCGCATGACGCTCGCCGACGCCGACGGAGAGCGAAACCCCGTCGATCGCGCGCAACGCGCCGAACGCGCGCGAGACGTTCTCGAGCTCGAGCGCGTTGCCGGCGCCGATGCGGGCGCCCTCAGGAAACGGTGCGGCGACGGTGTCCATGACGCGGGAAAAGTGCGCGGAGGCGGACGGGCCGCCTCCGCGCTGTTCCGCTTACGGGCAGTTGGGCACGTCGCGCGAGCCCAGCCCCTGCTTGTCGAAATCCGCTTTCGACATGCCGAGATACTGGTTCACGTTCGGCACCGACGAGACGACCTTGTTGAAGAAGACGCCCTTCGCGTCCTTCGCCACTTCGGTGATGAAGGTCGTGCCGATGGCCTGCCGGTTCGAATCGAGCGTGATCGTGCCGGTCGGTCCCTTGAGCGCCACCTTGGCCAGGGCTTCGCGATACTTGGCCTGGCCGCCGGAGAGATCACCCTTCACCGCCTCGAGGGCCTCGAGCGCGGCCTTCATGTTGACGTAATAGGCCCAGGCGAACAGCGACGGGCTCGGGAAGCCGTCCTTGAAGCTCGCCTTGTAGTCGGCGACGAACGCCTTCCACTCGGGCGTATCAAGGTTGTCGGCGATCGGGCCCGCGGTGGGCGTGCCGACCAGCGCTTCGCGGCGCTTGCCCTTGTAGTTGAGCACCGTCTGGTCGACCGTGATCGAGCCGCCGACGAGCGGCTTGTCGCCGCCGGACTGCTCGTATTGCGTCAGGAAGTTCACGGCGTCGGCGCCGCCGAGCACGACGAGCAGCGCATCCACGTCTTTCGGCAGCCGCGCGATCACCGACGAGTAGTCCTTGGCGCCGAGCGGCACCCAGGCCTTGTGCGTGATGCGGCCGCCCGCCTTGCAGTAGCCGACCATGAAGCCGTGCACCTGCGAGTAGGGGAACGAATAGTCTTCGGCGATGAGGGCCATCTTCTTGTAGCCCTTCGTCTTGAACGCGTAGTCGCCGAGGCCCACCATCCACTGCGCGCCGTCGGTGTTGAAGCGGAAGAAGTTCGGCGAGGGATCCTGCAGCGTGGTCTGCTGCGCGCCCGACGACCCGTTGATGAACGTCACGTTCGGCTGCGACTTCGAGTAGTTCTTCACCGCGATGCCCTCGGAGCCCGAGAGCGGGCCGACCATGATGTCGACCTTGTCCTGCTCGACGAGCTTGCGCGTCGAGGCGACCGCGACGTCGGGTTTCGCGTCAGAAGAGGCCTTGATCATCGTGATCTTCTTGCCGCCGGCCATGCCCTTGTGGGCCTTGATGGCCAGTTCGGCACCGCGCATGCCGTCCTGCCCGCCGGCCGCGAACGGGCCTTCGAGCGTGGCGAGCACGCCGATCTTGATCTCCTGCGCGAGCGCGCCCGTGGCCGTGGAAGCGGCCAGGGCGAGCGCGAACAGGCCGCCCACGAGTTGATGCGTACGCACTTTCATGACGTCCCTCCGTGGTTGGTGCGGCTTGTCCGCCGCGTTCTGGGTGGTGGAGTCGTTCATCTCCCGGCTCGCGGATCGGACCGCGCCTGCGCGGTCTCGAAACGCCGCCGCAACCTCGTCCACCAGCCGAGCAGGCCGTCGGGAGAGAAGAGCACGATCAGCAGGAACACCCCGCCGATCACGAGGTTGAAGCGCTCGCGATCGACGAGATCGATCGCGAAATTCTGCAGCAGCACGAAAATGGCGGCGCCGATGAACGGGCCGACCGGGTGCGCGAAGCCGCCGAGCACCGCGATGACGAGCACGTTGATCAGCGACTTCGTATCGACCGAGCCGGGCGAAACCAGCGCGTTGTACCAGACCAGCAGCAAGCCACCGACGGCGGCGAGCACGCCCGCCACGGCATAGGCCGCGATGCGATGCGCGGTGACGTTGAACCCCAGCGCCGCCATGCGCCGCGGGTTGTCGCGGATGCCCTGGAGCGCCACGCCGAACGGCGCGCGCGCGATGTATTTGACGAAGAGATAGCCGCCGAGCGCGCAGGCCAGCGCGAGGAAATAGAACGGCAGCGGATCGCGCCAGTTGACGCCGAACGCCTCGGGCGGCTTCACCGCCTGGAAGCCCGTGAAGCCGTTGAAGATCGTGTAGTTCTGATGGACGAGATAGTAGAACGCCACGCCCACGGCGAGCGTGATCATGATCGTGTAGATGCCCTCGGTGCGCACCGAGAGCCAGCCGATGAACGTGGCCGCGATCGTTGCCGCCGGAATCGCGAGCAACGACGCCACCCACCACGGCCAGCCGAGCGACAGCGGCGTGCCGGAGGAGCCGAGCATTGCATAGACGTAGCCGGCGATGCCGGCCACCGTCATTTGCGCCAGTGAGACCATGCCGCCGTAGCCGGCCATGAAGGTGAGCGAGAGCGCGATGAGGCCAAGCGTCAGCGTCTGTCCGCCGATTTGGAACGTGAAGAACGGCGGCACCACAAATGGGTATGCGACCAGCGCCGCGAGCACCGCGACATGGCGCCAGCGGAGCGCGCGCAGGAGTTCGGGCGCGCGGCGCGGCGTCTCCGCAGCGGGCGCGCCCGGGCGAGGACCGGCCGATGGCGGCGCCGGCCACTTGAGCGCGGCCGGGCGGCTCCACGCCGTTCGCGTCGCGGTGCTTGCGAGATTGCCGGCGCGGCGCGAATCGCTCATGCCTTCGCCCCCAGAATACCCTGCGGCCGGAACGCGAGCACGACGGCCATGATCACGAAGGTGAAGACGACGCTGTAAGTGGGCGCATAGGCGAGGCCGAACGTCTCGGCGATGCCGATCAGCAGTGCGCCGATCGCGGCGCCGGTGACGCTGCCCATGCCGCCGACGATGACGACGACGAGCGAGGCGAGCAGATAGCGCGTATCCTCGCCCGGCGTGATCGAGAGCGCCGAGCCGCCGACGACGCCGGCGAAGCCCGCAAGGCCGGCGCCGATCGCGAAGGTGATCGCGAAGACGAGCTGCACGTTGGTGCCGGACGCCGCGAGCATCTGGCGGTCGTCGACGCCGGCGCGAATCATCATGCCGACACGCGTTCGTGTGAGGAAAAACCACAACGCCACGCCGATGGCGATCGAAGCGCCGAGCAGGAACAGCCGGTAGGTCGAGTACTTGTTGACGATCGGCAATGTGGTCGAGCCCGACATGAATTCGGGCGGATCGAACTGGTAGATTTCGCCGCCGAACTGCCAGAGCAGCAGATCCGCCGCCACGATCGAGACACCGATCGTGACCATCGTCTGCCGCATCTCCTCGCCCTGCATGAAGCGGAAGACCCAGACCTGGAACACGAGGCCGAGCACCGCCGCGATCGCGAAGCCGGCGCCGACGCCGACGAACCACGAGCCGGTCTTGTCGGCCACGACCCAGCCGACATAGGCGCCGACGAGATAGAGCGACCCGTGCGCGAGGTTCACGTTGCGCAGCAGGCCGAACACGAGCGTGAAACCGCTGGCCACGAGGAAATAGAGCGCCGCCAGCGTGAGGCCGTTCAGCGCCGTGACCACGAAGAGCCGCGCGTTGTCGACGATCGCCCAGATCGACAGCGCCACCGCGGCCAGTGCCACCGCGATGACGAAACCGAGCTGCCACGCGCGCGACATCGCTTGCCCTTACGCCGCGGTGCGCGACCAGCGCGAGCGCTGGGCGTTCAGTTCGGGCTTCTTGACGAACTGGCCGTCCTTCATCACGGCGAGCAGCTTCGCCTTGTCGCGCAGGATCGCGAGGTTTGCGAGCGGATCGCCGTCCACCAGCAGCAGATCGGCGAGATAGCCCTCCTTCACCTGCCCGAGTTCGTTCTCCTTCAGCATGATGGCGCCGCCGTGCTTGGTGGCGGAGAGGATCGCCTCCATCGGCGTCATGCCGAGATACTTCACGAAATATTCGAGGTCGCGCGCGTTCTCGCAGTGCGGCGTGAACGCGAAGCCGTAATCGCCGCCCGGCAGCACGCGGATGCCGCGCCGGTGCATTTTCTTCAGCGATTCGGAGGCGGCGGCGAGTTCGATCTCGTAGCCCATCTCGACCGCCTTCTTGCGATCGATGCCATAGGGTGCTGCGTGCTCGAGCATCGCGATCAGGATCGCGATGCCGGGTGCCACGAAGATGCGGTCTTTCACCGATTCGAGCAGGTCGAGCGCTTCCTCGTCGGTGAAGCTTGCGTGGTAGATGATGTCGATGCCGTGGCGCACGCACTGCTTCAGCGATTCGCAGGAGCGCGCATGGGCGGTGAGGCGCTTGCCGCGGCGCTTCGTCTCCGCCGCCGCCATCGCGACTTCCTCGTCGCTCATCCAGGTCGTATCGGCCGGCGCGCCGGGCACGAAATTGTCGCCCGAGAGATTGAGCTTGATGCAATCGACGCCGTATTTGAGGAACATGCGCACGGCCTTGCGCATCTCCTCCGGCCCGCTGACGTTCACGCCGAAGCTGTATTCGGGATAGGGAATGTGCGGCAGCGTTTCGTCGCCGAGGCCGCCCAGCACCGTGATCTCCTGGCTCGCCGCGATGTAGCGCGGGCCGGGAATGAGCCCCTCGTTGATTGCGTTGCGGATGACGACATCGAGCCGCGGCTTCGCGCAGGCGGCGCCGACACATGACGTCCAGCCCGCCTCGAGATAGCGCTTGGCGACGCCGGCCGCCCACAGCACGTGCTCCTCGAGCGGCATAGTCTGGATCGCGCTCAAGGTCGCCGCGTCGTTCCACGAGAAGTGAGTGTGCGCCTCGACCATGCCCGGCATCAGCGTGGCGCCGGCCGCATCGATGACCGTGGCGTTCATCGGCGCCGTTCCGACCGTACCGCGCGCGCCGGTGCCGCGCGTGATCCGCTGGATGCGGTTGCCCTGCACGAGCACGTCGCCGGCGAAAGGCGGCGCGCCGGAGCCGTCGAGGATGCGGGCGTTCGTGAACAGAGTCGCCATCATTGCCTCCCTCAAGCCACGGACCGGCGCGCGCCGGCCGCGCGCATCTCCGGCTCTTTGTAGAACGTGCCGTCTTTCATCACGGCGAGGATGCGGTTGGCATCCTGGAGAACCGCAATGTTGGTGAGCGGATCGCCATCGACGAGGATCATGTCGGCGAGGAAGCCTTCCTTCACCTGCCCGAGCTCGTTGCCGCGCATCATGATCTCGCCGCCGAGTTTCGTGGCCGCGAGCAGCGCCTGCATCGGCGTGAAGCCGAGATACTTGACGAAGTATTCGAGGTCCTTCGCATTCGTGCCGTGCTTGATCCAGGCGAAGCCGTAGTCGCCGCCGGGCAGGATGCGGATGCCGCGCTTCGCCATCTTCTTGAGCGACTCGCAGGCGACTTCGAGCTCGCGGTGATAGCCCATCTGCTTCGCCGCGTCGGGCGTGATCCCCCACTCGCCAGCGTGGAACGAGGTGTTGATCAGCCAGGCGAGGCCGGGCGCCACGAAATGCTTGGCCTTGTTGGCCTCGAGCATGTCGAGCGCTTCGTTGTCGGTGAAGCTCGCGTGGTAGATGAGCTCTATGCCGTGGCGCACGCACTGCTTGACCGAGCCCACCGAGCGCGCATGGGCCGAGACGCGCTTGCCGCGCATCTTCGCCTCTTCCACCGCCACCGCGATCTCGGCGTCGGTCATCGGCGTGAACTCGGCCGGGATGCCGGCGATGTATTCGCCCGAGAGGTTCAGCTTGATCGTATCGACGCCGTATTTCAGGAACATGCGCACGACCTTGCGCATCTCGTCGGCGCCGTTGACGACCGCGCCGAAGCTGATCTCGGGGAACGGCAGGTGCGGCGGCATCTCGTCGCCGAGCCCGCCGGGCACCGTGATCTCCTGCGAGGCGGCGAGATAGCGCGGGCCGGGGATCTGGCCCGACTCGATCGCGTTGCGGATCACGACATCGAGCCGCGGCTTGGCCGTGGCCGCGCCGACGCACGAGGTCCACCCCATCTTGAGGTAGCGCTCGGCGACGTGCGCGCACCAGAGGATATGCTCCTCGGTGGGCATGCGTTGAATCGCGCCGAGGCTCGGCTGATCGTTCCAGGAATAGTGCGTGTGCGCCTCGACCATGCCGGGCATCAAGGTGGCGCCGGCGCCGTCGATGACGGTGACGCCGCCGGTGGGCATGGCACGGGTACCCCGTGCGACGCGGCGGATGCGGTTGCCCTGCACCAGCACCTCGCCGGTGTAGGGATGCTCGCCGGTGCCGTCGAAGATGCGGACATTGGTGAAGAGGACATTGGCCATTGGCGCCTCCTAGAACCGTCCGGTGTAGAATTCGCGCAGAGCGGCGGCGCACTCGGCGGCGCGCTCGAGCGTCGTCCAGTGGCCGCAGCGGTTGAACACGGTGACGCGCGATCCGCCGATGCGCGCCTGCATCGCGCGCACGTTGCCCGGCGGCGCGATGGCGTCTTCGTCGCCGGTGACGAGCAGGGTCGGCACGCGGATGCGCTCGATGTCGGCCGCGTTCGCCCCAGCCAGCGCCTCGCAGCTCTGCGCATAGCCCTCGGGCGGCTGTCGCATCACGAGCTCGCGCACGAAGGCGGCGGCGACGGGGTTGTTGGCCTTGGTGTCGGCAGACGTGGCGCCTTCGACAATGGCTTCGGCAATCGGCGCCATACCCTCCTCGCGCGCCTGCGCCGCGCGGCTGCGCAGCGCCTGGCGGTTCGCCTCCGGCGGCGCCACGAGCGGGCCGAACAGCGCGAGGCTGCGCACCATCGAAGGATGTTCGGTGGCCATGTGCTGGCAGACGATGGTGCCCATCGAGTGGCCGACCCAATGCGCCTTCTCGGCGCCGAGCACGCGGGCCATGCGCACGAGGCGCTCGACATAAGCCGGGATCGCGGCCTCGCCGTTCGGCGGCGTGCGCGCCGAGCCGGGCAGGTCGGGCCGGATGACCCGGAATCGCGCCGCCAGGACTTTGACCAGCGCCTGGAAGACATTCGAGCCGCCGCCCAGGCCGTGCACCATGATCAGCGGCTCGCCCGAGCCGTCGATCTCCACCGCCATGCGCTCGACGATCTGGGTGCTCACTGGGACGCGCTCCGGTAATAAGGAGCGCGCGCCGCGCCGGGCGTGCCCGCGCGGGGTGCTATGGCGCCGGCGCTATCGGCCCTTGGCCTGATAGCGCAGCGTCCGGCCCGGCCTGAAGCCGCGAGCCGCACCGCTCCTCCCTAGAGCTTGAACCAATTAGAACCAATTCTTCTTGGCATCGATTATGGGGCCGATGGCAAATTTGAGTCAATTTCTAATGGGCCTCCCGTGTGCTTGCGGCGACCCGCTTGAACCACGAACTATATTGGTTCAATATTGGATCAAGCAGGAGATGCCCATGCGGGATTCGGTGCAGAAGATCGCCCTCGACCTCTCGGCCAAGATCGAATCGGGCGAATGGGCCGACGGCTACCGCCTGCCGCCGGAGCGACACATGGCGGCCGAGCATGGCCTGGCCCGCAACACCTTGCGGCAGGCGCTCGCCGCCCTCGAGCAACGCGGCCTCATCGTCCGCCATGTCGGCCGCGGCACCTTCGTGAAGGCCGAAAGCCGGCCGGCGCTGGCCGACGGTCTGCTCGCCAAGATGCGGAACGCCAGCCCCTCCGACCTCATCGAGGTGCGGCTCATCATCGAGCCCCAGGCCGCGGCCCTCGCCGCCACCCGCGCCAGCGCCGAAGACCTGGCAACGATCGAATTGGCGTTGCGCCAGAGCGTGTTGGCCAAGGGCACGGCCGAGTTCGAGCACTGGGACGCGGCACTGCACCTGGCGATCTTCCGCGCCACCAAGAACAGCCTGCTGATCGACTATTGCGAGGCGATCACCACCATTCGCAACCAGCCGCGCTGGCACAGGCTCAAGCAGCGCACCGTGACCCCGGCCACGCGCCATTCCTACGACCGCCACCACAGCACGATCGTCACCGCGCTGCGCGAGCGCGACGCCGAGACGGCCAAGAAGGCGATGCTCGAGCACCTCTCGATGGTGCGCGAGCACCTGATCGGCGCCGGCGGCTAGTCCCCGCCAAACACCAAGGCATGGTTCTTGCGTGAATGACCGCGTTGCGGCGCGGCATTCCGCTGCGTGGCACGCCACACGTCTCGGGAGGCTCACGCATGAGAAGGTTGACCAAGTTTCTCGCAATCGCCGCCGTCGCTGCCCTGAATTTCGCCAGCGGGACGGCGGCGCACGCCGATGCGCTGGAAGACATCATGAAGCGCGGCACGATCCGCATCGCGGTGCCGCAGGACTTCCCGCCCTTCGGCTCGGTGAGCAAGGAGATGAAGCCCGAGGGCTACGACGTCGACATGGCCGCGCTGATCGCGAAGGATCTCGGCGTGAAGCTCGAGGTCGTGCCGGTCAGCAGCGCGAACCGCATTCCCTATCTCCAGACCAAGAAGGCGGATCTCGTGATCTCGAGCCTCGGAAAGAATCCCGAGCGCGAGAAGGTGATCGATTTCACCGCGGCCTATGCGCCGTTCTTCTCGGGCGTGTTCGGCCCGGCCGGCGCCAAGGTTGCGAAGGCCGAAGACCTCGCCGGCAAGACGATCGGCGTCACGCGCGGTGCGCTCGAAGACCTGGAGCTCACGAAGATCGCGCCGCAGGGCACGACCATCAAGCGCTTCGAGGACAACAACGCGACGATCGCGGCGTTCCTCTCGGGTCAGGTCGAGTTCGTCGCCACCGGCAACGTCGTCGCCGCGGCGATCATCGCGCGCAATCCGAAGAACCGGCCCGAGACCAAGTTCATCATGAAGAACTCGCCCTGCTACATCGGCCTCAACAAGGGCGAGGAGAAGCTGAAGGAGAAGGTGAACGCGATCATCGCCAAGGCCAAGCAGGACGGCCGCCTCGACGCGATTTCGAAGAAGTGGCTCGGCCTGTCGCTGCCGGGCGACCTGCCGAGCTGAGCCCCGCGCCCGCGCGGCGATGAGCTACCAGTTCGATTTCGGCGCGGTCCTGCAATACTGGGACCTGCTGCTGAACGGCGTGTGGCTGACGGTGCGCCTGAGCGCGATCGCGACCGTGCTGGGGCTCATCGTCGGCATCGCCGGGGCGCTCGGCCGGCGCTCGCGCGTGGCGCCGATGCGCTGGCTCGCTGGCGCCTATGTCGAGCTCGTGCGCAACACGCCGTTCCTCGTGCAGCTCTTCTTCATCTTCTTCGGACTGCCGAGCGCGGGCGTGAAGCTCGACGCCGAGGAGGCGGCGCTGATCGCGATGGTGTTCAACCTCGGCGCCTACGCGACCGAGATCGTGCGCGCCGGCATGGACGCCACCACGAAAGGGCAGATCGAGGCCGGCCTCAGCCTCGGGCTCACGCGCTGGCTCGTGTTCCGCCACGTCGTTCTGATCCCCGCGCTGGCCAAGGTGTATCCGGCGCTCACCTCGCAGTTCATCATCGTGATGCTCGGCTCGTCGGTCGTCTCGCAGATTTCGGCCGAGGAGCTGACCTTCGCCGCCGGCTTCATCCAGTCGCGCAACTTCCGCAACTTCGAGGTCTACTTCGTCATCACCCTCCTCTACCTCGCGCTCTCGATCGGCTTCCGGCAGGCGTTCCACGCGATCGGCGCGCGCGCGTTCCGCTTCCAGAATCCGCCATGAGCGATTTCACGACCGCCGACATCGTCGAGCAGCTCCTGCTCGCGACGCGCTGGACGATCGCGCTCTCGCTGGTCGCGTTCGTCGGCGGCGGCGCCATGGGGCTCGCGATCGCGCTGATGCGCGTGGCGAAGGCGAAGCCCGCCCGCGCCGCGGCGCGCATCTACATCGAACTGCTGCAGGGCACGCCGCTGCTGATGCAGCTTTTCCTGTACTTCTTCGGGCTCGCGCTGTTCGGCATCGAGACGTCGCCCTGGTTCGCGGCGGCCCTGGCGCTGACGCTCTACGCGAGCGCGTTCCTCGGCGAGATCTGGCGCGGCTGCATCGAGGCGGTGCCGAAAGGCCAGTGGGACGCGGGCAACAGCCTCGCGCTCGGCTATGCGAAGCTGATGCGCTTCGTGATCCTGCCGCAGGCCATGCGCATCGCGATCCCACCCACCGTGGGCTTCCTCGTGCAGGTGGTGAAGGGCACGGCGCTGGCCTCGATCATCGGCTTCGTCGACCTCACCAAGGCCGGCTCGATGATCGCCAACGCGACGTTGCAGCCGTTCCTCGTCTACGGTTTCGTCGGCGCGATCTATTTCGCGCTCTGCTATCCGATCTCGCTGATGAGCCGCCGCCTCGAGCGCCGATACGCGCCGGCGCATTGAAGTAAGGAATGCATCGCGTAGGAGCGCGCTGCGCGCGCCCTGGCCGAACATACACGATGCGTGCCGCTCGAGCCGGACGATCCCACGGCAGC
>CAYZSG010000130.1:0-14494 GCA_964481045.1 uncultured Candidatus Odyssella sp. | reverse complement strand
GTGCCGCTCGGACAGGTGCAGCCACACGCCCGCGGCCATGAGCAATCCGGCGGCGCCGAGCTGCCACGTGATCGGCTCCGCGAACAGAGCCAGCGAGAGCATGGCGCCGATGAACGGCGCGGTCGAGAAATAGGCCGCCGTGCGCGCCGTGCCGAGATGGCGCAGGGCCAGCACGAACAGCGCGATGCTCACGCCGTAGCCGAGAAAGCCCACCACGGCGGCGCCCGCGAAGGCGCCCGCCTGCGGCAATGACGCGCCGAGGCCGAACGCGATCGCGAGGTTGATGGCGCCGGCCGCGAGCCCCTTGATCGTCGCGATCTGCACCGGATCGGCCGACGAGAGCTTGCGCGTCAGGTTGTTGTCGATGCCCCAGGCGAGGCAGGCGCCGGCAATGGCCAGCGCGCCCCAGCCGAAGCCGACCGCGCCGCCGGTCCATGACAGCAGCACGGCGCCGGCGAGGATCGCGAGCGCCCCGGCCAGGATGCGGCGATCGACGTTTTCGCGAAACGCCAGCCACGCGATCGCCATCGTCGCGAGTCCCTCGAGATTGAGCAGGAGCGAGGCTGCCGAAGCCGTCGTCGCGGCGAGGCCGAGCATCAGCAGCACCGGTCCGGCGACGCCGCCGAACAGGATCACGCCGGCCAGCCAGGGCAGATCGGCGCGCCGCAGCGGCGCCTCGCCGGACTGCGTGCCGAAGGCGCGGCGAACCAGGGTAAGCGCGAGCAGGCCAACGCCCGACGCCGCATAGAGGAGGCCCGCCAGCATCCACGGATCGATGCGCCCGATCAGCAACTTCGCGAAAGGCGTGCTGGCGCCGAACAGCGCCGCCGAAACGAGGGCGAGCGGCGCGCCCGGCCAGGCGATGTGGACGTGCAACGATCTCATCCGGCGCAGCATGCGCCGGGCGAGGCCACCGCATCAACTCAGTGATCGTGCCCGGCGTGGTCGGCCGCGCCGAGGCCGAACTTCCAGTGCAGGTTCACGAAGGCCGAATGCTGCGCGCGCCGCTCGTCGGGTGGAGTCAGGAACATCGCGTGGTCGAAGTTGTATTGCACGCTCAGGCGCGCGAGGCGCGCGAAGCGCCAGGTGACGAGCGGCGAGATGCGGTGGCGGTTGCCGCGGAACGGATCGGCGCCGTTGCCGGCGAACCCGTTCACGCTCTCGCCGCGGCTCGAGGCGTATTCATAGCGCGCGCCCACGGTCCAGCGGTCGGTGATGTCCCACAGCAGCGCCGCGTGGAAGCCGAGGTCCACGAGCGTCTGCTGCGGCAATACGAGCGTGCCGCCGGCGCCGTCGTCGATCTCCTGCTCGCGGGCGCGGAAATGGCGCTGCGCGAACTCGGTGATCGCGCGCAGCTGGCCGGCATTGCCGAGCGGGACGGTGAGCGTGGCATCGGCGCCCCACACGATCGTGCGCGCGCCGCTGCCGGTGGGGTTCGGCCCGAACATCGCCGAGGCGCCGAGCTGAAGCATATGGCCACCGCCGAGCGCGAAGACGTTCGCGAAGCGCGCGAAATAGACGAGGCGCGAAAGCCCGTTCACCTCGCCCTCGCGAAACGCATAGCCGCCGATCGGGCGCTCTTCGTACACCTCGTCGTTCGCGAGGAAGCTGGCCTGCGTCTCGCCCCGGGCGTTCTGGAAGCCCAAAATCAGGTGGCTCTTCCACGGCGTCGGGAGATCGAGTTTGGCCTGGAAGCCGACGCCGCGATGGCCGTCCTCGCCGAACAGGCGCGAGAGGATGATCGGCTGCGACTGAAAATCCCATTCGTGCGCGTGAACGCCGTTGATGACTCCGAACGGGGTGAGGAACAGGCCGGCCTTCAGCGTCGCGACATCCCAGAGCTTCTTGCTTTGGAACCACGCCTCCTCGAGCTCGATCTTCGATTCGCCCTCGGGCGTGATCTGATAGACGATGTTCACGAACGCGTCGAAATAGGGATCGTAGGAGCCGGAAAACGACAGCTCCACGCCGCGCAGGGTGAAGCCGTTGTAGCGCGGGTCGTGGCCGCCGGCGAACAGGCGCTCGACATTGGTCTGGTTCGTCGTCGTCCAGCCGAACGCGCCGTCGAGATCGAGGCCGATGCGGCGCAGCTTCAGCACGCCGTCGCCGACCGGCGCGGACCAGTCGACGTCGTCCTCGTCGTGCGCGTGCGGCTTCTCGCCGTCCGGCTTTTGGCCGGTGCCGTGGGCGTGATCATGGCCGGGTTGCGCCGGCTGGCCCGGTGCCGCAGGCCGATGGTCGTGCCCGTGATCGTGCTCAGTCGTCTTCTTCTGCGTGGCCGGCAGGCGCCGGCCGCGCAGCCGGGCGACCTCGGATTCCAGCGCCTTCACCTTCTTCTCGCGCTCCTCGTCGCGGCGCAGCAGGTCCTGGATCGTCTTCTCCATGAGCAGCAGGCGCTGACGGTCCGATTGCGCCGAGGCGGGCCCGGCGGCTCCGGCCAACAGCAGTGCGGCCAGGCCGCCCCTCGCGAGAGTCTTCATCGTTCGATGTCCCCCGGTTGCTCGAATAGAATGTTATATCGTCTCATTTCTTGCCCGCGAAAAAGAGCGCCCGCGGCCGGGCGCCCGGTTCGCGGCGCTCAGCCGGCGCCGAGGCAGTCGACCAAGGCTTTGCCGACGGCGCGCATCATCTTGGCGTAGGCGTCCTTGCCCTCGGGCACCGCGATGCCGCCATCGGTGTCGATGGTGCCGGTGCGCGCCTTGGTGCCTTCGACCACGGTCTTGACGAGGCTGTCGGGCACTTGCGGCTCGCCGAACACGCACACGACCTTGTTGGCGAGGATGCGGCTGCGGATCTCGTAGAGGCGGCGCGCGCTCGGCGGCCGGTCCGGCGAAATCGCGATCGATCCGGCGGCGGCGAGGCCGTAGCGCTTCTCGAAATACTGGAGCTGGTCGTGCGAGACGACGAATCGCTTGCCTTTGAGCGCGGCGAGCTGCCGGCGCAGGTCGCCGTCCAGCACCTTCAGCGCGGCGACGGCCCTGTCGGCGTTGGCCGCGTATTTCGCGGCGTTCTCCTTGTCGAGCAGCGCAAGCTCGCGCGCCGCCGCGCGCACGATGGCGGCGGCGTTGTCGATGTCGAGCCAGACATGGCCGTCGATCTCGCCGTGCTTGTGCTCGTGCCCGTGCGCGGCCTCTTCGCCTTCCCACAACCCGCCCTCGCGCGCCTTCAGCAGCTTCAGCGATTTCTCGCGGTCGAGGCGGAGCACGCGCGCCTTGCCGGCAAGCGCCGCCACCGGCTTCTCGAGGAAGGTCTCGACGCCGGGGCCGGCCCAGACGACGAACCGCGCGGCGGCGAGCGCCTGCGCCTCGGAGGGCTTCAGCGTGTAGCTGTGCGGATCGGCGCTGCTCCGCACCAGCAGCAGCGGCGCGCCGACGCCGTCCATGACCGACGCGACGAGCGAATGCAGCGGCTTGATCGAGACGACGACGCGCGGCGGCTGGGCTGCGGCCGTTCCGGCAAGCGCAACGGCGAAGGCGGCGGGAAGAAGGGCGAACGGGCTTCGCATGGCAGCCTCGGCGGTTTTCTGATGCGTTATAACATAACATTCATGGCGCGAGTCAACCCGCTCCGCCGGTGCGCGGCCTCCGCTACTTCACGCGCTTCAGAATGCCGGTGACGGTGCGCTGCGGGGCGCCGTCGCGGATGCGCTGGAATTCCACCTTCATGCCCTCGTCGGTCACCGTGCGGTGGTACACCTGCATCTCGTAGCCGCCGTCGTCGTTGATGATGATGTTGTAGACCGACAGCGTCTTGCCGCTGATGCGCGCCCAGTAATAGGGGTCCTTGCCCGAGATTGGATCGATCGGCACCTGCTTGCCGAACATGTCCTGCCGGCTCGCGGCGGAATAGATGTTGTCGCGCCGCGTCGGCACGAAGCGCACCCTGTCGGCCGGCTGCTCTTCGTCCTTGCCGGTCGCCTTGTGGATGACCGTCTTCCACATCACGAGGAAGCCCTTGCCGTCCGGACTCTTCGTGATCTCCACCGTGAGGTCGCGCTTCGACTCGTCCGTGCCCGACACCTGGACGGACGCGCCGGTGAAGCGCCCGAGGAACGGATCGATCGATTGCGCCGCCGCCACCGCGGGCAGCAGCACGAGAGCCAGCGTCACGGCCAATTGCATCACACGCATGGTTCCACCCATTGTTTTCTTGTCGCGAGTGTCCTGACACGATCTTATACGACGCGGCGCGACGAGTCGCGCAAGGGCTGTCGAGGCAGCCTCAATTTCGTGTTAAGAGACGAGCCCGCCCCTGCTGTCGAGGAAGCCGCGCATTTGCCGCCCGAAGCGTCACCGCACCCGCTGATCCGGCTTTCCGGCATCGTCAAGGCCTATCCGGGCTGTCTCGCGAATGATCGAATCGACCTTTCCGTCGCCGCCGGCGAGATCCACGCGCTGCTCGGCGAGAACGGCGCGGGCAAGAGCACGCTCGTGAAGATCATGGCCGGCGTGGTTTCGCCGGACGCGGGCGAGATCCGCTGGCAGGGAGCGTCCGTCGTCATCGATGGGCCGGCCGCCGCGCGCCGCCTCGGCATCGGCATGGTGTTCCAGCACTTCACGCTGTTCGAAAGCCTCACCGTCACCGAAAACGTGGCGCTCGCGGCGGGCGCGCAGGGGCGGGATCGCAAGGCGCTGGCGAAGCGCATCGCCGCGCTTGCCGATCGCTACGGACTTGCGGTCGATCCGAGCCGCCACGTGCACCACCTCGCGGTCGGCGAGCGCCAGCGCGTCGAGATCCTGCGCTGCCTGCTCGAGGAGCCGCGCCTCATCGTGCTCGACGAGCCCACCTCGGTGCTGACGCCGCAGGAGGCCGACGCGCTGTTCGCCACCTTGCGCCTGCTCGCCGGCGAGGGGCGCGGGATTCTGTTCATCAGCCACAAGCTCGACGAGGTGCGCGCGGTCTGCCAGCGCGCGACGATCCTCCGCGGCGGCAAACGTGTGGGCGAGTGCGATCCGCGCGCCGAAAGCGCGGCGAGCCTCGCGCGTTTGATGGTCGGCAGCGACGTGACCTTGGCACGGCGCGGCGCGCCCAAGGCGCCGGGCGGCGAGATGCTCGTGCTCGCGAAGCTGGATCTCCCGCCGGCCGATCCGCACGGCGTACCGCTGCGCGGAATCGAACTGGCCGTGCATGCGGGCGAGATCGTGGGGATCGCCGGCGTCGCCGGAAACGGCCAGAGCGAACTGCTCGCCGCGATCACCGGCGAGCGCCTGGCGCCCGAGCATGCGGTGCGAGTCGCCGGCGTGCCCGCGGGCCGCCGCGCGCCGGCCTATCGCCGCAAGCTCGGCCTCGCGGTAATCCCCGAGGAGCGGCTCGGCCGCGGCGCCGTCGCGGAGCTGAGCCTGGCGGAGAATGCGGTGCTGACCGCGGCCGATCAGGGTCTCGTCAGCGGCGGCATGGTGCAGCCGCGCGCCGCCACGGCCTATGCGCGCGCCGTGATCGAGCGCTTCGGCGTGGTCGCGCGCGGCGCCGAGGCCGAGGCCGACAGCCTTTCCGGCGGCAATCTCCAGAAGTTCATCCTCGGCCGCGAGATGATGCAGAATCCGAAGTTGCTGCTGGCCGCGCATCCAACCTGGGGCGTCGACGTCGGCGCCGGCGCCGCGATTCATCGCGCGCTGCTGGCGCTGCGCGACGAAGGCGCCGCGATCCTCATCGTGTCCGAGGATCTCGACGAATTGCTGGCGATCTCGGACCGCGTGGGCGCCATCTGCGGCGGACGCCTTTCGCCGGTCGTGCCGACGGAGGAGGCGGGGCGCGAGCGGCTCGGCCAGTGGATGAGCGGCATGTTCGGGGCGGGGGCCGAGGCGCATGCGGCTTAGGCTCGAGGCGCGCACCGAGACGGCGCGCTGGCTCGTCGTCGCCACGCCGCTGCTGGCCGCCGCGCTGACGCTCGTCGTCGGCGTCGTGATGTTCGCGGCGCTCGGCTACGATCCGGGCAAGGCGCTCACGAGCTTCTTCATCAAGCCGGTCGAGAACCTCTATGGCGTTACCGAGCTCCTGGTGAAGGCGACGCCGCTGCTGCTTTGTGCGCTCGGCCTCGCGGTGGGGTTCCGCGGCGGCGTGTGGAACATCGGCGCCGAGGGCCAGCTCACGATGGGCGCCATCGCCGCCGGTGGCCTCGCGCTAGCGTTCCACGGCGAGGAGCCGGGCTGGCTCCTGCCCGCGATGGTGCTCGCGGGTGCCCTTGGCGGTGCTGCCTGGGCCGCGATTCCGGCCTTCCTGCGCGCGCGCTTCAACACCAACGAGATCCTCACGAGCCTGATGCTGACCTACGTGGCCGTGCAGTTCCTCGGCTATCTCGTGCACGGACCGTGGCGCAATCCGCAGGGCTTCAACTTTCCGCAGACGCGCGATTTCGGCGAAGGCGCGATCATTCCGCTGCTGGTGGAGGGCACGCGGCTGCATCTCGGCGTGATCCTCGCCGGCATCGCGGTGATCGCCGCGTGGCTGCTGCTCGACCGGAGCTATCTCGGATTCCAGATCCGCGTCTCGGGCCTGGCGCCGCGCGCCGCGGCCTATGCCGGCTATCCGGTCTCGCGCATCGTCTGGGCCGGGTTCCTTGCCGGCGGCGCGATGGCCGGGCTTGCCGGGATGATGGAAGCGGCGGGGCCTATCGGGAAGCTCCAGCCGCTGATCTCGCCGGGCTACGGCTTCGCGGCGATCATCGTCGCGTTTCTCGGGCGCTTGAACGCGTTCGGCATCCTGCTCGCGAGCCTGCTCGTGGCGCTCCTCTATCTCGGCGGCGAGACCGCGCAGATCGACCTGAAGGTTCCGCCCGCCGTCACCGGCGTGTTCCAGGGCCTGCTGCTCTTTTTCCTGCTCGGCTCCGACTTCCTCACGCGCTACCGCGTGAAACTCATTCGCCGCGCGGCGGCGCGATGATCGAGATCGCCGAGGTCGTCGTCGTCATCCTGGTCGCGACCTTGCGGGCGGGGACGCCGCTCGTATTGGCGGCGCTCGGCGAATTGATCACGGAGAAATCCGGCGTCCTCAATCTCGGCGTCGAGGGCATGATGCTGGTGGGCGCCGTGGCGGCAATCATCGCCACGCTCGGCACCGGCTCCTACATGCTCGGCGCGCTGGCCGGAACCTTGGCCGGCATCGCGATGGCGCTGGTGTTCGGCCTGCTCACGCTCACGCTGCGCGCGAACCAGGTGGCGGCGGGGCTTGCGCTCACGATCTTCGGCCTCGGCTTGAGCGCGTTCCTCGGCCTCGCCTATCGCGACAAGCCGCTCGACGGGCTGAAGCCGCTCGCGGTGCCGGGCCTGTCCGACATTCCGGTGATCGGCCCGCTTCTCTTCGGGCACGACATCTTCGTCTATTTCTCGCTCGTTCTGTTCGCGGCCGTCGCCTGGTTTCTCGCGCGCTCGCGCGGCGGCCTCGTGCTGAAGGCGGTGGGCGAGGCGCCCGAGGCTGCGCACGCGCTGGGACACAACGTGTTGGCGGTGCGCTATGCGGCGACCGCGTTTGGCGGGGCCATGGCCGGGCTCGCCGGCGCTTATCTCACGCTCGTCTACACGCCGATGTGGGCCGACCAGATGACGGCCGGGCGCGGCTGGATTGCGCTGGCGCTGGTGGTTTTCGCAACCTGGAAGCCGGGCCGCGTATTGCTCGGTGCCTATCTTTTCGGCGGCGTGACCATTGCGCAGCTTCATCTCCAGGCGCAGGGCGTGGCCGTCTCGTCGCACATTTTGGCGATGCTGCCCTATGTCGCGACGATCCTGGTTCTGGTACTGATTGCGCGGGACGCCACGCGCATCAAGCTCAACGCGCCGGCCGCGCTCGGCAAGCCGTTCGAGCCCGGCCGCTAGTTTCGGTTGACGTACCCTTCGCCATCGTCTTGCGGGAGAGAGACATGAAACTTCGCATCGCTACAGCGCTGGCCGCCTTGGCCATCGCAGCCGCGCCGGCCACGGCGCAGGAGCTCAAGATCGGCTTCGTCTATGTGAGCCCGATCGGCAGCGCGGGCTGGACCTACCAGCACGAGCTGGCGCGCCAGCACATCGAGAAGACCTTCGCCGGCAAGGTGAAGACGACCTATGTCGAGAGCGTGCCCGAGGGCGCCGACGCCGAGCGCGTCATCCGCCGCCTCGCGCAGGAGGGCAACAAGCTCGTCTTCACCACCTCGTTCGGCTACATGGACCCGACGATCAAGGTGGCGCGCGCGTTCCCGAACGCGATGTTCGAGCATGCGACCGGCTACAAGACGGCGAAGAACGCCGGCAACTACATCATCCGCTTCGAGGAAGGCCGCTACCTCGCCGGCGTCGTGGCCGGCAAGATGAGCAAGAGCGGCAAGGCTGGCTACGTCGCCGCGTTCCCGATCCCCGAGGTGATCCGCGGCATCAACGCGTTCATCATCGGCATGCGCTCGGTGAACCCGAACGCGACCGTCAGCGTCGTCTGGGTCAGCTCGTGGTACGATCCGGGCAAGGAGCGCGAGGCGGCCGAGGCGCTCATCGCGCAGGGCGCCGACGTCATCATGCAGCACACCGATTCCACGGCGCCGGTGCAGGCGGCCGAGGCCAAGGGTGTCTATGCGATCGGCTACCACTCCGACATGTCGAAGTTCGGCCCCAAGGCGCACCTCGTCGCCTCGACGCACAACTGGACCGGCTATTACCAGTCGGTCGTCGAGAAGGTGATGAAGGGCCAATGGAAGGCCGAGCAGTATGTGGGCGGCATCAAGGAAGGCATGGTGGTGATGGCCGGCTGGGGCGCCATGGTGCCCGACGAGGTGAGGAAGCTCGTCGCCGAGAAGGAAGCGGCGATGAAAGCGGGCAAGCTGGCGCCGTTCATGGGGCCGGTGAAGGCGCAGGACGGCAAGGAGATCGTGCCCGCCGGCAAGACGATGCCCGACAAGGACATCGCGAACATGGGCTTCTACGTCCAGGGCGTCGTGGGCGCGCTGCCGAAGAAGTAGAGGGCGCTTTCGGCGCGAAACGGATGAGGGCCGCCGAGTGATCGGCGGCCCTTTCGCGTTTCAGCGATCACGGATGGCGGCCGTTGCCCTTGCGGCGATCGGTTTCGCGCAGCACGACCTCGCGCATCCAGGCGGGGCGCTCGGCACCGGTGGGATGCGGCGGCGGGGCATAGCGATCGTAGCGCGGCGGGATCGGCGCGCGGCCGCGCAGCATCCGCAGCAACGCCGCGCCGGCGAAGCCCACGGCGAGCGCGATCGCGATGCTCTGCAAGGGCCGCTGCGCCACCTGGCCTTCGATCGCGCGGGCGGGGCCCACGATGCGGTCGCGCACCGCCTCGGCCTCCGTTCCGGCCGTCTCGCGGTCGCCGCCGCGCGGGCGCAGGAAGGCGAGGTAGGCGATGCCGGCGAGAACGAGCAGGCCGCCGCCGATCGCCACCGGCGCCCAGAGCGGGCCAATCTCGCGCTCGAGCGCCGTGCGCAGCGCGGCGAGCAGATAGATGAGGCCGAGGATGCCAAACAGCGCGATCAGCGCGCCGCCGATCGCCGAACGGATCGCCTTGCGCTTCAGGCGCGCGATGGCGGGGCCGACGAGCGCCACCTGCGCCAGCCGGCTCGCGAGCGAGGCGATCAGCGCCATGGAGGCGCCCGCCTAGCGTCCGCCGTGCATCAGCCGCGAGACGAGGCAGCCGGCGAGGAACGCGACGCCGACGCTCAGCAGCGGCCAGTCGCGGATCACGCCCGAAACCGATTCGACCTGGCGCTTGCCCTCTTCAGCGACCGCGTCGAAGCCCTCGCGGCCGGCCTCGATCGCCGACTGCGCATGGTCCTTCGCGCGCTCGTAAATCTCGCGGCCGTTCTCGCTGGCGCGCTGCGCGGCGGCGCCGATCTTGTTTGCGGTCTGGTCTGCCATGGGAATGCTCCACCCGTTGCTGCGCCGCCCGCCGATGGGCGGCTGATATCGTGCGGGAGTAACGGGAGAGGCGCGGGCAAGTTCCGGTAAGTCAGGGGCGCTCGGGCAGAGTGAGCGAATCGGGCGGAGGCAAGGGCTGGCGGCCCGAAACCTCGGCGCCGGCGTCGGGCGGCAGGCGCCAGAACACCAGCGCGGCGCACGCCGAGACCGCGCCGATGATCGCGAAGGCGGGCGCGAAATCGGCCGCCATCGCGCCGGCGCCGCCGCGCAGGCTCACCACCGTGTGCAGGATGAGGGCGCCGAGCCCCACGCCGATGCTGAGCGAAAGCTGCTGGCCGACGCTGGCGAAGCTCGTGGCGCGGCTCATGCGCTCGCGCGGCACGTCGGAATAGGCGAGCGCGTTGATGCTCGTGAACTCGAGCGAACGGAAGAAGCCGCCGATCAGCAGCACGGCCAGGATCACGGCGCCCGGCGTCCTCGCCTCGAACAGGGCGCAGGCCGCGATCGAGGCGGCGCTGATCCCCGCGTTCACGATCAGTACGTTGCGGAAGCCGAACCGGCGCAGGATGCGCTTGGCCGTGAGCTTCATCGTGAGCGCGCCCACCGCGGCGGCGAAGGTGAGCATGCCCGATTGCAGCGGGTTCATGCCGAAACCCACCTGCAGGAGCAGCGGCAGCAGGAACGGAATCGCGCCGACTCCGACGCGGAACAGGAAGCCGCCGAACACCGCGGCGCGGAACGTGCCGATCCGCAGCAGCGAGAGATCGAGCACCGGATGCGTGCGCCGGCGCGCGTGCAGTACGTAGAGGATGAGGGCCGTGGCGCCGGCGACGATCAGCGCGCCCACAGCCGGCGCCGGCAGCAGGTCGCGCCCGACCGTCTCGAAGCCCATCATCACCGCGGCAAGGCCCGTCGCGGCGAGCGCGAAGCCGCGCCAGTCGAACGCCGGCGGCTGCTCTTCGCGGATGTTCGGGATCAGGATCAGCGCCAGCACGATGCCGGCCACGCCGATCGGCACGTTGATCCAGAAGATCCAGCGCCACGAGAGATAGGTGGTGATGAAGCCACCCAGCGGCGGGCCGATGATGGGGCCGATCAGCGCCGGGATGGTCACGAGCGCCAGCGCGCCGACCAGCTCGGCCTTGGAGACGTTGCGCAGCAGAACGAGGCGCCCCACCGGCACCATCATCGCGCCGCCCACGCCCTGCGCCACGCGCGAGGCGACGAGGCCCCAGAACGAGTCTGCAAAGCCGCATGAGATCGAGCTCAAGGTGAACACCACGATCGCCGCGCAGAACACGCGCCGCGCGCCGAAGCGGTCGGCGATCCAGCCGCTCACCGGGATGAAGATCGCGAGGCTCAGCAGATACGAGGTGATCGCGAGATTGAGGTGCAGCGGGCTTTCGCCGAGCGAGCGCGCGATCTCGGGCAGCGCCGTCGCCAGCACCGTCGAATCGAGGTTCTCCATGAACAGCGCGCAGGCGACCACGTAGGGGATCAGCCGGCTGGCGCGGGCGGGGCTCATGGCCCTGCTTCTAGCGGTCTTGACGCCCGCCCGAAAGCGCGCCGCCCGC
Source organism: uncultured Candidatus Odyssella sp. (assembly GCA_964481045.1). GTDB lineage: Bacteria > Pseudomonadota > Alphaproteobacteria > Bin65 > Bin65 > SBBV01. The sequence continues at coordinate 3,090 of CAYZSG010000130.1, read as the reverse complement.
AATGCCCCTGTGACCTGGATCACAGGATTCCGGTGACTTCAGTCACTGCGATCCGGGCCCGGAAAAGCCATTTTGGCGCCCACAACGAAGACGAGATTCAGGGGCTTCCCATGCAAGGCCAGGAACACAGCAAAAAGCCGTTGCCGACGCGGTTGGACGCGCTTGCGTTCGGCGTGAAGGCGGGCCTGTTCCGTCTCGACCGTGCGCGCCGCAACCTGTTCGACGGCGACGCGGTGCGCTTCACCGCCGGCTTCGCACTGGCCGAGGCGCCGGTCGTCGGCGAGTCCAAGACCAAGCTCTGGACCGAGGCCAACGACGCCGAGCGCCCGCTGCTCGTCGGCAAGATCCACAATCTGCGCTTGGCGCTCCGCCACATCGACGGCGTCGAGATCCCGGCCGGGCGCATCTTCAGCTTCTGGGCCCATGTCGGCCGCCCGACGCGGCTGCGCGGTTTCGTGGCCGGGCGCGAGCTGCGCGAGGGCTGCGTGATCCCCAGCGTCGGCGGCGGCCTGTGCCAGCTTTCCAACGCGCTCTACGACGCCGCGCTCAAGGCCGGCTTCGAGATCGTCGAGCGCCACGCGCACACGCAGGTGATCCCCGGATCGCTCGCCGAAGTGGGCCGCGACGCCACCGTGTTCTGGAACTACGTCGATCTCCGCTTCCGCGCCGCCACGGCCTTCCGCATCGAGGCCGACATGGACGCCGATCATCTCGTGCTGCGCTTCCGCGCGGTGGCCAGCGCGAAGACCGCGCTGCCGCCGCTGCCGAAATCCTATTCGCGCGGCCTCAAGGGCAAGGGGCCGAACAATTGCCTCTCCTGCAACGTGGTGCAGTGCTTCCGCCACGTGGCGCCGGCCGCCGCGCGCACCGGCGAGACCGCGTTCCTCGTCGACGGTTTCGTGCCGGAATTCGACGCGCACATCCAGGCGACGCGCCGCGACGGCGACACGCTGTTCGCGCCGCTCGACGGCAAGCGCTTCAAGAAGCCGAACTATGCGTGGACGACGGCGGGCTTCGAAAAGCCGCGCACCAGCACGCTGGCGACCTTGCTGCGCGCGTGGAAGAGCCGCCGTCTCGCCGACCAGGGTGCCGCGCGCCAGCAGGCGCTGCTCGACGGCGCCGAATGCCTCGCGCGCAGCTACGCGCGCCGGCTCGCGCCCGAGGCCACGCACCTCGTCGTGGCGCAGAACCTGCTGCCGCATCTCTGGCGCGACGGGGCTTTGAAGGGCCGCAGCTTCGACGTGCTGATGACGGCGCTGCCGATGGGCGTGCTGCAGCAGCGGCTCGACCGCGCCGCCAAGCTGCATCCCGAAAGCAAGACGCTCGGCGATTTCCGCGCCGATCCGGCGCTGGTCGCGGCCGAGGCGGCGGCGCTCGAGCGCGCGCGCAAGATCGTGACGGCGCATGCCGACATCGCGGCGCTGTTCCCGACCAAGGCCGTGGCGCTCGAATGGATCGCGCCCCAGGCCGCGCCCGCCGCGGCGCCCGTCCGTGGTGCGAAGGCGCGGATCGTGTTCCCCGCCGCCACGCTCGGCCGCAAGGGCGCCTATGAACTGCGCGCCGCGCTCAAGGGCCTCGACGTGACGCTCGTGATCGCGGGCGCAGAGCACGAGGGTGCGGATTTCTGGAACGGCTTCGAGATCGAGCGCCGCCAGCCGGGTCCCGATCTCTTCGCCGGCGCCGCCGCCGTCGTGCTCCCGGCCTTCGTCGAGCACAATCCGCGCGCGCTCCTGCGTGCCCGCGCCGCCGGCGTGCCGGTGATCGCGTCGCGCGAATGCGGCCTGCCGCGCGCGCCCGGCGTCTCGCTCGTGCCGGCCGGCGACGTCTCGGCGCTCAGCGCCGCGCTGCTGGCCGTGCTCGGCTGGGAGAAGACCGCGCTCGCGCACGCGGCGTAAGCACGACCGGTCGGCCTGCTATTCGTGATCGACGCCCGGCGGCGCATGGCCGGGCGAACCGGCTTCGGGCCCCGGCGGCGGCTCGACCGTGTTCTGGCGCTCGCAGACGACGTGGCGCAGCGCGGAGCAGCGCGAACCGGTGCAGTTCGCGGTGTCGCCGGCGACGCGCGTCGTTCCGGGCTTGTAGAGCGAGAAATCCACCGCGCGATCGAAGCCGCGGAACTCACAGAACTTGTTGGCGCCGCCCCAGCCGCAATCGGCGCCGCGGATACTGCACGCATCCGCCGGCACGCCCTCGTTGCGCGGATGATCGAACCGGACGCGCGCCGGCCGCGCCGGATCGGGCAGCGTGGCCGGAGGCAGCGGCGGGGGCGCTGACGCCGCGAGCCCCGCCGGTATCTTGCAGACGACCGATTGGAACGCGGTGCAGGTGGGGCCCGAGCAGAACGTGTCGCCGCTCATCAGATAGGTGCGGCCGGGATTGAACACCTCGAAGCTGAGCGCGCGCTCGTAGCCGCGGTCGCGGCAGAAGGCGTGGGCGCCCTGCCAGCCGCAGCCCTGGCCCCAGGCGCGGCACCAATCGACCGGCACGCCATCCACGCGCGGGCCATCGATGCGGATCTCGTTCGCCGAAGCCGCGCCCGCCGTGCAGGCGAACGCCGCCGCGATCAGGATTCTCCGGAACACGGCCGAACTCCCCAGTTCTCCCGAAATCTCATACGCGCCGCACGAGCATGGCGTGGCCGCGCCGGCGTGGCTAATGTGCGCGCCGCAACGCAAAAGAAATGAGGGAGGACATGGGCAAGATCGGGTTCATCGGGCTCGGCGCCGGGGGGCGGCCGATGGCGGGCAATCTCGCGAAAAAGGGCTTCAGCCTCGTCGTCCACGACGTGCGCCGCGAGCCGGTGGACGCGCTCGTGAAGCTCGGCGCCACGGCCGGCAACGGTGCCGCCGGCGTCACGCAGGCCTCCGAGATCGTCGTGACGATGCTGCCCGATTCGCCCGACGTGGAGGCGGCGGTGCTGGCGCCGGGCGGCATCCTCGACAATGCGAAGCCGGGCCAGCTGCTGATGGACATGAGCACGGTCGATCCCGGCACCACCGACAGGCTCGCCGCCGCCGCCGCCAGGAAGGGCGTGGGCTTCGTCGACGCGCCGGTCGGGCGCCTCGTGCAGCACGCGATCGAGGGCAAGTC
>CAYZSG010000129.1:0-14525 GCA_964481045.1 uncultured Candidatus Odyssella sp. | reverse complement strand
TCGGCGCCGGCGCCTGGCTGGAGTGGCTGCCGCAGGAGACGATCCTGTTCGACGGCGCGCGCTTCCGCCGCGAGACGCGCATCTCGCTTGCCGCGGGCGCGCAATTGCTGGCCGCCGAGATCGTCGTCTTCGGCCGTGCCGCGCGCGGCGAGCGCCTCACGGCCGGCCACTATCTCGACCGTTGGCGGGTCCTGCTCGACGGAAGGCTCGTCTGGCGCGACGCCATGGGCTGGGCGGGCGATCCGGCCGGAGCGCTTCGGCATCCCGCCGGCTTCGCCGGCGCCGGCGCGATGGCGACCGCGATTTTCGCCGGCCTGGACGCGCCACGGCACCTGCCCGGCGCGCGAAGCGCGCTCGAGAACGCGCGAAGCCGCGCCGCCGCCACGGTCGTGAACGGCCTGCTGGTTGCCCGATTCCTCGCCGGTTCTGCTCAAATATTGCGCAGTGATCTTGCACAGCTTTGGTGCACGTTGCGCGCCGAAGCGGGAAACCTGCCGCCGGTTTTGCCCAGGACTTGGTACACTTGATGCATTCACGATAGGCCGGAGGGGACGGACATATGCATCTGACACCGCGGGAGAAAGACAAGCTCCTGGTCGCGATGGCGGCCGAGGTGGCGAGGAAGCGCCTGAAGCGCGGCGTGAAGCTCAACCACCCCGAGGCGATCGCGCTGATCAGCGATTTCGTCGTCGAAGGCGCGCGCGATGGCCGCCCGGTGGCCGAGCTGATGCGCGACGGCGCCAAGGTGGTGAAGAAGAGCCAGGTGATGGACGGCGTGGCGGAGATGATCCACGAGGTCCAGGTGGAAGCCACGTTCCCCGACGGCACGAAGCTCGTCACCGTCCACACGCCGATCCGCTGAGGGCAGCATGGCCGCGAAAAAGAAAGCGCCGAAACGCGCGCCCGCGAAATCCAAGCCGCTTGTGCCGGGCGAAATCATCCCCGCCGCGGGCGAGATCGAGCTGAACAAAGGCCGCGCGACCGTTTCGGTCGAGGTCGCCAATACCGGCGACCGGCCGATCCAGGTCGGCAGCCACTACCACTTCTTCGAGACAAACGCCGCGCTGCGCTTCGACCGCGCGAAGGCGCGCGGCTTCCGGCTTGACATTCCCGCCGGCACCGCCGTGCGCTTCGAGCCCGGGCAGACTCGGACGGTTTCGCTCGTGCGCTACGAGGGCAAGCGGATCGTGCACGGATTCCAGGGCAAGATCGAGGGAGCGCTCTGATGCCGAAACTTTCGCGCTCCGCCTATGCCGCGATGTATGGCCCGACCAAGGGCGACCGCGTGCGCCTTGCCGACACCGAACTGTTCATCGAGGTGGAAGACGACCGCACGATCTACGGCGAAGAGGTGAAGTTCGGCGGCGGCAAGGTGATCCGCGACGGCATGGGCCAGTCGCAGGCCACGCGCGCCGAAGGCGCGGTGGACACCGTCATCACCAACGCGCTGATCCTCGACCATTGGGGCATCGTCAAAGCCGATATCGGCATCCGCGACGGACGCATCGCCGCGATCGGCAAGGCCGGCAATCCCGACGTGCAGCCCGGAGTCGATATCTTGATCGGCCCCGGCACCGAGGCCATTGCCGGCGAAGGCAAGATCCTCACCGCTGGCGGCATCGACGCGCACATCCATTTCATCTGCCCGCAGCAGGTGGAAGACGCGCTGATGTCGGGCGTTACGACGCTTATGGGAGGCGGCACCGGCCCTGCGCACGGCACGCTCGCCACCACCTGCACCGGCACGTGGCACATCGGGCGTATGCTGCAGGCGTTCGAGGCGTTCCCGATGAATATCGGCATCTTCGGCAAGGGCAACGCGGCGCTGCCGGCGCCGCTCGAGGAGATGGTCAACGCCGGCGCCTGTGCGTTGAAGCTGCACGAGGATTGGGGCACCACGCCCAAGGCGATCGACAACTGCCTCGACGTCGCCGAGCGCATGGACGTGCAGGTGGCGATCCACACCGACACGCTCAACGAATCGGGCTTCGTCGAGAACACGGTGGCGGCGTTCAAGCGCCGCACGATCCACGCGTTCCACACTGAGGGTGCCGGCGGCGGCCACGCGCCCGACATCATCAAGGTGTGCGGCGAGCCCAACGTGCTGCCGTCGTCCACGAACCCGACGCGGCCCTACACCGTGAACACGGTGGACGAGCATCTCGACATGCTCATGGTCTGCCACCATCTCGATCCGCGCATCCCCGAGGATGTCGCGTTCGCCGAATCGCGTATCCGCCGCGAGACGATCGCGGCCGAAGACATTCTCCATGATCTCGGCGCGTTTTCGATGATGTCGTCCGACAGCCAGGCGATGGGCCGCATCGGCGAGGTCATCATCCGCACCTGGCAGACCGCGCACAAAATGAAAGTGCAGCGCGGGCGCCTCAAAGAAGAGAAGGGCGACAACGACAACGTCCGCGCCAAGCGCTACATCGCGAAATACACGATCAACCCGGCGGTGGCGCAGGGCATCGCGCGCCATGTGGGCTCCGTCGAAGTCGGGAAGCTCGCCGATCTCGTGCTCTGGTCGCCGGCGTTCTTCGGCGTGAAGCCCGAGATGGTGCTGAAATGCGGCTCCATCGCCGCCGCGCCGATGGGCGATCCCAACGCCTCGATCCCCACGCCGCAGCCCGTGCACTACCGCCCGATGTTCGCCGCGTTCGGCCGCAACCTCATCGAAAGCTCGGTGCTGTTCCTCTCGCAGGCCGGCATCGACCGCGACGTGCCCAAGCGCCTCGGCCTCACGCGCCCCTGCCTTCCGGTCAAGAACACGCGGCGCATCGGCAAGAAAGACATGGTGCACAACAACCTGATGCCGAAGATGGAGGTCGATCCCGAAACCTACGAAGTGCGCGCCAACGGCGAATTGCTGACCTGCGAACCGGCAAAGGTGTTGCCGATGGCGCAGCGGTATTTCCTGTTTTGAGCCGGATGAAGTCCCGCCTGATCAATCAATCTTGTCGTCCCCGCGAAAGCGGGGACCCGTGCCGCCAGCGATATGTGTTCGCGCGTTGGTGGCGAGCGAGCGCCGCGAGCGTTACGCTCGCGGAGGCATGGACCCCCGCTTTCGCGGGGGTGACAAAATTGGGAGTGAGGGCCGCTTAGATGATCCGCGCCGCCACCGTTGCCCGCGCCGGCACCTGGCCCGAAGCCGAGGCTCGCGACCGCGTCGTGCTCGATTTCGACGAGCGCTTCCGGCGGCGGAAAGTGCTGTATGGCGAGGGCGGGCTGCAATTCCTGCTCGAGCTCGACGCGGCGACGGCGTTGCGCGACGGAGACGGCCTCGCGCTCGAGGGCGGCGGCTATGTCCGCGTCGCGGCGGCGCCTGAGAACCTCATCGAGGTGAAGGCGCGCGATGCGGAAACCTTGGCGCGCCTCGCCTGGCATCTCGGCAACCGCCATCTGCCCGTCGCGATCAAGGGCGACCGGCTGCTGATCCGCGACGATCACGTGATCGTCGACATGCTGAAGGGCCTCGGCGCCGCGGTGCGCGCGGTGAAGGAGCCGTTCGATCCCGAAGGCGGCGCCTACGGCCAGCACAATTTCGATCACCGCCATCCGCATGGCGGCGTGCATGGGCATGCGCACGGCGATGGTCACGAGCATGAGTGAGCGGCTCAACATTCATGGCGTCCTGGGCGGGGCGTGCCCGTGTCCATCCTTCGAGGCCGACCCCAAGCGGGGCCGGCACCTCAGCGGGGCCGGCACCTCAGGATGAGGCTGAATTTGCTGCAACAAACGGGCCTCATCCTGAGGTGCGCTGCGAATGCCCTTGCATTCGCGGCGCCTCGAAGGACGGACGCGAGCGCGGCGCAGCATCAGGGGCGACACAAACGGGAAAGTGGGCGCACATGAAGCTCCCGCAGCTTCTCCGCCTCCTCACCTGGTCGTCGCCGGCGTTTCCGACCGGCGCATTCAGCTATAGCCACGGCATCGAGTTCGCGGTGGAGGAGGGCTTCGTCACGAACGCGGCGCAGCTTCAGGATTGGGTCGGCTGGATCGTGCGGCACGGCGCGCTCGATGCCGATGCGGTGCTGCTCGCGCACGCACAGCGCGCGGCGGAAGCCGGCGAGAACGCCAAGCTCGACGAGGTTGCGGAGATCGCCGCCGCGATGCGCGGCACGGCCGAGACGGCGATGGAAAGCCTGCAGCAGGGCGCCTCGTTCTTCGACACGGCGCACGCCGTGTGGCCGAGCAAGCGCATGGCGGCGTTCCTGAAGCGCACCGGCGCAAAGCCGGTGCTGCCGGTGGCGGTGGCGCTCGCTTCGGCGGGCACGATCCCGCTGCCGGAGGCGCTCGCCGGCTATCTCCATGCGGGCGCGGCCAACCTCGTTTCGGCCGGCGTGCGCCTGATCCCGCTCGGCCAGACCGATGGCCAGCGCAGCATCGCGGCGCTCGAAGGCGCCGTCACCGAAACGGTCGAGCGCGCGCAGGCGACCGCGCTCGACGATCTCTGCACCGCCGCCCCGATGGTGGATTGGACGAGCATGCGCCACGAAACCCAATACACGCGCCTATTCCGCTCATGAGCACGAGCAAGAAAGGCCCGCTGCGCGTCGGCGTCGGCGGCCCGGTGGGATCGGGCAAGACCGCGCTCGTCGATAGGCTCTGCAAGCACATGCGCGATGCCTACGACATCGCGGTGATCACCAACGACATCTACACGAAGGAAGACGCCGAATTCCTGACGCGTTCGGGCGCGCTGCCGCCGGAGCGCATCATGGGCGTCGAAACCGGCGGCTGCCCGCATACGGCGATCCGCGAAGACGCCTCGATCAATCTCGCGGCGCTCGTGGAGATGCGCGGGCGCTTCAAGAATCTCGACGTGATCTTCGTGGAATCCGGCGGCGACAATCTCGCGGCGACGTTCAGCCCGGAGCTGGCCGATATCACGATCTACGTCATCGACGTGGCGGCCGGCGACAAGATCCCGAGGAAGGGCGGGCCCGGCATCACCCGCTCCGACCTCCTCGTCATCAACAAGATCGATCTGGCCCCGCTCGTCGGCGCCAGCCTCGAGGTGATGGACCGCGACGCCAGGAAGATGCGCGGCAAGCGGCCGTTCTTCTTCACGAACCTCAAGGCGAACAAGGGCGTCGCCGAGATCGCGGCGTTCATCGCCGAATCGGGCGGCCTCGCGGCCAGGCATTAGCAAGAGTTCGGTTCATGTGGAGGCATCGGCTGGGTCAACGTCGCGTTCACGTCCATCCTTCGAGGCCGCCGCAAGAGCGGCGGCACCTCAGGATGAGGCCGAGTTTGCTCGAGCAAATTGGCCTCATCCTGAGGTGCCCGCCCTACTTAGGGCGGGCCTCGAAGGATGGACGCGAACGAGGCCTTGCCACAGCCTCCGTGATTTCACTCGAACGAAATTCGCACTAGAAGAGGGCAAGATGCGTCCAACATTGATGATCCTGGCCGCCTTGGCGGCGGCGCTCGCCGCCGCACCGGCGATGGCGCACACCGGGCATGGGCTCGACGGCTTCGCCGCGGGCTTCGCGCATCCGTTCAGCGGGGTCGATCATCTGCTGGCGATGATCGCGGTCGGCGCCTGGGCCGCGCAGCAGGGCGGGCGCTCGGTTTGGGCGCTTCCGGCGGCGTTCGTCGGCGTGATGGCGCTTGGCGGCATCCTCGGCTTTTCGGGCCTTGCGCTGGCGGGAACCGAGAGCGTCATCGTCGCCTCGATGCTCGTGCTCGGCGCCGTCGTCGCGGCGGCCGCGAAGCTGCCGCTCAGAATCGCGGCGCCCGTCGTCGGCGCGTTCGCGCTGTTCCACGGCCTTGCCCACGGCGGCGAACTGCCCGAAGCCGCGAACGCTCCGGCCTACGCCGCCGGATTCGTCGCCGCAACGGCGCTGCTGCACGCCGCCGGCATCGCGCTGGCCTTTGCCCTCAGCGGCGCCAAGCCCCGCCTCGCACTGCGCGCCCTCGGCGCCGCGCAAGTCGCGGCCGGCATGCTGCTGGCCACGGGCGCGATCTAGCCTGCAGCGTCATCCTGAGCGTCCGCCCCCTTGGGCGGCGCGAAGGATCTCTGGGACGCGAGACGTGGCGTTCACGGCGCGACGCGCTGCCGAGAGATCCTTCGCTTCGCTCAGGATGACGGATGCGGTAACGTCGCCCAAAATATATCGAGGAAACGCCATGCTCGACGCCGAAACCGTCGCCGCGCTCAAGACGTGCAGTGCCGCCACGCTCACGACGCAGCTCTTCAAGCGCGGCCTGCGCAACGTGTTCATGCAGGGTGTGCGGCCGCTCACGAACGTCAAGACGCCGATGATCGGCGCGGCGTTCACGGTGCGCTACATCCCGGCGCGCGAGGACATCGACCACGTGGGCGTGTTCGCCGATCCCGAGCACCCGCAGCGGAAAGCGATCGAAACCGTGCCAGCCGGGCAGGTGCTCGTCTCCGATTGCCGGCGCGACGCGCGCGCGGCCTCGGGCGGCTCGATCCTGCTCACGCGATTGAAAGTGCGCGGCGCGGCCGGCTTCGTCAGCGATGGCGGCCTGCGCGATTCGCCGGAGATCGCGGGCTTCGATCTGCCGGTCTATTGCGGCGGGCCGGCCGCGCCGCTGAACCTCGTGCTGCACCATGCGGTCGATATCAACGTCCCGGTCGGCTGCGGCGGTGTGCCGGTCTATCCCGGCGACATCGTGTTCGGCGACGGCGAAGGCGTCGTCGTGATCCCGAAGCACCTCGCGAAGGAAGTGGCCGCCGACGCGGCGGAGCAGGAACTGCTCGAAGCCTTCGTGCTCGAGGAAGTGCAGAAGGGCGCGCCCGTGATCGGCACATATCCGCCGTCGCCCGCGGTCAAGGCCAAATACGAAGCCTGGCGCGCGAAGCGGGGGAAGTGAGGGTCGCGCGTTGCAGCCGTAATGCGTCCGTCCTTCGAGGCCGCGCCAAGTGGCGCGGCACCTCAGGACGAGGCGATGGTTCGTGTGCACAAATATGGCCTCATCCTGAGGTGCGGCCCCACTGGGGCCGCCTCGAAGGATGGACGCAGACGAAGCGCCTACAGCGCGACGATCTCCACCCAGTTCGGGTTTGCGCCCATCGGGTAGCGCTTGAGCGGCGCGAGCTTTCCGCTGGCTGCGTCGATCGCGTAGGTAGTGAGCGAATTGGAGACCTGGCCGGTGCTCAGCAGGAATCGTCCGGACGGATCGATCGCGAAGCCGCGCGGCTGCGCTTCGGTCGGCCAGTGGCCGATCGGCGCGAGCGTTCCATCGGCGGCGTCGATGCGGAAACCGGCGAGCGTGCTCGAGGTGCGCTCCGAGGCGTAGAGGAAGCGGCCGTCCGGCGTCACATGGATGTCGGCCGCCCAGGGCTTGCCCGAGAAGCTCGGCGGCAGCGCGCTGACGGCGCCGAGCGTCGCGAGCGTTCCGGTGGAGGGATTGTAGGCGAGGCTCAGCACGGTCGCGTCGAGCTCGTTGATGAGAAACGCGAGCCGGCCTTCGGGATGAAACACGATATGGCGTGGGCCGGCGCCTTTCTTCGTCGACAATTCCGGCGGCGCATTCGGCGAAAGGCGGCCGCTCGCGCTGTCGAAGCGGAGCTGCAACACGTGATCGCCGCCGAGGCACGGCACGAACACGTAGCGGTTGGCGGCGTCGGTCACGATGCAATGCGCGTTCGGCGCGGTGTTCAGCACCTGCACCGGCGCGGCGCCCACGCGGCCCTCGGCGTCAATGGCGGAGACGGCGGCGACCGCGCTCTGATACGAGGCGCTCAGCAGGAAGCGCCCTCTGCGGTCGGTGGCGAGATAGGGCATGCTCGCCGGCAGCGGCGACGTGGCGATATGCGCGAGACGCCCGGTCTGGCCGTCGATGCGGAAGCTGGCGACGCCGAACGGCTCCGAGCGCAGCGCCGCGAACAGGAAGCGCCGGTCCGGCGAGATCGCCAGCGGCATCACCGTGCCCGTGGTCGTCACGCGCTCGATCTCGGCGAGCGCGCCGTCGTCGGCGAGGCGCAGCACGATGATCTCGCGGCTGTCGGCGTTCGATACGTAAGCGATCATCCTGGGCATCGTTCCACCCTGTCGTTTCGTGATCTATGGCAACGGATCGAATGTCCGTATTGGCTGCGAAGTGATGTGAACGCGAGCCGGCAGAAGGCTAGATAACCACAGAGGCACGGAGACACAGAGAAGGTTCTTTCGCGCGCTCTTGGCGCGCATTCGGCTTTCTCGGTGTCTCCGTGCCTCTGTGGTTCATCTTTCTTTTCGCATTGCAGTGAAATGGCTCAACGCGTGCGGCAGGCCATTGCCGCACGGCGCGGATTTCGCCACAAGGGGCGGCATGAGCGAAATACCACCCGGCGGCGCGCGGCCGCTTTTCGCGATCGTCGATCCGATCCATCCCGAAGGCGTCGCGATCCTGCGCACGGCGGGAGACGTCGTCGAGCTGTTCGCGCCCGGCGCCGATGCGGAGCGCGGCTGGGCGATGGCCGACGGTCTCGTGATCCGCACCTCGCCGCTGCCGGCCGCGCGTATCGCCGCGTGCACGCGGCTCAGGGTAATCGGCAAGCACGGCGTCGGCGTCGACAACATCGATGTCGAAGCCGCCACGCGCGAGGGCATCGTCGTGTTCAACACGCCGGGCGCCAATGCGCTGGCCGTGGCCGAGTGCGCGGTGGCGCTGATGCTCGCGGTGGTGAAGCGTATCCGCGCGTGTCACGATCTCGTCGCGAGCGGGCGCTTCGCCGAGCGCGGGCCGCTGCGCGTCGGCGATCTTTCGGGCAAGACGCTGGGCCTCGTCGGCGGCGGGCGCATCGCCCGTGAAGTGGCGCGCATCTGCCGCCACGGCTTCGGCATGACCATTCTCGTTTACGATCCCTATGCCGGCGAGCCGCAGGCGGCGGCGATGGGCGCCGAGAAGGTGCACGGCCTCGATGCGATGCTGGCGCGGGCGGATATCGTCTCGATCCACACGCCGCTCACCGCGGAAACGCGCGGCCTGCTGGGCCGCGGGCGGCTCGCGCACATGAAGCCGGGCGCGGTCCTCGTCAATACCGCGCGCGGCGGCATCGTCGACGAGGCGGCGCTGGCCGATGCGCTCGCGGCCGGCAGGCTCGGCGGCGCAGGCCTCGACGTGTTCGAGGACGAGCCGCCGGCGAACAGCAATCCGCTGCTTGCGCTGCCCAATGTCGTGCTCTCGCCGCACGTGGCCGGCATCACCGAAGACAGCGCGCGGCGCATGGCCGTGGGCGCCGCCCAGGGCGTCGTCGATGCGCTCGCCGGCCGCAGGCCGGACGCGATCCTCAATCCGGAGGCCTGGAACCGGCGCCGGCGCTGAGCCTGCGTATTTTGCGCTTGAACCCGGCCGGATTCCTGTCACCCATGTTCCGAACGGCAGAAACGAGGGGGAAGCATCCATGAGAGTCGTCATCACCGGCGCAGCCGGTTTCGTCGGGCGCAAATTGGCGGCGGCGCTGGCCAAGGCGGGCAAGCTCGACGGCGCGAAAATCACCGAGCTCGCGCTGTTCGACGTCGTCGAGCCGCCGAAGCCGGAAGGCGCGGTCAGGATCACCACCCATGTCGGCAACATCGCCGCGCGGCCCGAGGTGGCGGCGCTGATTGGCCCCGGCACCGGCGCCGTGTTCCATCTCGCCGCGATCGTCAGCGGCCAGGCCGAGGCCGAGTTCGACACCGGCATGGCGATCAACCTCGACGGCACGCGCTGGGTGCTCGAGGCCTGCCGCGCGCTGCCGAAGCCGGTGAAGGTCGTGTTCACGAGCTCGGTCGCGGTCTATGGCGGCGATATCCCGACACCGATCAAGGACGACATCAACCTGCTGCCGCAAACCTCCTACGGCACCCAGAAGGCGATCGGCGAGGCGCTGGTCAACGATTTCAGCCGCAAGGGCTTTCTGGACGGCCGTTCGCTGCGCCTGCCCACCGTCGTGGTGCGCGCCGGCAAGCCGAACCGCGCGGCGTCCACCTGGGCCAGCTCGATCATCCGCGAGCCCTTGCAGCAGACGGAAACCGTCTGCCCGGTCGCGAAGAGCGTGCGCATGTGGTGCGCCTCGCCGCGCACGGTCGTGCAGTCGCTGATCCGCGCCTACGAATTGCCGGCCAAGGCGTTCGGCGACAATCGCGGGCTCATGCTGCCGGGCTTCGTCGTCTCGGTGGCCGAGATGATGGAATCGCTGAAGCGCGTGGCGGGGCCGAAGGTGGCGGCGCGCGTCAAGTTCAAGAAGGATCCGGTCATCGCCGCGATCGTGGACCGCTGGCACGCCGATTTCGCGCCGAAGCGCGCGCTCAAGATGGGATTCAAGCAGGACAAGTCGATGGACGACATCGTCCGCTGGTTCATCGAGGACGATCTCGCGCCCGAGCACAAGGCGGCGCTCGGCACCTGGAAATAGCGGCGCTCTGCGGCTTTCGCGAATTGACGGCGCGCGCGGCGCGGTGCCAAGTTTCGAACGCGCATTCGGGGGAGGAGCGGGCGTGGAGCCGGTCATCGCGGCGCGCGGCGTGGCGAAGCGCTTCTTCGGCACGCAGGCGCTCGACGGCGTCACCTTCGAGGTGCTGCCGGGCGAGGTGCACGCGCTCGTCGGCGAGAACGGCGCGGGTAAATCCACGCTGATCAAATTGCTCGGCGGCGTTTACGGGGCCGACGCCGGCGAAATCCGCATCGGCGGTGCCGCGCGGCGCTTCCGCGATCCCGCCGAGGCGCTCGCCACCGGCATCGTCACAATTCCGCAGGAAATCCGCGTCGTTCCGGCGCTCACGGTCGCCGAGAACGTACTGCTCGGCCAGCTTCCGGTGCGGCGCGTGCTCGGCTTCCTCCCGGCCGCCGACCGGCGCACGATGCGCCGGCGCGCGTCGGAACTTCTTGCGCGGCTGAACCTCGCGATCGATCCGGACGAGCGCGTGGAGTGGCTCGGTCATGCCGAGCGCCAGCTCGTGATGATCGCCCGCGCGCTCGCGCACCGGGCGAAGGTTCTGATCCTCGACGAGCCCACCGCTTCGCTCGAAGCGCGCGAGGTCGAGCGGCTGTTCGAGGTCGTGCGCGGGCTCAAGGGCGAGGGCGTCGGCCTCATCTTCGTCTCGCACCGGCTCGACGAGGTGACGGCGATCGCCGACCGCTGCACGGTGCTGCGCGATGGCCGCGTCGTCGCCACGCTCGCGCGCGACCAGCTCGACGTGGAGCGCATCATCCAGCTCATGACCGGGCGCGATCTCGCCGAACTGCGCCATCCGCACGACCGCGTGCCGGGCGAAGCGGTGCTGGAATTCGAGCATCCGGCCGCCGAACCGGCGCTCGGCAGGCCCGCCGTGCGCGCGCGCGAGGTGATGGGCCTCGCCGGCCTGCTCGGCAGCGGCACCACCGAATTGCTGCGCCGCTTGTTCGGCGCCGAGGGCCGCGCCGCCTATGTGCTGAACGGCAAGCGCATCGAAGTTGCCACGCCCGAAGGCGCCATCGCGCGCCGCATCGGCCTCGTGCCCGGCGAGCGCGCGCAGGCGCTGGTACCCGGCCTCACCGTGCGCGAGAACATCGTGCTGCCGAACCTCGACCGCCTCGCCGGCACCTGGCGCCTCGACGCCGGCAAGGTGGATGCGCTGGTGAAGAAGCTCATGGACGAGCTCGACATTCGCCCGCGCGATCCCGGCCGCCTGCTGCGCGAGCTCTCCGGCGGCAATCAGCAGAAGGTCGTGTTCGCGCGCTGGATCGCCGGCGAAGCGGCGGTGCTGCTGCTCGACGAGCCCACGCACGGCATCGACATCGGCGCCAAGGCGCACATCCATCGCCTCATGCGCGAATTCGCGGCCAAGGGCGGCGCGATCGTGCTGTCGTCTTCGGAGGTCAACGAAGTCATGGCGATCAGCGACAGCGTTCTCGCGATGCGCCAGGGCAAGCTCGTGGCGCGGCTCGATCGCGGCCCCGGCTACACCGAGGGCGCGCTCCGCAAGGCGCTCGGCGGATGAAGGCCGCCGCCGCACGCGCGGGCGTTCCGGCGCCGGGCCTCAACTGGCTGCTCAGCCAGATGCCGCTCGTGGCGCTGATCGTGCTCTGCATCGTCGCCACCCTGCTCTCGAGCCGGTTCCTCTCCGGCATCAACATCACGAACGTGCTGATGCAGGGCGCGGTGCTGACCGTGATCACGATCGGCATGACCTACGTCATCATCGCCGGCGGGTTCGACCTTTCGGTGGGTTCGGTCGTGGCGCTCTCGGGCTGCGTCGCCGCGATGGTGATGGTGGATTACGGCATCGTGCCGGGCGTGCTCGCCGGCATCCTCGTCGGTGCCGCCTGCGGCCTGCTCAACGGCTTCATCGTCACGAAGATCGGCGTCAATCCGTTCATCACGACCTTGGCAACGATGGTGCTGCTGCGCGGCGTCACCATGCTCGTCACCGGCGCGCGCCAGGTGCCGATCGAAGACAGCCTGCCGGCCACGTTCAACGATTTCGCGCTCGAGCGCCTGTTCGGCCTGCCCTACATGGTGTGGCTGCCAGTGCTGATCTTCGGCGTCTGCCATTGGCTCTTGCACCACACGGCCTACGGCATCCGCCTGTTCGCGACCGGCGGCAACCGCGACGCGGCGTTCCTCGCCGGCATCCCGGTCGATCGCGTCAAGACCTCGGCCTACGTCTTGTGCGGCACGCTGGCCGGAATCGCCGGCGTGATGCTCGCTTCGCGCGTGCAGTCCGGCCAGCCGACCGCGGGCCAGCTCTACGAATTGACCGCGATCGCGGCCGTCGTGCTCGGCGGCGCCGCGCTGCATGGCGGCGAGGGCAAGCTCTACAAGAGCGTGATCGGCGTGTTCATCATCGTCGTGCTCTCGAACGCGCTCAATCTCGCCAACGTGCACTCCTACTGGCAGCAGGTGGCCATCGGCGTCGTGCTGATCGCGGCGGCGGCGGCGGATAGGCTGCGAAGGAGGTAAGCATTTCTTGTCGTCCCCGCGAAAGCGGGGACGACAAGGAACAACTAAGGTCGTGCAAGCGCGTTCCGCATGTTGTGAATTGCGTGCTAGAGTAACCAGCGACCGAACCGAGGGAGAGGTGGTCATGCGCAAGTTCACACTGTTCGCGTGCGCGGCGCTCGTCGCCGCGTCGTTCTCGGCGGGCGCGTCCGCCCAGGGCAAGGTCATCGGCGTCTCGATGGCGTCCGACGACAACCCGCTCTACATCGCGATGCTCCGCGGCATCCGCGAAGTGGCGAAGGAGAAGGGCTTCGAGGTGGTGACCGTCACCGCCAACGAAGACATCGCGAAGCAGCTCAACGGCATCAACGACCTCATCGCGCGCAAGGTCTCGGGCATCCTGATCTCGCCGATCGACGCGCGCGCGCTGTGCAGCGGCTACGACGCCGCGAAGGCCGCGAACATTCCGATCATGTCGATCGCGCGCGGCTCGGCCTGCGCGAGCCAGACCGTGCATATCGGCGTCGACGAACTGAAGGTCGGCCACGACATCGCCGAGTGGATGGCCAAGACGATCGGCGGCAAGGGCAAGATCGCGATGCTGCGCGGCCCGCAGGGCGCCCAGGCCTTCCAGAATTTCGCGAAGGGCTTCTCCGACACGATCGCGAAATATCCCGACATCAAGGTCGTGTTCAGCCACGACATGCTGCTGACGCGCGAGAACGGCCTGAAATACGGCGAGGACGCGCTGGTGGCGCATCCCGACCTCCGCGCGATCTACGGCGCCAACGACGATCTCGGCTTGGGCTCGGCGCAGGCCGTGCGCGCGTCCGGCAAGAAGAAAGACATCGTCGTCACCGGCATGAACGGCATTCCGCCGGCATTGCGCGCGGTGAAGGCCGGCGACATGGACATGACCGTGGCGCTCAACCCGATGGTCTGGGGCAAGCTCGGCGCCACCACGATGATCGACTATCTCGCCGGCAAGAAGCCCGAAGGCGGCAAGGTGTTCGTCCCGCATGTCGTCGTCGACAAGGCCAACGTCGATCAGTACCTGCCGAAATAGCGGCCGCGCGCGGGCCCGAGCCGAAGGAGACACTCATGGATGATGCCCGCGCGCAACGTCCCGATGCGGCGCTGATCGCGGCGCTCGAAGGCGCCGACATCCACCCGCTGTGGGACCGCTACAAGGCGATCACGCCGATCAAGCCGAGCGCAAAGGACGTGCCGTTCCATTGGCGCTGGCGCGACATCGAGCCGCTCGCGCACCGCGCCGCGAAAGAGGTGCCGGTCGAAGACGTCGAGCGGCGCGCGATCATCATGGCGCATCCGGCCTTCGGCGGCGCAACGGTCTCGACCAGCAATCTCATCGGCGCGTTCACGGTGCTGGAGCCGGGCGACCATGCGCGCCCGCACCGGCATACGGCCGCGGCGATCCGCTACGCGACGCGCGCCGAAGGGGCGGTCACGATCGTCAACGGGCGCCGCTGCGAGATGCACGAGGGCGATCTCGTGCTCACGCCACCGATGTGCTGGCACGGGCACATCAACGAGGGAAAGTCGCGCACGTTCTGGTTCGATTCCGCGAACATGCCGCTGATTTGCCACCTCGATGCGAGCTTCTTTGAGCCCGGCGCGCATGGCGACAACGCGTTCTGGGAGG
>CAYZSG010000128.1:0-14571 GCA_964481045.1 uncultured Candidatus Odyssella sp. | reverse complement strand
TCGCCGTTGCCGGGCGAGAACGCGCCGCCGATCCAGGCCGCCGATGCGCCGGCAACGAGCAGCGCGCCGACGCCCGCCGCGATCAGCGCCGGCGCGATCCGGCGGCGGCGTGGCGCGGCTGCTTGCTCCGGCGCGGACCGATCACGCGCGGGCGGCGCCAATGTGCGCGCATCCGTCGGCTTCGGCGGGGAACGGATATCGGCGGCGAGCAATGTGCGATCCGGCGCCATGCCGGTCGGCGCCTCGGATGGCGACGGCGCGGGCTCGGGCGCCGCCTCCTTCAGCATCGCGAGCAGTTCGGCGACGGTCTGCGGCCGGTCGTCCTCGCTGACGGCCAGCGCCTTCTCGGCCATCGCCATCAGCGCCGGCTGATACTTTCCCTTCGCGGTGTCCGCGATCCGCGGCAGCGGATCGGGCCGCCCGCGGAACTTCGCCGCGACGCGCGAGGGCGCCGCCAGCGGCTTTTCGCCGGTCATGCAGCGATACATGACCGCGCCCACCGCGTAGATGTCGGTCCACGGGCCCTGATTGCCGTGCGCCTCGTATTGCTCGTAGGGCGCGTAGCCCTCGCTGACGATCGCCGTGAGGCTCTTGCTCTGCTGGCCGAGCGCCTGCCGCGCCGCGCCAAAATCGATCAGGATCGGCCGGCCTTCGGTCGAGATGAAGATGTTGTCGGGCTTGATGTCGCGGTGGAGGAAGCCCTCCTCGTGGACGTGCGCGAGCCCGTCGAGCAGCGGCAGCAGAAGCTCGAGGATCTCGCCGGCCTCGATCGTCTCGAATTCGCGCAGCACGTTGCCGAGGCTTTTCCCCTCGATGTACTGCATCACGAGGTAGGCGGTGCCGTTGGCCTCGAAATAGCGCTCGATGGCGACGACGTTCGGGTGCTGGAAGCTGACGAGCGTCTTCGCTTCCTGACGGAAGCGATCGATGCCCCAGCGGTACATATCCTGATTTTCGCCGGTGATCGGACGAACGGTCTGGCCGTCGGTGCCGCGCGTCGCGATGCCGGTCGGGAGGAATTCCTTGATCGCGACCTTGCGCCCGAGCAGGGTCTCGGTGGCCAGGTATGTTATGCCGAATCCGCCCGCGCCGAGCACGCGCTCGACGCGGTATCCATCGAGCTCGTAACCGACCGGCAGCGCCAGGACGTTGATGCTGGGGGCGTCCAAATCCGGCAATTCCCGGTGCAAATGCGAATTGCGCCGCGCGGCACCGGCCGGCGACCCGAATCCCCGCCGGGAAACTAGCAGAGAACGCCTTTCGCCGCGACCATTCTTGGCGGGCCCGCGCCGCGCGGCCGAAGCCCGCATGGCGGACCCGCGCGGCGGCGCGATTGCGCTGGGCCGCCGCTTCGTTCAAAGATTACTTTGAAATCGAACGAGCGCTGGGGGAGGAGCCGCACGAGCGGCCGCGCCATGGAATTCGGAATCTTCGACCATCTCGACCGCAACGACGACGCGCCTGCGCGCCCGCTCACGCAGTTCTACGAAGAGCGCCTGAAGCTCATCGAGCTCTACGACCGGATGGGCTTCTACGGCTATCATCTGGCCGAGCACCATTCGACGCCGCTCGGCATGGCGCCCTCGCCGAGCGTGTTCCTTTCGGCGATCGCGCAGCGCACGCGCCGGCTGCGCTTCGGGCCGCTCATCTATATCCTGCCGCTCTATCACCCGCTCCGCCTCGTCGAGGAGATCTGCATGCTCGACAATTTGTCGGGCGGGCGGCTGATGCTCGGCGTGGGGCGCGGAATTTCGCCTTACGAGGTGGCCTATTACGGCGTCGATCCGGCGGAAACCCAGCCGCGCTATGTCGAGGCGCTCGAGCTCATCCTCTCCGCGCTGCGCTCGCCATCGCTCACCTTCGAGGGCAAGTATTACCGCTTCAAGGACGTGCCGATGGAGCTGGCGCCGGTGCAGAAGCCGCACCCGCCGCTCTGGTACGGCGTGATCAATCCGGACGCCACGCCGTGGCTGGCCAAGAACCGCGTGAACATCGTGAGCCACACGCCGGCGCCGCTGATGGGCTCGATCACCGAGCGCTATCGCGCCGAGTTCCGCGCCGCGCATGGGCGCGACGCGCCGATGCCGAAGCTGGGGCTCGGGCGACACATCGTGATCGCCGAGCGCAGCAGCGACGCGCTGGCGCTGGCCCGGCGCGCCTATGCGCGCTGGTATCACAGCTTCACCGTTCTGTGGCGGAAGCACAGCTCGCAGCCCGTCTCCGCCTCCTATCCCGAGGATTTCGACACGCTCCGCGAGATGGGCACCGGCATCGCCGGCTCGCCCGCGGAGGTGCGCGACGTGCTGCTGCGTCAGCTCGCCGAGAGCGGCGCCAACTATTTCGTCTGCCGCTTCGCGTTCGGCGATCTTTCGTTCGACGAGGCGCAGCATTCGCTGAAACTGTTCGTCGACAACGTCATGCCCGCCATGGCCGCGGAAGCGGCCGAATGAGCGCGCTTTAGGGAGATGCCGAGAATGGCCGCCAAGAAGAAAACCGCGAAGAAGCCCGCCCACAGCAAGGCGGTGGAGGCGGCGCTCGCCGACCTCGTGATCGCGAACCGCATCCTCGCGAACGAAGGCGTCATCGACGCATTCGGGCATGTGAGCATCCGCCACCCCGAGCGCGACGACCGCTATTTCCTCGCGCGCTCGCGCAGCCCCGAGCTCGTCGAGCGCGGCGACATCCTGGAGTTCGACCTCGACAGCAACCCGATCAACCCCGACGGCCGCACGATGTATTCCGAGCGGCCGATCCACGGCTGCATCTACAAGACGCGGCCGGAGGTGAAGGCGGTCTGCCACAACCACGCGCATTCGCTGATCCCGTTCGGCGTCACCGGCAGCGAGATCAAGCCGATCTGGCACGTGGCCGGCAGCATCGGCGCGGAAGTGCCGATCTGGGACATCAGCGAGCAGTTCGGTGAAACGGATCTGCTCGTGACCAACAACGACACCGGCAGCTCGCTGGCGAAAAAGCTCGGCAAGAATCGCTGCGCGCTGATGCGCGGCCACGGCGCGGTCGTCGCCGCGCACACGCTCAAGGCGACCGTGTTCGTCGCCATCTACCTGATGGCGAACGCCAAGCTGCTGAAGGAAGCGCGCGAGATGGGCCAGGTGAAATACCTCAGCCCCGGCGAAGTGAAGCTCACCGAGCAGATGAACTTCAAGGAGCGCTCGCAGAACCGCGCCTGGGAATACTGGGCCCGCCGCGCCGGCTTCAAGGTGACCGTGAACGACTGAGTGCTTGCCGCCCGCGCGAGGCGGACGACAGACCGCGCGCATCAACGAAACTCATTTAGGGAGGACGGGCCATGACGCTCTCTCGCCGCGACTTCGGCTGTATTGCTGCGGCCGGTGCCGCATCCGCCGCATTGGCGCCCGCCGCCTTCGCCGCGATCGGCGACAAATCGCCGATCACCGCCACGATCACCGGCGCCACGCCCACCGGCTATCCGCGCACGCTGATCGAGGGCCTCAACGCGATCGTACGCGAGGCCTATCCGGGCTCGTCGATCTCGTTCAAGCCGAACTCGCCGGGCGGCGGCGTGCTCGCCGTCTCGAAGGGCGAGGCCGACATCACGGCCACGGCCACCGGCGCCGAGATCAAGCTCGCGAACGAGGGCAGGTTCCCGTTCAAGGAGGCGCTGGCCGGCAAGTTCCAGTTCGTGATGCAGCTCTACGACAACGCGTACCTGCATCTGCTGATGACGAAGGCCTGGGCCGACGAGAACGGCATCCGGAGCTGGGGCGACATCGCGAAGAAAAAGCCGCGCATGCGCCTCACGCTCAACCGGCCCGACAATCCGCAAGGCTCGATCGGCGGGCCCTACGAGCTGATGAAGGTGCACGGCTTCACGATCGACGACATCCCGAAATGGGGCGGCAGCTTCGTGCTCGGCAACAGCCAGGTGAGCATCGACGCGATCAAGGACGGCAAGGCCGACGTGATGATGGGCGGAGGCGTGCTCGGCAACGCGGTGGTGAAGGACGTGGCCAGCAAGCGCGATCTGCTGTGGATCGACGGCGACCTCGCGACGCTGCAGAAGGCCGCCTCGGCCTTCCACTACAACGCGGCCATGGTGCCCAAAGGCACCTACGAGTTCATGGACAAGGAGTATCCGACGATCCGCATGGCCGTGATCATGCTGGCCGGCGCGCACGTTTCCGAGGAGGTCGTCTACAAGTACACGAAGGCCGTCGCCGAGGCCGAGGCGCGCGCGAAGGCGATCGGCGGCGTGATGACGACGGGCTTCGGCGTGGCGCGGATGGCCAACAACGACGCGGAGCTGCCGGTGCATCCGGGCGCGCTGCGTTTCTACAAGGAGGCGGGACTGATAAAGTAGCCGGCGCGCACGCCACCGAGCTTGGGAGGAACGTCATGACTCTCTCGCGCCGCGACTTCGCCCGCTATGCCGCCGCCGGGGCCGCCACCGCTGCCTTCGCCGGCGAGGCCTTCGCCGGTTTCGGCGACCAGGAGCCGATCACCGCCACCGTCACCGGCGCCACCGCGCGCGGCTATCCGAAACTCGTCGTCGAGGGTCTGAACGGCATCGTGCGCGACGCCTATCCGGGCTCGTCGATCACGTTCAAGCCGAGCTCGCCGGGCGGCGGGCTCGTGCAGATCGCCGGCGGCGAGGCGACGCTCTCGGTCTCGGCGAGCGCGCCCGAGATCCGCCACGCGGTCGAGGGCAAGCCGCCCTACAAGGAGGCGCTCAAGGGCAAGTTCGCCTATGTGATGATGCTGAACGACAACCAGCCCATGCACTGCATCATGTCGCGCGCCTGGGCGGAGCAGAACGGCATCCGCACCTTCGCCGACATCGCGGCCAAGAAGCCGCGCCTGCGCCTCAACCTCAACGAGGTCGGCAACCTGCAGGCGACGCTGGGCGGCGCCAACATCCTGATGCAGGTGCACGGCATCGCGCCCGCGGACATCGAGGCCTGGGGCGGCTCGATCTCGCGCGGCAACAGCACGTCGGCAAAGGAAGCGTTCCAGGACGGCAAGGTGGACGCCTTCATCACCGCGAGCTCCTACCCGGATTCACAATTACGCGACATCGCGCGCGCGCGCCCGACGATGTGGCTCGAATCGGTGCCGGCGAAACTCAAGGAGGCGGCGGATTACTGGAACTTCCGCGTCGGTACGGTGCCGAAGAGCGTTTACGCGTTCCTCGACCGCGACGTGGAGGCGCTGTTCCAATGGGCCGCGATGTGCGCGGCGGCAGCGGCGCCCGACGAGACGGTCTACAAATACGTTAAGGCGGTGCACGAGAACGCGGAGCGCGCGCGTAGGATCCATCCCTCCCTTTCGGAGCTGTCGGGCGAGTTCATGGCGCGCAACCGCTCGGGCCTGCCGTTCCACCCGGGCGCCGAGCGCTATTACCGCGAGAAGGGCTTCCTGAAGTAGCGCGCATGGGCAAGACCGACGTCATCGCGCGCCTCGACCGCGTCGTGCACGAGTTCGCGCTGCGCTGCCGCTATTTCCACGAGGCGATGACGCCGGGCCGCGCGCGCAGCTTCGTGAGGCAGCACTGGAAGAACACGCGCCACCGCAATTCGGTGCTGAAGTTGCGCGTCGCCACGAATGTGCCGGACTGGGATTTGCGGCTCCGCATCATCGCCGCCTGTGCCGAGGAGATCGTCGCCGATACCGAGCATGGCGGCGGCCGTCCGCATTGGCTCATCCTCGAGCAGCTCGGCGGACGGATCGGCCTCACCAGCGAAGAGATCCGCGCCGCGCCGATGGAGCCGTCGCAGGAGATGTGCTGGGCCGCATGGGACGGCCTGATGAGCAACACGCACTGGCTCGAAGGCCTGGTGGGCAACACCTGCGCCGAGCGCATCAACCTGCCCGGCTACGGCGAGGGCGAAATGAAGAAGCGCGGCTGGTTCGGCATCGAGCGGCGGCGCTGGGGCGCGCTGTTTGGCCTCCCCGACGCGGCGCTCGAATTCTTCGAACTCCACACCGAAGCCGATCTCGCGCACTCCAACCTCGGCTGGCACGCAGTGGCCGAGCACGCGGCGCGCCTCGGCATGGAAGACGCCGCCGTCGAGGCCTGCCGCAAGAACCTCGTCGTCTGGGAGCACTATCTGGACGGCATCGCCGCCGCCGGCGACCGCGAGACGAAGGCGCGCGCGGCCTGAGGACGACGCGGGAGCGCGCTTCTCCATGGCCCGACTTTCGCGCTGGCCCTCGGGGAGGGGCGCGGTTAGGGTATGCGGCTCAACCAATCCGAGATGAACGTCCGTCCGGCCGGGGAATATGGCGCTCACGCTGCTGCACACCGCCGATTGGCAGATCGGCAAGCCGTTCAACGATTTCGAGGGCGACACCGGCGCCGCGCTGCGCGAAGCCCGGTTCGACGCGGTGAAGCGCCTGGCGGCGCTGGCGACGGAGCGCGGCGCCGATGCCGTGCTCGTGGCCGGCGACGTGTTCGACACCGCCTCGGTGCGCGACGACACCGTGCATCGCGTGCTCCACGCGCTCGGCGGATTTCGCGGGCCGTGGGTGCTGCTGCCCGGCAACCACGATGCCGCGCAGGCCGGCGGCATCTGGGAGCGCGTGCGGAATTTCGCTCCGGCGGAGAACGTGATCGTGGCCGATGCGCGGAACCCGATCGTGCTCGCCAATGGCCGCCTCGCCGTCTTGCCGGCGCCGCTCGTGCGGCGGCACGAGGTCGAAGAACTCACCGAGTGGTGGGACGAGGCGGAGACGCCGGCAGGCGCCGTTCGCATGGGCCTCGCGCACGGCTCCGTGACCAACCGCCTGCCCGAGGCCGCCGAATCGCCGAACCCGATCGCCGACGATCGCGCCGAACGCGCCCGCCTCGCCTACCTCGCGCTCGGAGATTGGCACGGAACGCTCGAGATCGCGCCGCGCACCTGGTATGCGGGCACGCCCGAGCCCGACCGGTTCAAGGACAACGACTCCGGCAACGCGCTGATCGTCACGATCGAAAGCGCCGATGCGGCGCCGCGCGTCGAGCGCGTGCGGATCGCGCGCTACAGGTGGCGCCAGGTCGCGCACACGCTGCTGGCCGACGGCGACCTCGAGGGCCTCGATGCCGCGCTCAAGGGCCTCGACGCTCCATTTGACAGCCACGTCGTAGCGCTGGCGCTCGAGGGGACGCTCGGCCTCGCCGCCTGGGAGCGGCTCGACGCGCTGCTGGCGCGCTGGAGCGGGCAATTGCGCGCGCTGCGCTGCGACCGCACGAAGCTCGTCGCCGAGCCGAGCGCGGACGACCTCGATGCCATCGACCAGAGCGGCTTCGTCCGCGCCGCGATCGATGAATTGCAGAAGCGCGCGCACGACCCCGCCGATGCGGAGGCGACGAGCGCCCGCGACGCACTGCGGCTGATGTATGCGCTCCACCGCCAGGCGGCGGGGCGCTGACCGATGAAGATCGAACGCATCGCGATCCGCGATTTCCGCAATCTCGAGGACGAGGTGGTCTTCGAAGGGATCGGCGCCGGCGTGACGGTCGTCTGCGGCGACAACGAGGCGGGCAAGTCCACCTTCCTGCGCGCGATCCAGGCGGCGTTCTTCGACCGGCACACGCTGATGGGAGAGAAGCTCGACGCGATGCTGCCTTATGGCAGCGAAGGAGCCGCGCCGACCATCGAGATGACTTTCACCATCGGCGGCGCCGCATGCGCGCTGACGAAGAGTTTCCGTCCCCGCCAGCGGGCCGAGATGACTCACGGCGGACGGCGGCTGCAAGGCGATGCGGTGGAGGAAAAGCTCGCGGAGCTGCTGCGCTTCACGCCGCCGGGCAAGGGCGCGGCCAAAGCGGACAACCGGGGCATCTGGTCGCTGTTCTGGGTCGAGCAGGGCACGGCGTTCCTGGAGCTTTCCGTCAATGACGATGCGAAGCGGACGTTGCAGCAGACGTTCGAAGGCCAGATCGGCATGGTGCTGGGCGGGGAACGCGGCGCCAGGCTGACGAAAGCGGTGCAGCTGCGGCTCGCCGATCACTTCACCGCGCAGGGGCGCGAGAAAGGCCGCGTGAAGGAGCTGCGGCAGAAGCTCGGCGAGACCGGCGAAGATCTGGCCCACGCGCAGGGCGAATTGCGGAAGCTCGACGACCAGATGCGCGACCTCGCGAAGGTCGAGGCGCGCATCCGCGAGCGGGAGCGCAGCGGGACGGCGAAGCTCCGCCAGGACGCCGTTCGCGAGGCCGCCGGCAAGCAGAGCCAGATCGAGGCGCTGCGCCGGCGCGCGGAGGTGGCGGCCGGCGAACTGAAGGTCGCCGCGGCCGCCTACGACGCCGCATCGGGCGCATGGTCGCGGCGCCAGGCCGCGATCAAGAAGCTCGCGGACGCGGCCGGCAGGCTCGCGACGCTGGAAAGCGAGGCGGCCGCCCGGAAGCTCGCCTTCGAGGCGGCGGAGCGGAGCAAGGCCGTGGCGGCGCAGCGCGCCAAGCAGGCCGAAGACGCGCTCGCCGCCGGCGAACGGCGCGTCCGCGACGCCGAAAGCGCCCTCGAGCGCGGGCAGCTCGCGCAGACGCTCGCCGCGATCGACGAGCGCCTCGCGCGCGCCGAAGCCGCACGGGCGGCGATGACAGAGGCCGAAGCGGCGGCGAAGGCGATCGCCGTCGACGGCGACGCGAAGCGCAAGATCGACCGCCTCGCCGCCAGGGCGCAGCAGGCGAGGGCCGCGCTGGAGAGCGCCGCGGCGACCGTCGTCTTCGAGCCCGCGGAACGGCAAGGCGTCGCGCGCGACGGCGCGGCGGTGGCGCCGGGCGCGCCGCACGTCGTCACCGCCGCAACGCGCTTCGCGCTCGAGGGCTTCGGCGCCGTTCAGATCCGGCCCGGCGGCGGGATCGAGATCGAAGAACGTCAGGACGAGGCGATGAAGGCCGACCGCGCGCTGGCGAAGGCGCTCGCGGAGCTGGGCCTCGCGCGGCCCGAAGATGCGGCCGAGCGGTATGCGCTACGCGAGGCGCACCGGAATACCGCCGCCGGCGCGAGCAGCCGGCTCGACGGCATAGCGCCCGAGGGCATCGATGCGCTGCGCGCCGCCGCCGCCGAGGCGGCCGCGCGCCGCGCGGCGCTGGGCACGCCGGACGAGCCGCCCGGAACGCCCGAAGCGCTCGCGGCCGCGCGCAACGATGCGACGGACGCCCTTGATGCGCTGCGCAAGGATTCGAAAGAGGCCGAGGCCGCCCTGAAGCGCGCCGACACGGCGCTCTCCGACGCGCGCGTCGCGAACATGGAGGCGGCGACGCTGTTGTCGAGCCACCAGCAGAGCATGACCGCTGACCGGGTCGCGCTCGAGGCCGATCGCGCCGTGGCCGGCGACGAGGCGTTGCAGCGGCACTTGGCCGAAGCCGCGGCCGGCCGCGAGGCGGCGCGCCTGCGGCACGAAGCCGACGCGGCGGCCTACGCCCGCGCTGATCCGGAAAAGATCAAGCTGGAGCTCGCGAACGCCGAGGCGGCGCTGAGCGCCTTCAACAAGGACGCGCGCGACGACGAGACGAAGCAGGCCGGCCTGCGCGCGGCGCTCGGCACGCTGGGCGCCCAGGGCTTCGGCGAGGAGGCGATGAAGCTCGAGGGCGAGCGGACGCGGCTCGCCGCCGAACTTGCGACCGTGGAACGCGAGTCGCGCGCCCTCAGGCTGCTCGCGGACACGCTCGAGGCCAAGCAGCGCGAAGCCCGCGAGCAGTTCACCGAACCGGTGCGTGCCCGGATCCGGCCCTATCTCCGCCTGCTGTTCCCCGAAACCGAGATCGGCATCGACGAGGAAACCTTCGGGATCGCGCATCTGCGGCGCGGCGCGGTCGACGAGCAATTCGAATCGCTAAGCCTCGGCACGCGCGAGCAGATCGCGGTGCTCGTCCGCCTCGCCTTCGCCGAATACCTCGCCGAGACCGGCGAGGCTCCGGTCGTCATCCTCGACGATGCGCTCGTCAATTGCGATCCCGAGCGCATGCACCGGATGCTGCTCGCCCTGCGCAAGGCGAGCCAGCGCCTGCAGATCATCCTGCTGACGTGCCGGGAGGCCGACTATGCCGGCCTCGGGGCGCCGGTGATCCGCCTCGGCGAACAGCGATCCCGCGCCGCCGAACGCCGTCCGTAAGAATGCGGCTTGCCGCGCCGCGCGGCGTTCTGCGATACTCGATCTCGTCCGTGTACTGAATAAGCAAATGCGGATCAGGGAGGAAGACATGCTGCACGCCCGCACGCTGCTTGCGGCCGCACTCGCCTTGGGCGCCGCCGCGCCGGCCCTTGCCGATTTCGGCGACAAGAACCCGATCACCGCCACCGTCACCGGCGCCACGCCCACCGGCTATCCGCGCACGATGGTGGAGGGATTGAACGCGATCGTCCGCGACATCTATCCGAATTCGTCCGTTTCGCTGAAGCCGAATTCGCCCGGCGGCGGCGTGCTCGCGATCGCCAAGGGGGAGGCGGATTTCACCGCCACCGCGACCGGCACCGAGGTGAAGCTCGCCAACGAGGGCAAGACGCCCTATCGCGAATCGCTGAAGGGCAAGTTCTTCTACGTGATGCAGCTTTACGACACGCAGTACATCCACTTCGTGATGACGAAGGCCTGGGCCGACGAGAACGGCATCAAGACCTGGGACGACATCGCGAAGAAGAAGCCCAAGATGCGCCTCGCCATCAACCGGCCCGACAATCCGCAGACGACGATCGGCGGCCCCTACGAAGTGATGAAGGTGCACGGCTTCACGATCGAAGACATCCAGAAGTGGGGCGGCAGCTACGTTCTCGGCAACAGCCAGGTCGGCCTCGACGCGTTGACCGACGGCAAGGCCGACGTGTTCATGAATGCGCGCAACCTCGGCGACGCGCTGCTGAAGGACATCGCCGGCAAGCGCCCGCTGCTGTGGATCGACGGCGACAAGGCGAAGATACAGAAGGCGGCCGACGCTTTCGACTTCAAGGCCGACATGGTGCCGAAGGGCACCTATCCGTTCCTGGACAAGGACTACCCGACGGTGCGCATGTGGGTTTCGCTGCTCGCCGGCGCGCACGTCTCGGAAGAGGTCGTCTACAAATACACGAAGGCGATCGCCGAATCGCAGGCGCGCGTGCAAGCCATCGGCGGCTCGATGAAGACCTTCGAGACCAAGACGATGGCGACCAACCCGGCCAACCTGCCCTATCACCCGGGCGCGCTGCGCTACTACAAGGAAAAGGGCCTCGTGAAGTAGGCGTCGCGCGCAGACCGGGGCGATGACGGACATAGCCGAGGTGAAGCCGGGACGGCGGGGGTCCCGGCTCTCGCCGTTCGTCTGGCTGCGCGAGGGCAACCGGCACCAGCCTGGCGGCATCTGGTATGCGATCATCGCCGCCGGCTCGGTGCTGGCCGCGCTCTATGTGCTGTGGATCGGCGCGCTCGCGACGCTGAGCGGCGACGCGGCGCTGTGGTTCTCGGCGATCGCGAAAGGCGCCGGCCTGCCGTATGCGTGGCTCGACGGCTTCGCCACCTGGGCGCGCGCGTTCACCGCGCGCTATCACCTCGACATCTCGATCTTCATCGCGATCACGTTCCCGATTGCGTTCCTGACCACCACCGCGCGCCGCGGCCGCGCGGGGCTCGCCTGGACCGACGTGGCGCTCGCCGCGATCTCGCTCGCGGTCGCGATCTACTACATCGCCTTCAACGACAAATTCCTCAACTGGTCGCGCGGCATGGATACGCCGAGCGCGGCGGACATGATCGCCGGCTTCGTCGTCGTCTTCCTCGTCGTCGAGCTGTGCCGCCGGTCGACCGGCTGGGGCCTCACGACGCTGATCCTCGTGCTGCTCGCCTACACGTTCTTCGGCCATCTGCTGCCGGGCGTGTTCGGGCATCAGAACTTCGCGATCGAGTGGAAGCCCGAAGGCATCGTTCTGAAGGGCCTCGGCTACTTCATCGAGATGCAGACGATCATGAACGACGGCATCTTCGGATCGCCGCTCGAGGTGGCGTCGAGCTACGTGCTGCTGTTCGTGCTGTTCGGAAGCTTCTACCACCAGGCCGGCGGCGGGCAGCTGTTCTACGATCTCGCCAGCGCGCTGACCGGGCGCATGCGTGGCGGCGCGGCCAAGGCCTGCATCTCGGCCAGCGCGCTCTACGGCTCGGTCTCGGGCAGCCCCACGGCCGACGTGGCGACGACCGGGCCGCTCACGATCCCGATCATGAAGAAGACCGGCGTGAGCCCCGTGCGCGCCGGCGCCATCGAAGCGACGGCCTCGACCGGCGGCCAGATCATGCCGCCGGTGATGGGCGCGGTCGCGTTCATCATGGCGGACATCACGAACATCCCCTACGACCAGATCGCGTGGGCGGCGACGCTGCCTTCGGTGCTCTACTACGTCTCGCTGTATCTGCTCGTTCACATCGATGCGGTACGCTACGACGAGGGCCGCATTCCCGAATCCGACATCGTGAGCCTGTGGACGGCGCTCCGGCGCGGCTGGGTGTATTTCCTGCCGCTGATCGCGATGATCCTGCTGCTCGTGCGCGGCTACACGCCCACCTACGTCGCGGCGGGATCGACGCTCGCGGTCATCGTGTTGAGCTGGCTCGCGCCGCAGCGCGCGATCGGCCCGCGCCGCTTCGTCACCGCCTGCGTCGAAACCATCGGGCAGCTCGTGCCGCTGATCGGCGCGGTGGCCGGCGCCGGCCTCATCCTGGGCTGCCTCGAGGTGAGCGGGCTCGCCGGCAAGTTCCAGATATTGCTGTTCACGCTCTCGTTCGGCGAACTGGTGCCGACGCTGATCCTCTCCGGCATCTTCCTGATCCTGCTCGGCATGGGCATGCCGACGGTGGCCGTCTACACGCTCGGCGTGGCGCTGCTGGCGCCGATCCTGATCGGCAAGTTCCAGCTCAACCTGATGGCCGTGCACATGTTCCTGGTGTTCTACGCGACGCTCTCGGCGATCACGCCGCCGGTGGCGGTCGCGAATTTCGCCGCGGCCGCGATCGCCGGCGCCAATCCGATGGCGCTCGGGCCCTATGCCTGCAAGCTGACCGTGGGCGGGTTCATGGTTCCGTTCTTCTTCCTGTTCAATCGCGGCGTGCTGATGGAGGGCGGCGTTCTCCAGATCGTGCAGCACACGGCCATCGGCGCGCTGATGGTCGTCTACGCCTCGCTGGCGCTGCACGGCTGGTGGGGCAAGACGCCGATCCCGTGGTGGGCGCGCATCGTGCTCGGCGCCGCCGGGCTGGCCGCGATCCATCCGGCCGATTTCATCCAGTGGCCGGCCACGCTGGGCGGCGCCGCGATGCTGTTCCTGCTGTGGAGCGTGCTGCGCGCGCCGGCCTCGGCGCCCCGCGCCGCCTGAGCGCTACATGCTCATCGGCAGGACGACGCAGTAGAAGTGCGGCCGGCAGCCCTCTTTGGTGCGGCAGCCGGTCATTCCGTAGCAGGCGTGCGCGTTCGCGTCGAACGAGCCGAACGGCAGGATCGACTGCATCGGCGCGGCGTGCCACGCGCCGCCGAGCTCCTCGATGCGGATCTCGACGCCGTTCGCGCCGTCGCGGAACTGCACCGGCCGGCAGTCGAGATTGTTGCAGCAGGAGCCCTTGCCGTCGTTGCGCTGCCACGCCTCGTAGAACGAGTGATAGAGATCGTGACCGCTGCGCGAATCGCTCTGCGCGCGCTCGCTTTGCGCCGCGGCCGGAGCGGCGAAAGCCCCGGCAAGGAGAAGAAGAAAGGCCTTTGCGGTTGCTGTCTTGCGCATCGTGTGTCCCCGTGACGCAAGGTGACGTTGCCAGCGAACCTCCTCTGCCCATTCGTCGTGCGGACGCCCTTGTTTGCGGCGGACGCTCTGCATGTTTTTTCGACGCTCTCCGAAAAGTGTGCGCCCGCAACGCGAAGAAATGGTTAATTGCAGGCTCGGCGTTTCAGAGAACGGCCGGCGCGTTCCGTCAGTTCCCGATCCTCAGGCCACTCGCGGATTCGAACAGATGCACGTGGCGCGGCGCCACGTCGAGGCGCAGCGTGTCTCCGGCCTTGTGCGGCGCCCCGCCATCGGCGCGCGCGACCAGCGACGCGCCGCCCGGCACCTTTCCGTAGAGCAGCGCGTCGGCGCCGAGATTCTCCACGAGCTCGATCGCAAGCGCGAGCGGGCCGTTGGGGCTCGCCACGAGATGCTCGGGGCGAAGGCCCACCTTGAGCGCGCCTCTGGCGGACGCCGTGCCGGCGCGGTCGATCGCCAAGGCCGGCGCTTCGGCGCCGCCGAGCCGCACGCGCGCGCCATCTGCCTCGACCGCGCCCTCGACGATGTTCATCGCCGGCGCGCCGACGAAACCGGCGACGAACAGGCTGGCCGGCCTCGAATAGATCTCGTCGGGCGTGCCGATCTGCTCGGCGGCGCCTTGGTTCATCACGACGAGCCGGTCCGCGAGCGTCATCGCCTCGACCTGATCGTGCGTGACGTAGAGGCTCGTCGTGGCGAGGCGGCGCTGGAGGCGCTTGATCTCGACCCGCACCTGGCCGCGCAATTTCGCGTCGAGGTTCGAGAGCGGCTCGTCGAACAGGAACGCCTTGGGCTCGCGCACGATCGCGCGGCCCATCGCGACGCGCTGGCGCTGGCCGCCCGAGAGCTGGCGCGG
>CAYZSG010000127.1:5963-14777 GCA_964481045.1 uncultured Candidatus Odyssella sp. | reverse complement strand
GCCCAGGTGCCGTTCTTGCGCATCTCGACGGCGGTCTTCTTCGTCAGCTTCAGCGCGTCGCCGATCGGCAGCAGGTTCTGGTAGAACGTCGGCGGCAGCGCCGCCATGTCGACGACGCCGGTCTTCACCGCGTTGCCCATCTGGAACGGCGAGATGCTGCCCGCAGGGCGGATCGTGATCTTCACGATGCCCTTGCCGGCCTTGTTGGCGTCTTCCACCCAATCCGCGAACGGAATGCCGAACGAGCTGTTGTTGGGCAGGAAGTTGAGCGCCGAAAGCTCGACCTCCTGGGCCGCGGCCGTTCCGGCGATGCAAAATGCCGCCGCCGTGCCGAGCAGCGCGCGATAAAGCTTGGTCATCGAAGTCCTCCCTCAGTTTGCCGCGGCCTGGCCGCGCCGGATTGTTGTCTGCCGCTCAAGCGCGCCGCCACATCTCGGGGAAGTGCCGTCCGCCCACTTTCGCCCCGGGCTCGAGGCCCACGCCCTCGGGCTCGTAATAATAGGTGGGGGTGGCGGGACGCGGGTCCCAGGTGACGTCGTCGCCGAGCCAGCGCGTGGACAGCGCCGCGCGCCGGTGCGTCATCGCCGTATTCCCTCCCGAGCCGTGGACGGTGAGCGCACTGAACACGAGACAGTCTCCCGCCTGCATGTCCCATGTCAAGAAGCGCAGTCCCGGCTCGCCCTTCCGCTTGCCGAAATCGGGGCACGGCTCGAGCGCGACACTCTTGAATTTCTCGTTGTCGTCGTAGGGGAGCTTGGGCAGATACCACTTGCCCCACGCATGCGAGCCGGCCACGAACTCCACGCCGCTGCCCGCCGCCGTCACGTCCTCGATCGCGAGCCACACCGAGCAGATCTGGCTGCCCTGGAACGGCCAGTAGGGCAGATCGTGGTGCCACGGCATCGGATCGAGCGTGCCCGGCTCCTTGACGAAAAGCTGGTCGTAGAAGAAGCGCACGGCCTTGGCGCCCATGATGCGCCCGGCGATTTCGGCGGCCGGCGATTCGTGCGCGAAGGCGCGGAAATCGGGATCGGAGCGCCACATCATGCTGTCGTAGTAGAAATTACCGGGCTGGCCGGGCTTCGTGATGCTGCGGTGCCAGGGGCCCGGACTTTTCATGTTGCGGTCGAGCGCGCCGCGCAGCCGCTCGATCCAGTCGCGCGCGAAAAGCCCGCGCAGGCAGACGACGCCGTCGCGTCGGTAATCCTCGAGATCCTGCTGCGTGACGCGCACGCGGTCGATCGTCTCGCTCATGGTGCATCTCCGGATTGGCGCCGCCAGTCTAGGCCGCGCCTCCGCCGAAGACTTGCCCGGCCGCGCCCACGACTTGCCTCCGCGTGCCAATGCATTCCGGCACGACAACGAGAAGCGCTTTTGCTACGGTCGCGGCTTGTATCCGGCGAGATTTTCGATGCAGACGCGGGAATGGACGACCGAGGCGGTGCCGCCGCGGGAACGCTTCGGATATTGGCAGCGCGCGGTGTGCGAAGGCCTGGTCGGCGCCGAAACGGAAAGCCCGGGCTCGGGCCCATTCATGGCGCGCATGGCGGCCAGCCGCCACGCCGATTACGGCTTCGCCACCTGGACGGCGAGCGGACACAGCGTCGTGCGCTCCCCGCGCATGACGCGCGGCGACGGCGTCGCGCCGTTCTTCGTCAGCCTTCAGCTCGCCGGCGAGAGCCGCTATGGCGCGGATCCCTTTGCGGCTGACGCGCTGGCCGTGCGCCGTGGCGAGATCGCGATCCTCAACACCGGGCGGCCGTTCCGCGTCGTGTTTCCCGGCGAGGTGAGCCGCGTCGTCGCGATCGTGCCGCGGCGCCTGCTGCGCGCGCGCGTGCCGTGGTGCGAGGACATCGGCGCGATGAAGCTCGACGGCGCATCGCCGGCGGCCGAGCCGCTGCGCGCGCACTTTGCCGCCGCGGGCCGGAACTTGGCGGCGCTCGACGCGCGCATGGCGGGCGCGTTTCTCGACAATCTCGTCAACCTGATCGCGCTGATGCTGGCGCCGGCGGCGGCACCGGCCGAAGCGCTGCGCCGCGCGCGCGGCGACGCGCTCGCCGCCCATGTCGCGCGCAGCATCGCCAATCCCGAATTGTCGCCGCGAGACGCCGCCGATGCGCTCGGCCTCTCACTGCGCCTCGTCCACCGACTCTTCGCGGAACGCGGCACGAGCTTCGGGCGATTCCTGCTCGAAGCGCGGCTCGAAGCGTGCCGACGCATGCTCGGCGATCCGGCGCAGCACGGCCGCGCGATCTCCGACATCGCGTTCGCCTGCGGCTTCAACGAGCTCTCGCATTTCAGCCGCGCGTTCAAGGCGCGCTTCGGGCATTCGCCGCGCCACTATCGCGCGGCGCGGCGGAGCGGCGACGCCTAGCCGCTCAGAGGCGGTCGAGAAAATCGATTCCGCGCAGCGCCGCCCAGACGGTCGCCGCCACCAGCGCGAGCGACACCAGCGCCGCGCCGAGCGCGATGCACAGCGCAATCCCGTCCTCTTCGAGGTAGGCGAACGACAGGAGCACGATGACGAGCCCGGGAATGATGTTGCTGAAGGGGATCGGCGCCAGCAGCGTTGCCGCGAGCAGGAACACGACGAGGCCGACCGCCATCTTGGTGGCCTCGAACGGCGTGGCCCAGCGCGGCCGGACCACCCGCTCGATCCGGCGAAGAACCGGGTTTATCCGCGCGATGAGACGCGCCAGCCTTCGCTTGGAAATGCGGCGGCGCGCGAGGAAGCCCGGAAACACCGGGCCCTTGCGCGCCAGCATCATCTGCAAGGCCGGGATCATCAGCAGGACGCCGATGACGCCCGACGCACCCGGGATCAGCGCGATGAGCCCGAGGATCAGCATCACGATGCCGAAGGAGCGTTCGCGCAGCCCGTCGATCAGCCAGGCGAGGGTGACGTCATCGCCGGGGGCACCCGACAGCAGCTGCTCGAGCACCTTGGAGGTAGGCTCGCGCGGAGCTTCGGCCGCTGCGGGTCGCATCGAGGGCATCGCAGCGCTGGATGATGCGATAAAGCTCGTGTCGTGAAAATCGAAAACGTCCGCCGCGTGTTGCCGCGGCGCGCCGGGCTCAGGCCGATTCGGCTTTCGCCTTTGCCGCCGGCCGCAAGGCCCTGCGCTGGCGCGCTTCCTCGACGGCGAGCGCCTTGGCTTCCGCCTGCCGGCGCGCCTCTTCGGCGTCGGCGGCCTCTTTGGCCAGGCGCAGCGCGCGCAGGCGACCGGTCTTGGCCGCCTCGGCTTTCTGATGCTTCGCAAGCTCGTCGTAGGCGGTCTGAGCCTCGCCCTCGCGCTGCTTCGCCTTGCGGAAGCGGTCTTCCGCCTTGCGCCGCGCTTCCTCGGAGTTCAATGCGGGTGATTTCGCCATCTTGCTTCTCCCGGCCGGAATTTCGCGCAACGGAAGGGGGCGGCTCGCGCCGCCCCCGCTTCGTCAGTCGGCGAGCCGCAGATTGACGGCCGCCGGCTTGCCGCGGTCCTGCTGGACCTCGTAGCTGACCTTCTGGCCTTCGCGGAGTTGATCGATGCCGGCGCTCTCCAGCGCCGAGATATGCACGAAAACGTCCTTTGAAGCGTCCTGGGGCTGGATGAAGCCGTAGCCCTTCTGGACGTTGAACCACTTAACAGTACCGATCGACATGTTTTTCCTTGTAGAAACACCAATGGCCGCACGGCGTAGCGCCGTACGGATCAACTCTTGCGAGAAGATTTAAGTCAAATAGTGCCGCCGGGGCCGATTCTCAATGACCCGCGGCAAATAAGTTGCCGCCCGAATCAGCCCCGTTTGCGCGCGACGAGGTCGATCAGCGCCGACATTCCCTTGTGGCCGGTGCCCTCTTCGATCATCGCGTCGTATTCGGCGAGATGCAGGATCTCCATGTCGCCGAATGTGCCTTCGAGCAGCTCGCGCGTGTACATGTTGTCGGCCACGGGCGGGCCGCCGGTGCCGTATTCGAGCTGCTTCGGGCGATAGCCTTCGAGGATCAGCAGGCCGCCGGGCTTCAGCGCGCGCTTCATGCCCGCGAAGATCTTCGCGCGCACCGGCGGCGGCGCAAACTGGATGAAGATCGCGGCCACGACGTCGTAGGAGGCATCCGGCCAGGCCCATGCGCCGAGATCGGCTTCCACGACTTCGAGCGGAACGCCGGCCTCTTTCGCCAGCGCGCGCGCTTTTTCCTGCCCCACCGGCGAGATGTCGACCGACGTCACCACGAGCCCCTGGCGCGCGAGCCAGACGCCGTTGCGCCCCTCTCCATCGGCCACGGCGAGCGCGCGCTGGCCCTTCTGCAGACGATCCTTCTGCGATTCGAGGAAGCGGTTCGGCGCCGTGCCGAAGCGGTAGCCGGGCGCCGCGAAGCGCTCGTTCCAATGCGCGCGGACGTCTTGTTGCTGGGCCATGTCTCACCTGCCTTGATTTCGGCCAATACCTAGCGTAATTGCGCGCGCGCCGGAAACGCGGCAGTTGCGCGCGCCGGACAGAGGAATCCCGAACATGCGGCCGCTACGCTTCACATCGACTCCGCAAGGCTTCGCGCGGTCCGCGGTCGCGGCTTGCGCCTGCATGCGCCCGGGAGTGTCTCTGCCCTAGCATCCGCACCGTCGCGGGCGCTTGCCGCAGACCCTCCCGGCCCCGCCGCGGAGGGTTTTTTGTTGCCGAGGCCGACCATGGCTTACGAAGTGATCGAAACCGAAGGCGTGCCGATCAAGGCCTGGACCGAGGGCGTTCCGGTCGAGGACGAGGCGCGCCGCCAACTCCTCAACATCGCGCGACTGCCTTTCGTGTTCCGGCACGTGGCGGCGATGCCCGACGTGCATCTCGGCATCGGCGCCACGGTGGGCTCGGTGGTCCCGACCGTGGGCGCGATCATTCCGGCCGCGGTCGGCGTCGATATCGGCTGCGGCATGTGCGCGGTGCGCACGAGCGTGCGCGCGGAGCACCTGCCCGACAGCCTGCGCGACATCCGCCTCGCGATCGAAGAAGCGGTGCCGGTCGGATTCGGCCTGCACAAGGAAACGCCGACGGGCGTTTCCAAGACGTGGCGCAATCGCTTCGCCGCGGACTACAAGGAAATGATCGCGCGCTTCCCGCAGATCGAGCAAAAGGACGCCACGGCCGCGCCGCGCCAGCTCGGCACGCTCGGCGGCGGCAATCACTTCATTGAGCTGTGCCTCGACGAGGCCGGCGACGTCTGGGTGATGCTGCATTCGGGTTCGCGCGGCATCGGCAACAAGATCGGCGTCTTCTTCATCGAGCTCGCCAAGGAGATCGCGGCCGAGCGCGAGATTTCGCTCGCCGACAGGAACCTCGCCTGGCTGGAAGACGGCACCGCCGATTTCCGCGAATACGTCCGCTGGCTCGGCTGGGCGCAGGACTACGCGCGCGCGAACCGCGATGCGATGCTGAAGGCGATCGTCTCGGTGCTGCAGCGGCGCTTCCCCGATCTCGCACTCACCGCCGAGGCCGTGAACTGCCATCACAACTATGCCAGCCTCGAGGAGCATTTCGGGCATCGCGTGTGGGTGACGCGGAAGGGCGCGGTGCGCGCGGGCGCCGGCGAGCTCGGCATCATCCCGGGCTCGATGGGCGCCAAGTCGTACATCGTGCGCGGCAAGGGCAACGCCGAGTCGTTCATGACCTGCTCGCACGGCGCGGGACGCAAGATGTCGCGCACCGCGGCGAAGAAGGCGTTCACGCTCGACGACCACGCGGCGGCCACGGCCCATGTGGAATGCCGCAAGGACGGCGGCGTGCTCGACGAGACGCCCGGCGCCTACAAGGACATCGACGCCGTGATGGCCGCGCAGAGCGACCTCGTCGAGGTGGTGCACACGCTGAGGCAGGTGGTGTGCGTGAAGGGGTGATTTTCACGCATACGCCTCGCCTGCTTTTCCAACGCCGACGCCTGGCTCGCGTCCATCCTTCGAGGCCGCGCCAGAGGCGCGGCTCCTCGGGATGAGGCCCTTTGCTTGAACAAGTAAGACCTCATCCTGAGGCGCCCGCCCCACTTCGGGGCGGGCCTCGAAGGATGGACGCACGCGCGGCGTTGCCGTCCGCGCGTATCCATGAGTGGGCTTTCCGCAGTAATCTTACGGCGAAACTGGCAACGACCATCGTGAGCGCAACCGTCGCCGCCTCTCTCATATCGCTCCCCGAACGCATCGATGGCCCGGCCGCGTGGTACGGGCCGGCGATGGCGGCGCGCGCGGATTGGATCGAGACTTTGACCGCCGCCGAGAGCGCCGAAGTCGCCGCGGCGACCGAGCGTTACGTCGCACGCAGCGATGACATCGCGACGATGCGCGCCGCGGATTTTCCGCTCCCGACTCTGGCGCCGCGGCTCGCGCGCATTCGCCGCGACGTGCTCGCGGGGCGCGGCTTCGCGCTTCTGCGCGGCGCGCCGGTCGACACCGGCGACATTCGCCGCGCGGCGATCGCGTTCTTCGGCATCGGTTGCCACTTCGGCAACGCGCGCACGCAGAACGCGCAGGGCCACGTGCTCGGCCATGTGCGCGACCTCGGCCGCTCCAGCGCCGATCCGAACGCGCGCATCTATCAGACGAACGAGCGGCAGACCTTCCACACCGATTCCTGCGACATCGTCGGCCTCGTCTGCCTCAAGACGGCGAAAAGCGGCGGGCTGTCCGCGCTGGTCAGCGCGGCGACGATTTACAACGAATTCCGCGCGCGCCGCCCCGATCTCGTGCCCGTCCTCTTCGCGCCGATCGAGACCGACCGGCGCGGCGAGGTGCCGCCCGGCGCCTGGCCCTATTTCCGCATTCCGGTCTATAGCTGGCACGCGGGCCTGCTGTCGGTGATCTATCAGCGCCAATACATCGAGAGCGCGCGGCGCTTTCCCGACGTGGCGCCGCTCACGCGCGCGCAGACCGAGGCGCTCGATCTGTTCGATGCGCTCGCCAACGACCCGCGCCTCGTGCTGCACATGGAGTTCCGCCCCGGCGACATCCAGCTCGTGCACAACCACGCGCTGCTGCACGACCGCACCGCGTTCGAGGACTGGCCTGAGCCGGAACGCAAGCGCCATCTGCTGCGCCTATGGCTGGCTCCCGACGATGCGCGGCCGCTGCCGCCGGTCTTCGCCGAGCGCTACGGCTCGGTGGCGCCGGGCGCGCGCGGCGGCGTCGCGACCGATGCGCGTCCCAACGCGCCCCTCCGCGTCGATTGAGCCGCGCGCCGAACGAAAAAGGGGCGCCCCGACTGGGGCGCCCCTTCGTTTCGTTCCGCCGGCTGCGGCCTGCTCTGCCCTGATCGCATGCAGGCCGCGCGGCGAACGCGAAAGCGTCAGACCGCTTCCTTGAGGTCCTTCGCCGCGCGGAAGGCGACCTTCTTGCTGGCCTTGATCTTGATCGCCTCGCCGGTCGCCGGGTTGCGGCCCATGCGCGCCGGGCGCTTGCGGACCTGGAAGATGCCGAGGCCGGCAATGCGGATTTTCTCGCCCTTTTTCAGGGACTTGACGAGCATGCCGACGAATTCTTCGAGCAGCTCGTTGGCCTGCTTCTTGGCCATGCCGTGCTTTTCCGCCATCGTCACGGCGTAGTTCTTGAGGGTTGTGGGTTTGGGATTGGCCATAGTCTCTGGTCCTTATCTTCGTTATCGAGGGAGACGCCGCGCCGCCAGGTAACCCCCCAATCGGCAGCAACGTATGCCCAACAATACTACATTTTGCGGCGAAATAAAGAGGCATGCGTAGGTTTAGTGTTGGTTTTTGGGGTTCGGGGGATAAGCCGGTTTCGTTAACGCCGGATTCAAAAGGCTTGGCGGGCCCACACCTCGAGATTGAATCAAGGGACATGCACAACCTTTCAGTGTCATCAAACGCTCGAATTGATTTTGGCGTTCCGATCTCTAGTGTCCCGCCGCCGGCGGCGGTCGCCGGGCAATCGGGAGCACGCGGATGAGCGGTAAGGCACGGATCGGATTCGTCGGCATCGGGAACATGGGCTGGCCGATGGCCGCGAACCTGGCGCGCGCGGGCTTCCCGCTCGCCGTGTTCGACGCCGACCGCGCGCGCGCCCCGCGCTTCGCGTCCGAGTTCGGCGCCACGGCCGCGTCGTCACTGGCGGAGCTCGGCCGCGCCGCCGACATCGTCGTCACGATGCTGCCGACCGGCGCGATCGTGCGTGCCGCGCTGCTCGAGAACGAGAATGGCGCGCTCGCCGCGTCGCTCGCCAAGGGAACGGTCGTCATCGACATGAGCTCGTCGGAGCCTGTCGGCACGCAGCAGCTTGGCGCGGTGCTCGCGAAGCGCGGCATCGCGCTGATCGACGCGCCGGTTTCGGGCGGCGTGCCGCGCGCCGAGGCCGGGACGCTCACGCTGATGATCGGCGGCGACGATGAGGCGGCGATCGCCCGGGCGACGCCGGCGCTCGAGGCGATGGGCAAGCAGCTCTTCCGCACCGGGCCGCTCGGCAGCGGCCACGCGATGAAGGCGCTCAACAACTACGTCGCCGCCGCCGCGTTCATCGCCTCCACCGAGGCGCTGCGCGTCGGCCGCCGCTTCGGCCTTACGCCCGAGACGATGATGGACATCATGAACGTCTCGACCGGGCGCAACTTCAATTCCGAGATGACGATGAAGCAGCACGTGATCTCGGGAAAATACGCGACCGGCTTCCAGCTCGGCCTGATGGCCAAGGACGTGAAGATTGCGGCCGATCTCGCCGAGGCGATCGCGATCGACGCGCCGCTCGCGCGGCTCGCGCGCGCGATGTGGGGCGAGGCGCGCGAAGGCGTGGGCGAGCGCGCCGATTTCACCGCCGCCATCAAGCACTGGCAGCGCCGCGACACGCATTGAGG
>CAYZSG010000127.1:0-5863 GCA_964481045.1 uncultured Candidatus Odyssella sp. | reverse complement strand
GCGCCGATTTCACCGCCGCCATCAAGCACTGGCAGCGCCGCGACACGCATTGAGGGGATCATGCCGATCGTGACGATCAAGGTGCTGGAGGGCGTGTTCGACCGCGGCCAGCAGGAAGCGATGATCGACGCCGTCACCGACGCGATGTGCAAGGTGGGCGGCGAAGGCATGCGCCCCGCCGTCCACGTGCTCGTCGAGGAAGTGGCGAGCGGCAATTGGGGCATCGGCGGCGCGAAGCTGCGCACCGAGGAAGTCCTCGCGAGGCGCGCGAAGCGGAAGACGTAGCGAATCTTCGACGCGAACTCTCCCTGAATTGTCGTCCCGGGTGCTGCGCAGCGCGCCGCCCCTTGCGGGGCGGTGCGCTGCTAACCCGGGACGCAAACGAAGCGGCTGAGCCTGCCGGCTCGCCCGATTCGCATTGACGCCTCGCTTGGGTCCCGGGTCTGCGTCGCACCATGGCGCAAGAGCGCCATGCTGCGCCGCGCCCGGGACGACGCGAAAATTGAATTGTTCGACGAGTTAGGCTCGCCCATTCACGTGCATGCCGAGCACGCGGCAGATCATGGTGTGCAGCGGCGTGGGCACGCCCGCCTCTTTGCCGAGGCGCACGATGGCGCCGGAGAGC
The DNA here is from genome assembly GCA_964481045.1 of uncultured Candidatus Odyssella sp. GTDB lineage: Bacteria > Pseudomonadota > Alphaproteobacteria > Bin65 > Bin65 > SBBV01. The sequence goes on along the minus strand of CAYZSG010000127.1, from coordinate 5,238 downwards.
CAGGGCAGCTCGAGGCGGCGGCCGGCCTCGAGATCTTCGAGCATCGAAGGCTTGCCATCGCGCGGCATGCCGACGACCTGCTTCAGCGTGGTCTCCACGATGTCGGCCGGCAGCTTCACGCCGCGCGCGCGGCCGACGGCGGCCGCCTCCTCGGCCGCGTCGAGCGCGAAGGCATGCGCGCCGGGATCGTCGAGCACGCGGCCGATCGGCGCGCGGGCGAGGCACGAGGTCGCCGAGAAGCTCGTGAGCATCACGAACTTCTTCCAGAGATCGAGCTCGATCTCGGGCGTGGCCACGGCCGCGATGCCGACCGCGGCGCTCATCGCTTCGGCGAGCCGCTCGGTGCGCGCGCTCTTCAGGCCGTCCGCCTCGCCGAAGCGCATGCGGCAGAATTCGGATTTCGCGTCGACGATGCCGGGCGCCGCCAGCGAGGCCTTGATCGAGACCGTGCCCTTCAACGGACGCGCGCCGGGCAGCGCCTTCGCCAGCATCGCATGCGCCTCCACGCCGTTCTGGAGCGGCAGGATGGCGGTGTCCCTTCCTGCCAGCGGCGCGAGGCGCGGCGCCAGCGCCTCGAGGTCGTAGAGCTTGACCGTGACGATCACCGCGTCGGCCGCGCCGAGATCGCCGGCATTGTCGCTGGCCCGCTGCGGGCCGAGCTTCACGTCGCCCTGCGGCGCTTGCAGCGTGATGCCTTTCGTGCGCAGCGCCGCGAGGCTGTTGCCGCGCACGAGCCACGCCACGTCGTGACCCGCCTCGGCCAGGCGGACGCCGATATAGCCGCCGACCCCGCCGGCGCCTGCGATGACGAATTTCATGCGCGCCGCGTCAGGCCGTCTTGCGCCGCACGGCCGGCGAGCTGCGCTCCATCCAGTTGCGGAGCTGCGCGTGCGCGCTGTCGCGATGCGCGTCCTGCGCTTGCGCATCGGCGATCGTGTAGGTGAGCTCGAGGCGCACGCCGTTCGGATCCCAGAAATAGATCGAGCGCACGAAGCCGTCGTGATCCATCGGGCCGACGCAGGAGACGCCCGCCGCATCGAGCCGCGCCTTGGCCGCCAGCAGCGCCTCCTCGCCCGAAACCGCGAGCGCGAGGTGATTCGCGAATTGCGGCGTGGCCGGGTCCTTGGCCGCGGCCCGCCCGTCGCCGAGATCGAAGAACGCGAGGAAGCGTCCGTCGGCCATGCGGAAGAAGATGTGCAGGAACGACACCGTGTCGCCCGTCGTCGTCGCCACGTCGTGCTCCTCGATCACGTGCACGAGCGGGAAGCCCAGCACGTCTTCGTAGAAGCGCCGCGTCTCCTCGGCGTCGCGGCAGCGATAGGCGAAATGGTGCAGCCCGTGCACGGGCGGCATGGCCGGGCCGGATTTGGGAACCGTGAACTGCATGCTCGACCTCGCATGGCGGTTGTGCGCGAACAGCCTCGCGCGCCGCCGTTCTTTCTAATATACATTCGAGCCAAGAAAACCGGAAACACGCGAGAGGGAGGAAGCCATGCGTATGATGCTCGCCGCCGCGGCCGCGGCGGTGTTCGTGACGGGTGCCGCCGGGGCCGAAGAGCCGGTGCAGCTCAAATTCGCGGCCTGGGGCCCGCCCCGCGCGCCGATGAACGTGAACACGACGAAATGGGCCGAGTTCGTGACCGCCGATTCGGGCGGCGCGCTCAAGGTGACCGTGTTCTGGAACACGCTCGGCAACGCCGCCACCGTCTACGACAACATCAAGAACGGCGTCGCCGATGCGGGCTGGGTGCTGCAGCCGTTCATCACCGGCAAGTTCGTGAAGACGTCCGTCGTCGAATTGCCGGGCATGTTCGAGACGTCGGAGCAGGCTTCGACCGCGCTCTGGAAGCTCTACGAGAGCGGCGTGCTGAAAGAGGAGTATGCCGAGGTGCGGCCGATGGCGATCGTGCCGATGACCGGCAACCGCATCCACGCCAATGCGCCGCTGACCGACGTGGCGGCCCTCGCCGGCAAGAAATACCGCGTGGCCGGCAAGACGCTCGCCGACGTGGTGAGCGCGATGAAGGGCACCGGCATCCAGCTATCCTGGGCCGACATCCCGCAGGCGCTCGACAAGGGCGTGATCCAGGGCACGGTTTCGCCGTGGAACGATTTCGTGCCGGCCAAGCTGCACGAGGTGACGAAGTATCACCTCGACCATTCGTTCGGCATGATCGCCGGCATGGTGGCGATGAACCACAAGAGCTACGCCGCGCTGCCGCCCAAGGCCAAGGCCGCGGTGGACAAGCACTCGGGCATGGCGATGACATTGTGGCTCGCGCGCGAGGCCGACAAGAACATGGAGCAGAACCGCGAAGAGGTCTCGAAGATGGCGGGCCACACCGTGGCCAAGCTGCCGCCGGCCGAGTACGCGAAGCTCCAGGCGATGATGAAGCCGGTCTATGACGACTGGGCGAAGCGCACGCCCGGCGGCGCCGACGTGCTGAAGGCGCTCGGCAAATAGCTCGCGAAAATCCCCGAGGATGTGTCGTCCCCGCGAAAGCGGGGACCCATCTCACCGGCGACGTGCGATAGGCGCCATGGCACGCTTCGCGGCAACGCCGCATGGGCCCCCGCATGCGCGGGGGCGACAAGGAGAGTTGGTGGCGCAGCTTCAAGCACGACGCGGAAGCAGCGTGAGATGAGCGGCGCCGGCGCCCTTCCCGGCAAGATCGCCCGGCTCGAACGCGCGCTCGTTTCGCTCACGCAGCGGCTCGCGCTGGTGGGCGTGGCGGGCATGCTCGTTTTCGCGCTGGCGACGGTCGTCGACGTCACGCTGCGCAAGGTTGCGAACACGCCGATTCCTGGCTTCTACGACATCGGCCAGCTCGTGCTCGTCGTCGTCGTCGCGGCGTCGTTCCCGGTGGTGATCGCGAGCCGCAGCAACCTCGTCATCGATTTCCTCACCGGCTCGTTTCCGCCGCGCCTGCGCCGCGCGCTGGCGGCGCTGGGCGGCCTGCTGATGCTGGCGTTCCTCGCGCTGCTCACCTGGCGCATGGGCTTCTACGCGGCGGAACTCGCGCAGCGGAACTCGATCACCATCAATCTCGGCATGCCCACGGCGCCGTTCTGGTGGGCAGTGACGGCGTTCTGCGGCCTCTGCGTGCTGGCGCAGGCGGTCGTCTCGCTGGCGCAGGTCGGCGAGGCGCTGGCACCGACGCCGCCCCCGGCGGATGGCGGCGCGCATGTGCGCCTCGGCCGCGCGGGGCTCGCGATCGGCGCGGCGATCGCGCTCGTTGCCATCGCCACGTCCGTCGCGTTCGTGATCGGACCGGCCAAATCCGGGCCGTTCGCCGGGTTGATCCCCACGAGCTCGGTCGGCCTCTCGCTGCTGGCGCTGGTGGCGATGATCGCGCTCACGCTGCTGGAAGTGCCGCTCGGCGCGGCGATGGGCCTCGTCGGCATCGTCGGCCTCGCGCACGTGCTCGGCGGCTGGAACAGCGGCCTCGTGCTGCTCGGCACCAACGCGAGCCAGCTCCTGCTCAACCTCGATCTCGCGACGATCCCGCTCTTCATCATGATGGGCGGCTTCGCGGCGGCGGCGGGGCTCTCCGCGGAGCTCTACCGGCTCGCGCACGCCATGGTCGGCCATCTGCGCGGCGGGCTCGCCTATGCAACGATCGGCGGCTGCGCCGGCTTCGGCGCCGTAAACGGCTCTTCGGTGGCGACGGCGGCCGTGATCGGCAAGGTGGCGCTGCCCGAGATGCGCGCGCACGGCTATTCGGAGCGGCTCGCCACCGGCTGCATCGCCGCCGGCGGCACGCTCGGCATGCTGATTCCTCCCTCCACGATGATGGTGCTGTTCGGGTTCCTGACCGGCACCTCGATCAGCGACCTCTTCATCGCCGCGATCGTTCCGGGCATCGTCGCCACGGCCTGCTACATGGCCGCGGTCTGGCTCTACGTCCGCCTCTCGCCGGGCGCGGCGCCGAAGGTGGCGGCGCGCGTGCCGGGGCAAGGCTGGGCCGCGCTCAAGGGCTGCTGGGGCGTGCTGTTCCTGTTCCTCGTCGTCGTCGGCGGGCTCTACGGTGGGCTTTTCACCGCCACCGAGGCCGCCGCGGTGGGCGCCGGCATCGCGTTCCTGTTCGCGCTGGTGCGCCGGCGCGGCGAAGGCGGCCGCTGGATCTACGAAGTGCTCGCCGACACCGCCGCCAACACTGGCATGATCTACGTGCTGGTGATCGGCGCGCAGATGTTCTCGAATTTCTTCGGCGTCGGCGACCTGCCCAAGGAGGTCGTGGCCTGGACCAAGGGGCTCGATCTCCAGCCCTTCATCGTCGTGCTGATGATCCTGGCGCTCTACATCTTCCTCGGCTGCATCATGGACCCGTTCACGATGCTGATGGTGACAGTGCCGTTCGTGATCCCGCTGGTCGAGGACATGGGTTATAGCCTCGTCTGGTGGGGCATCATCACGGTGATGGTCTGCGAGATCGCGATGATCACGCCGCCGCTCGGCGTCAACGTGTTCGTCATCAAGGCGGTGGCCAACGTGCCGATGCGCACCGTGTTCGCCGGCGTGACGCCGTTCGTGGCGGCCGATTCGGTTCGCCTGCTGATCCTCACCGCCCTGCCGATTCTCACACTCTGGCTGCCGAAGACGATGCGCTAGGCGCGTGGAGAAACGCCGATGACCGAGCTCGCGCAGAAATCATGCACGCCCTGCCGCGGCGGTGTTCCGCCACTCGAGCCCGAGGCGGCACGGCGCCTGCTGGCCGGCGTGCCGGGCTGGAAGCTCGCCGAGGACACGAGCCGGATCCAGCGCGGCTACCGCTTCCGCGACTTCCGCGAGGCGCTGGCCTTCGTCAACAATATCGGCGCGCTCGCCGAGGCCGAGGGCCATCACCCGGACGTCTCGTTCGGCTGGGGCTACGCCACGGTTTCGCTCCAGACCAAGAAAATCAACGGCCTGCACGAAAACGACTTCATCCTGGCAGCGAAGATCGATCAGCTCGTGCCCCGCCGCGCGCGCACGTTGCGCTATTCCCGGACGCGCCGGCCCGCCGCGGGCTAGCCCCGCGCTGGCACGCCCCTTGCGTCGTTTACCTGCGGGGCGCGCGGGATTAGCCTTGCGCGCGGGATCAATCGCATAGGAGGGCGGACCCATGACCAACATCGAACGGCGGCGTTTCCTGATGACGGCGACGGCGCTGGCCGCGACCGGCGCGTTCGGCGGCCTGGCGCTGGCGCAGGCGGCGATGCCGAAGATCAAGATCGACGACAAGAGCGTGCTCATCG
>CAYZSG010000126.1:0-14897 GCA_964481045.1 uncultured Candidatus Odyssella sp. | reverse complement strand
GCGCTCTCTCCGGGCCATCCCGCGCACGACGCGTTTCCGTGGCGCGAAAGGTCGCGCATTGCCGCGCTCGAGCACCGCGAGCGCGCCGCCGCGGCGCTCGGCTACGGCGATCCGCAGGGTGAGCCCGAGCTGCGCAAGGCGATCGCCGACTACCTCGGCGCCGCGCGCGGCATCGTCTGCGTGGCCGAACAGGTCGTCGTCGTGTCCGGATCACAGCAGGGCATCGATCTCGCGGCGCGCGCATTGGCGGAGCCGGGCGACCGCGTGTGGTGCGAGGAGCCCGGCTATCCGGCGGGCCGCGCGGCGTTCGTCGCGGCGTCGCTGAAGACGGTCGCGGTGCCGGTCGACGGCGAGGGCATCGACGTTGCCGCCGGCGCGCGGCGCGCGCCGAACGCGCGCCTCGCCTTCGTCTCGCCCGCGCAGCACTATCCGCTCGGCAGCGTGATGAGCCTCGGCCGGCGGCTCGCGCTGCTCGATTGGGCTGCGCGCGCCGATGCGTGGGTTCTCGAAGACGATTACGCCGGCGACTATCGCTATGCCGGCCGGCCGCTCGCGCCGCTGCACACGCTCGATGGCAGCCGCGTGCTGTTCCTCGGCACGTTCAGCAAGGTGCTGGCCCCAGGCCTCAGGCTCGGCTACCTCGTCGTGCCGCCCGATGTCGCCGGGCGGATCACAGCGTTCAAGTCCGCGACCGACCGCCAGCCGCCGGGCATCGCGCAGCGCGTGCTGGCGCGCTTCATCGCCGAAGGCCGCCTCGCGGCGCATCTCCGGCGCATGCGGGTGCTCTATGCGTCGCGCCGGGAAGCGCTGATCGCCGCGCTCACGCGCGAGGCCGCGGGGCTGCTCGATCCCGGCAGCGCGCCCGAGGCCGGGCTGCACATCGCCGCGCGGCTCGTCGTGCCCGCCGACGACGAGGCGGCCAGCCGCCACGCGCTGGCACGCGGCATCCACGCGCCGCCGCTTTCGTCGTACTACGCCGGCGCCCGGCGCCAGCGCGGCTTCGTGCTCGGCTTCGCGGCCACGGCCGAGCGCGACATGCCGCGCGCCGCGCGCGGGCTCGCATCGGCGATCGAAGCGGCGCGGCGGGGTGCCGCATGAAGCTCCCGCGCCTCTACCGCGATCTCGCCCGCTGGTGGCCGCTGCTCTCGCCGCTGGCGGAATACCGCGACGAGGCGGCGTGGATTCTCGAGGCGCTCACGCGCGCGCTCGGCCGCCGGCCGGCCACGATCCTCGAACTTGGCTCCGGCGGCGGCAACACGGCGTCGTTCCTGGCGCCGCATGCGCAGCTCACGCTGGTCGATCTCTCGCCCGAGATGCTCGCGGTCAGCCGCCGGCTCATTCCGGCCGCGGAGCACGTCGAAGGCGACATGCGCACCGTCCGCCTCGGCCGCGTCTTCGATGCCGTGCTGATGCACGACGCGATCATGTACATGACGACCGAGCGAGATCTCGTCGCGGCGCTGGCCACGGCGCGCGCGCATCTCGCGGGCGGCGCCGCGATCGCGCTGCCCGATTGCCTGGCCGAGACGTTCGCGCCCGGAATCGAAACCGGCGGCGCGGATGCGCCTGACGGCAGCGCCGCGCGCTACCTCGAATGGACGCATGCGCCCGCGCCCGGCGCCACGGCCTACGACGTCGATTACGCGCTGCTGCTGCGCAATGCCGGCGGCGCCGTCGAGACGATCCACGACCGCCACCGCTGCGGCCTCTTCTCGCGCGCCGCATGGCGCAACGCGTTTATCGATGCGGGCTTTGGGGCACCGGAACTGCGCATCGATCCGTGGAAGCGGACCGTGTTCATCGCGCGGCCCGCCGCCTGATCTGGTCACCGTCGTCCCGACCGAAGCACGGCGCCCTGCGCCGTGCGAAGTGGAGGGATCGCGGCGCAGTTGAGCGAGGCCGCGGCGTCGCGATCCCTCCACTTCGCGCCCGCAAGAGCGGGCGCTTCGGTCGGCATGACGATTTCGGAGAAGAACGCCGCGCCCGATCAGGCGCTGGAGGCTTCATCCTTGGGTGGTTCGTCCTTCGGCGCTTCGGCGGACTTTGCCTTGGCCACACCCACCATCGCCGCGCGCAGAAGACGGTCGTGCAGGCGGTAGCCGGGCTGCAACACCTGGATCACGCTGCCGGGCGCGGCGCCGGGCGCCTCGGCCTCGAACATCGCCTGGTGCCAGTTCGGGTCGAACTTCTCGCCGAGCGGCTCGATGCGCTTGATGCCGTGGCGCTCCAGGATCGCCGCGAACTCGCGGTCGATGAGCTCGACGCCCTGGCGCAGCGCGTCGAACATCTGCGCGCGCGCGGCGGCGTCGTCGGCCGGCGCCGCGGCGGCGGCGAGCGCGCGGCGGAGGTTGTCGGCCAGCGCCAGCGTGTCGCGCGCGAACGGCACGGCGCCGTATTTCCGAGAATCGGCCATCTCGTTCTCGGCGCGGCGGCGCTGGTTTTCCTTCTCGGCGAGCTGCCGCTGCGCGCTGTCCTTGAACGCCGCGAACTCCGCGCTCTTCTCCGCCAGCTCCGCCGCCAGCGCCGCGAAGCGCGCCTCCAGCTCGGCGCGCGGCATGCCGGCGTCGCCGTTCGCCGGCGGCTCGGCGGGCGCCGCCTCGGGGCCGGGATCGTTGGCCGGCGTCTGCGGCGCGACGTTCGGGATCGTCTGGTCTTTCTCGGTCTGCGTCATTTTCCTTCCTAACCCAAAAGGCGGCCGACCACCTGCGCGGTGTAATCCACCATCGGGATGATGCGCGCGTAATTCATGCGCCGCGGCCCGATCACGCCGATGCAGCCGATCACCTTCTCGTTCGTGTTCTTGTAGGGCGAGAGAATCATCGAGCAGCCGGTGTTGCGGAACAAATCGTTCTCGGCGCCGATGAAGATCTGCACCCCGTTGGCGTCCTGCGCGAGGTCGAGCAGGCGCACCATGGTCTCTTTCGTCTCGAGCGCCTCGAAAAGGCGGCGCACGCGCTCCAGATCCTCGATCGCGGTCACGTCGTTGAGCAGCGCCGCCGTGCCGCGAATGATGAGCGAGCCCGATGCCGGGGCCTGCTGCGCGTCGCCGGCCCAATCGGCGAGCCCGCGCGAAACGAGGTCCTTCGTCACCTCGTCGATCTGCGCGCGGTGCAGGCTCAGCTCGGCGGCGACCGCCTCGCGTGCCTCGCCGATCGTGCGGCCGACGAGCTTCGCGGTGAGATAGTTCCCGGCCTCGACCAGCGCCGAGGTGGGAATGCCGAGCGGCACTTCGATGATGCGGTTCTCGACGATGCCGTTCTCGAACACGAGCACGACGAGCGCGCGGCCGGGGCGCAGGTTCACGAATTCGGTGTGCTTCAGGGCCGCTTCGGTCTTGGGCGCCACGACCAGGCCGGCATGGCGCGTGAGGCCCGCCAGCGATTGGCTCGCCAGCTCCAGCACCTGGTTGGGGTTGGCGCCCTTGGCCGCGCAGCGGCTCTCGATGTCGGCGCGCTCCTGCTCGGTCAGGCGGCCCATTTCGAGCAGGCCGTCGACGAACAGGCGCATGCCGAGATCGGTCGGCAGGCGGCCGGCCGAGGCGTGCGGCGCGAACAGCAGCCCCACCTCCTCGAGGTCCGACATCACGTTGCGGATGCTGGCCGGCGACAGCTCGACGCCGCCCAGGCGCGAGATCGTGCGCGAGCCCACCGGTTCGCCCAGCTCCATGTACTGCTCGATGACATGGCGCAGCACGTCGCGCGAGCGCTTGGAAAGCGCCGCGATCGCGGTCTCGCGCGGGGCGTCCTGGTTGGGCTTGGTCATCGCTGTCATGGCGGGGCCGCCGATATGTAGGGAGCGCCGCCCGGTGCGTCAACGCGCGCTGGGGCCGCTGGACGCTTGCGGAACAAGGGGTTAAGAGGGCGCATCCCATACCCTAGCGATGAGCCCCGCCATGCGTCCCTCCGGCCGCGCCCCGGACCAGTTGCGCCCGATCCTGCTCGAACCCGGCTTTGCCGTCCATGCCGAGGGCTCATGCCTCGCCAGGTTCGGCAACACCCATGTGCTCGTCACCGCCTCGGTGGAAGAGCGCGTGCCGCCGTTCCTGCGCAACACCGGCAAGGGCTGGATCACGGCCGAATACGGCATGCTGCCGCGCTCCACCCACACGCGGACGGACCGCGAAGCCGCACGCGGCAAGCAAAGCGGCCGCACGCAGGAAATCCAGCGCCTGATCGGCCGCAGCCTGCGCGCCGTCGCCGATCTCACCGGCTTCGGCGAGCGCCAGATCACGATCGATTGCGACGTGCTCCAGGCCGATGGCGGCACGCGCACGGCGGCCATCACCGGCGCCTATGTGGCGCTGCACCGGGCGTTCGAGTGGCTCGTGAAAGAGGGCGAGATCGACCGCGTGCCGCTGGGCGGGCAAGTAGCCGCTGTCTCCTGCGGCATTCATCAGGGCCGCGCCGTGCTCGATCTCGACTACGCCGAAGACAGCGCGGCCGATGCCGACGCGAATTTCGTGCTCACCGGCGAGGGCCGCATCATCGAGATCCAGGGCACCGCCGAGAAGACGCCCTTCGCCGAGGAGCAGTTTCTCGATCTGCTGCGTCTCGCGCGCAAGGGCATCGGCGAGCTGTGCCAGGCGCAGAAGAAGGCGCTCGGAAAGGCCTGATCCGTGGAACGGCCCGCGAAACTCGTCATCGCCAGCCACAATCCCGGCAAACTGCGCGAGATCGAGGATCTGCTGCGCCCGCTCGGCATCGCGGTGGTGGGCGCCGCGTCGCTCGGCCTCATCGAACCGGAAGAAACCGGGCATACATTCGCGGAGAACGCGGCGCTGAAGGCACGCACGGCGGCCGAAGCGGCGAAGATGCCGGCGCTGGCCGATGATTCGGGGCTTGCCGTGGCGGCACTCGATGGCGCGCCCGGCATCTACTCGGCGCGTTGGGCCGGACCGGGAAAGGATTTCGCCGTCGCGATGCGCAAGGTCGAAGAGGCAATGAAGGGCAAGCCGGATCGCCGCGCGAAATTCGTTGCGGCGCTGGCGCTCGCCTGGCCCGATGGGCGCTGCGATGTGTTCGAGGGCGAAGTGCACGGCACGCTGGTCTGGCCGCCGCGCGGCGACAAGGGCTTCGGCTACGATCCGATCTTCGTGCCGGACGGCCACGCGATCACGTTCGGCGAAATGGATCCGGCGAAGAAGCACGAGATGAGCCACCGCGCGCGCGCGTTCGCGAAGCTCGTGGCGGCGTGGAGCGAGTGAGGGTGCCAACCTGCCGACAGATCCTTCGGCCGCAAGGGCGGCCTCAGGATGACGTGGGAGCAGGGTGCACGGGCGATACAAGGCCGTCATGCTGAGCGAAGCGAAGCATCTCTCGACGACGAGCACGGCGCCGACGCCGCGCGTGCCCGGCTTCGCGCTCTACGTCCATTGGCCGTTCTGCCTCTCGAAGTGTCCGTACTGCGATTTCAATTCGCACGTTCGCGAGCGCGTGGATGAAACGCGCTGGCAGCGCGCCTATCTCGCCGAAATTGCGCGCGCGGCGGCGGAAACGCCGGGGCGCACGGTCACGTCGGTCTTCTTCGGCGGCGGCACGCCGTCGCTGATGCCGCCCGAAACGGCGGCGGCGATGTTGGAGCGCATCCGCGCGCTCTGGCCCGTCGCGCCCGATATCGAGATCACGCTCGAGGCCAATCCCGGCGCATCCGAGGCCGCGCGCTTCCGTGCGTTCCGCGAGGCCGGAATCAACCGCCTCTCGATCGGCGTGCAGGCGCTCGACGATTCGGCGCTTGAATTCCTCGGGCGCAAGCACGCGGCGGCCGAAGCGCTCGCCGCCGTCGAGCGCGCCGCCGGAATTTTCCCGCGCACTTCGTTCGATCTCATTTATGCGCGGCCGGGGCAGAGCGTCGCCGCCTGGCGCGACGAGCTCGCGCGCGCGCTGCGCTATGCCGGCGATCATCTCTCGGTCTATCAGCTCACGATCGAGCCGGGCACCGCGTTCCACACGGCGCATGCGCGCGGCGATTTCACGTTGCCCGACGAAGACACCGCCGCCGATCTCTACGAGGCCACGCGCGATCTGCTCGGCGCGGCCGGCCTCGCCGCATACGAGATTTCCAATCACGCGCGGCCGGGCGGCGAGAGCCGGCACAACCTCGCCTATTGGCGCTATGGCGACTATGCCGGCATCGGCCCCGGCGCGCATGGGCGGCTCACGCTCGGCGAAACAAAAGTCGCGACGCGCCAGCAGCGCCTGCCCGAAACCTGGCTTGCCGACGTCGAGGCGAAGGGCAGCGGCGAGGCCGAGCGCACGGCACTCGATCGCGCCGAGCGCGGCCGCGAGATGCTGCTGATGGGCCTGCGCCTGGCCGAAGGCGTCGATCTCGCGCGCTTCGAGAAGGAAGCTGGCGTAAGCGCGCGCGCGTTCGTGGATCCGCGCGCCGCCGCGCGGCTCTCCGATGCGGGGCTGATCGCATGGACCCCGCACGCGCTCCGCGCCACCGAAGCGGGGCGGCAGCGGCTCAATGCGGTGCTGGCCGCGCTGATGCCGCGTAATTAAATGCTCGTTCAAAAATAATTTCGAACGTTTCCGGCCCTTGAACGGCCGCGTTGGCTTCCCATCTGCAATCCTGTCCGGGTGCCCAATCGGGGCCCGGGCGGTTCATGGCAAACGGCATGCAGGCCCGCGACGGCGGCATGCCTTCACGTTCATCGCTCAAGGAGGATGACAATGTCGCTCGACCTTTCCCCGCTGTTCCGCTCCACCGTCGGCTTCGACCGCCTCGGCCGCCTGTTCGAAGACGCGTTCGCCGACGTGGCGCCCGGCTATCCCCCCTACAACATCGAGAAGCACGGCGAGAGCGAGTACCGCATCGTCATGGCGGTCGCCGGCTTCGGCCCCACGGACGTGAAGATCACGGCCAAGGAGAACACGCTGCTCGTCGAAGGCAAGCAGGCCGAAAAGACGAACGGCACGCAGTATCTCCACCGCGGCATCGCGGCCCGCGCGTTCGAGCGCCGCTTCGAGCTCGCCGACCACATCCAGGTCACGGGCGCCAAGCTCGAGAACGGCATGCTCGTCGTCGAGCTGAAGCGCGAGATCCCGGAGGCGCTCAAGCCCCGCGTGATCCCGATCCAGAACGGCGGCAAGGCCGTCGAACACAAGGTCGCGGCCTAACCGGCCAGCCCTACGGCGCGGTGCGCGGCTGAGCCGCGCATCGATGCCGGAACGGAAGCCAAGCGAAGGCCCGCCATCCGCAAGGGTGGCGGGCCTTTCGTTTTGCATGCCGCCCGGCTTGGCCGCGCCGCGCTAAGGGGATTAAAACGGGCCGTTCCGCAGAACCCGAGGGGAAGGAAACGCAATGACGAATCTCGTGGGCCGCACCGCCATCGTTACCGGCGCCGCGCGCGGCCTCGGACGCACCTACGCGCAGAAGCTGATCGAGGCGGGGATGAACGTCGCCGTCGCCGACAAGGCCGACGTGAAGGAGACGCTCGAGGTGATGTACGGCCCCGGCAAGACGCTCAGTGCCGAGGTCGACGTCGCCGATTTCAAGAGCGTGTCGGCGATGGCCGAGAAGGTGCTCGCTGCGTTCGGCCGCATCGACGTGCTCGTCAACAACGCAGCACTCTACGGCGGCCTCAAAGGCGGCCGCGTCGAGCAGATCGACGAAGACGAGTGGGACCGCTGCATGGCGGTGAACGTGAAGGGTGTGTGGAACTGCTGCCGCGCCGTGATCCCGGCGATGAAGAAGCAGGGCGGCGGCAGCATCGTGAACATCGCCTCGCTGGCCGCGATCTACGGCCTGCCCTATGCGCTGCACTACTCGGCCTCGAAGGGCGCCGTCATCGCGATGACGCGTGCCATGGCGCGCGAACTCGGGCGCGACGGTATCCGCGTCAACGCGATCGCGCCCACGGCCGTGCTCACCGAGGGCACCAAGGAATTCTTCGGCGCGAAGTTCGAGAAGGGTATGGTCGCGGTGCGCGAGAACCAGGCGCTGAAGCGCAATCTCGAAACGGAAGACCTCGCCGGCACCGTGATCTATCTCGCCGGCGACGCCAGCAAGTTCGTCACCGGCCAGACGATCATGGTCGACGGCGGCACCCATTTCCTCTAAGGGCGGGGCCATGACATACATCGTCCGCATCGCCACTCTCGCCGCCGCCACGGCCGCGCTCGCGGCCGTGCTCGGCGTTTCGCCCGCGAGTGCCATCAAGCTCGAGAACTATCAGAAATACCGGCTCGATTCCCGCAACGTGCAGGCCACGTTCAAATCGCTGATCGAAGTGCGCATCGAGGGCGTGCTGCAGGGCCTCTTCATCGCCAACCGCGCGGCCGTGACATCCGGCGGCAAGCCGCTGTTCTGCCCGCCGGCGAATGTGCAGATGCGCGGCGCCGACGCGGTGAAGTTGCTCGACACCGAGCTCACCTCGGGCACCGGCGCGGACGGCAAGCCCTATCCCGGCGACACCAACATCGAGGACGTGATGCTGAAGGTGGCGCAGAAGCAGTGGCCCTGCGCGCGGTGAAGGCGGTGGCGGACGATCCCTCCATCTTCGACCGGCGCGCCGTCCGCGCGCATCGCGATCGCGCGGCGCAGAAGCTCGCCGAGGGCACCGAGGCCGAGTTCCTGCACCGGGAGATCGGCGACCGGCTGCTCGAGCGGCTCGACGAGGTGAAGCGCGGCTTCCCGGCCATCCTCGATCTCGGCTGCCGCGACGGCGTGCTCGCGCGCGCGATGGCGCGGCGGCAAGGCGTCGAGCGCGTGTTCCAGGCCGATGTCTCGCCGGCCTTCGCGCGCCTCGCGCGCATCAGCAACCGCTTCTTTCCGACCGTCGTCGCCGATGAAGAGGCGCTGCCGTTCGCGCCGGCGAGCTTCGATCTCGTGATCTCGAATCTCGCGCTGCATTGGGTCAACGATCTGCCCGGCGCGCTGATCCAGCTCCGCCGCGCGCTGAAGCCCGATGGCCTCCTGGTCGCGGCGATGTTCGGCGGCGAGACGCTGACCGAATTGCGCCAGGCGCTGCTGCAGGCCGAGTTGACCGAAGAGGGCGGCGCCAGCCCGCGCGTCAGCCCCTATGCCGATGTGCGCGACGCGGGCGCGCTGCTCCAGCGCGCAGGGTTCGCACTGCCGGTCGTCGATCGCGACCGCATCCAGGTGACCTACGAACACGTGTTCAGCCTGATGGCCGATCTGCGGCTCATGGGCGAGACGAACGCGCTACGCGAGCGCCGCCGCGGCTTCACGCGCCGCGCCACGATGCTCACGGCGGCGGAGGAATATCTCCGCCGCTACGCCGACAAGAGCGGGCGTCTCATCGCGAATTTCGACATCGTCTATCTCACCGCATGGGCGCCCGGCCCCGGCCAGCCGCAGCCGCTCAAGCCCGGCAGCGCCGCCCACCGCCTCGCCGAAGCATTGCGCACGGAAGAGCACGACGGCGAGAGCGATCCTCCGCCGAAGCGGGCGTGAGCGCTCCGACTGTTTTACGTCATCCTGAGCGAAGCGAAGGATCTCTCGACGGCGCAGGAATCACCTGCGGCCAGAGATCCTTCGCTACGCTCAGGTTGACGCCGGAGGAATCGTGCCGAGCGCGGCCCGCACCGCGGCGATGCGTTGAACCACGGCGGGGCGCGGGGATTCGATCTTGCCGTGCTCGTAGGCGACGACAGTGAGATGCCCGCGCACCGCCTCGAGCAGTTCGCCTTGCTTCAGCAGGAAATTCGGATTCGAGGGCTTGCCGAGAGCTTCGTTGCCGGCGGCGAAGGTTTCGTAGATCAGCGCGCCGCCCTCGGCCACGGCCGCCACGAGCAGCGGCAGCAGCGGCCGGTGCAGATAGTTCGTCACGATCACGCCGGCAAATGCGCGCCCGGCGAACGGCCACGGCGCGCCTTCGGTATCGGCCGCGACGATCTCCACGTCGGGATCGGCGCGGAGATCGGCGAGTGCCGACACGTCGATGTCCACCGCCGTCACCGCGTGGCCGCGCGCGAGCGCGAGGCGCGTGTGGCGGCCGCCGCCTGCGGCCACATCGAGGATGCGCCCGCCCGCCGGCACGAGCGGCAGGAAGCGCGCGACCCAGGCGGAGGGTTGATCGGTGGCGGCGTGCGGCATCGCGTTGCTTTGGCACCCGGCGTAAGTGAGTGCTACTTTAATCGGAAAGGAAGTGTACCTATCTTATGAAGCTGTTCCTTCTCTTTTCCAGAACCCCGCACGCCGCATGATCCGTTTCTCGCTCCGCTGTCAGAAAGGCCACGAATTCGAGGGCTGGTTCCGCAATGGCGATACCTATGATCGCCAGGCGAAGCGGGGCGACGTGCGCTGCCCGGATTGCGGCTCGGCCAAGGTGGCGAAGGCGATCATGGCGCCGGCCATCGCCAAGGGCGGCCGCCGCGCCGCGCCCATCGAAGCGCCGGCGGCGGAAACGCCCGCGCCCACCGAGGCCAAACCGGCCACAGTACCCGACACGGGCGAGGTGCATGTCGCCGGAAAACTGCGCGAGGCGCTGCGCGAGATGCGCCAGTACATCGAGAAAAACGCCGAATATGTCGGCCCGCGCTTCGCCGACGAGGCGCGCAAGATGCACAAGGGCGAGTCCGACGAGCGCAGCATCTACGGCGAGGCCTCCGACGCCGAGGCCGAAGAGCTGAAGGATGAAGGCATCGAATTCGGCCGCATCCCCTGGCCGAAGTACCGCAACGACGCATGACATTCGTGTGACGGTGGAGCCACGGCTTGAGCGGTTCCGAGTAGGCAATACAAGCGGTTGACGGCGCGCCCGCTTGCTCGCATCTTTCCAGGGTAGGACCTCTACTCGCGGAGGCTCGCCATGCTGCGCCTGTTCGTTGCTGTTCCCCTGCCCGAGGCGGTTCAGGAGCGGCTGGAGAGGATCAGTTTCGGCATCCCCGGCGCCAGCTGGGCGTCGGGCGAGAACATGCACATCACGCTGCGGTTCCTGGGCGAAGTCTCCAACGCCGACGCGGCCGACATCGACGATCATCTGCTCGCCGTGCGCGCCAAGGCGTTCGCTCTTTCGATCGAGGGCGTCGGCCATTTCGGCTCGCTGCGGCAGACGCGGTCGCTCTGGGCCGGCGTCGCGCGCAATCCCGCGCTCCAGCATCTGCGCGACAAGGTGGAATCGGCCGTCGTGCGCGCGGGCCGGCCGCCCGAGGGGCGCAAATTCGTCCCGCACGTGACGCTCGCGCGCTTCAAGACCGAGACCGGCCACCACCTCGCGAACTTCCTCGCCGAGCACAATCTCCTGAAGATCGGCCCGATCCCGATCGATCGCTTCACGCTGTTTCAGAGCCACCTGAAGCGCGACGGCTCTGTGTACGAGCCGCTCGCGGATTATCCGCTCGTCGACGAGCGCGCGGTGGCTGCGCTGTCGTAGTCAGCCGAGCGCATTGCCCATTTCGTCATGCCGACCGAAGCGAGCCGTCTTCGGCTCGCGAAGTGGAGGCATCGCGATGCAGCTGCGCCGCGATCCCTCCGCTTCGCGGCCGCGCCAAGTGGCGCGCCCGCTTCGGTCGGGATGACGATGAATGAAGGGTGCTCAATCGCCCTCGGGCCTGCGCCAGCACACGAAGGTGCGATTTTCTGCGCTGCCCATCGCTTCGATGACGGCACTGCTGTCGAAGCCCGCCAGTGTTTGCAGCCGCGCGAGCAATTGCTGCGAGCCTTCGGCTTCCTGCGGCACGACGCAACGGCTTTTCTCGCCCACGAGCACCCAGAACACGTCGTTCTGGAAAGGCCCCTGATCCGTCGTCTCGATCAGCACGGCTTTCAGATCGCTCCAGCGCACGCCCTGCTGCCGCGTCTCGCCGTGCCGGCAGATGATCCATTCGTCGCCGATCTCGACCGTGATCGCCATGGCCTCACGGCGCCTTCAGGCGCGTCTTGATGTAATCCTCGATCTCCACGCGCGCGCCCTCGCGGAAACAATCGGTGTAGGTCGTGCCGTGGCCGCGCTGGCAGGCGTCGAAGGCCAGCAGGCGAACGCCGGGGATAGACTCGAGCGGCGCGAGATCTGCGGGCCGGTCGAAATCGTCGTCGCTGTAGGCGATGATCAGCGCCTCGATGCGCCTGGCCTGGCGCAGATAGGCGGTCTGTTGCGGCGCCAATTCGCGGCGCCATTTCGGGAACTGCGCTTCCTCGTGGCGCGGCCCGGCGAAGGCCGGCGCGAACGCCACGATCGCGTTGAAGCCGCCTGCGTCCTTGCGCGCCGCCATCAGCGACGACCAGCCGCCGGCCGAATGGCCGAGCAGGAAGATGCGCTGTGCCGCCACGCCCTTGGCGCGCAGGCCCGCCACCGCGGCCAGGATCTCGTCGGCGCGCTTGTAGGTGTAGGAGCCGTCGATGCCGTCGTCGGTCGCGGCCGAGCAGAGGTAGTGCACGGTCCAGCCGTTGGCCGCGCCGATCTCGCGCACCACGGCGGGCACGTCGCGCTCCTCGTTGCACTGGTGGCGGCGCTGCGGGCGATAGGTGCCGTGGCTGAAGATCAGCACCACCGCCTGCGCCGGATCGCCGGGCACGGACGCGGGCGGCGGCGCGCGATCCTGCAATGGCCCCGGCGGCGCCGGCCCCTGCTGCGCGGCGGCGCTGGCGGCAAGGAAGACGAGGAAAAGGGCAAGGAGGGCGCGCATTCCGCCTCTTGATACGGGCGGAGAAAGCTAGGCAGTTCCGCCCAGCCGCGCAACCGATCGCGCGGCGCCCTCACTTCGCCGCGGGAAACGGCTCCACATAACTCTCGCCGGTCCGTCCGAAATAAACCGCGCGCCGGCCCGCGAGCGAGACGACGTAGTCCACGCAGCCCGCCGCCGCGATCCGCTCGCAGAACGCCTTGTAGCTGATGCGCCGCGCCTGGATCGCGCGCACCGCGTCGCGGACGCCATCGGGCGAGAAGTCGCGCGCCGCCGCAGCGCCGAGTCGGGCCGCGGGCACCACATGCGATGCGCCGTCGGGCAGGTAGTAGGTCTTCTCGGCGCGCAGCAGGTCGGCGCGATAGCGCTCGACTCCGGCGGCGTTCAGCTTCGCGACGACCTCGGGAAACGTCATGCGCTCTTCGTCCGAGGCGCGGGTGCATTCCTCGACGGCGGCTTTCACGTGCGCGTTCATGGGCTTTCTCCGGGCTGGGATGGATTCCGGCGGCGTCGGCCGTTCAATCGACGGGGATCGCGCGCAGCGCATGGCGCCGCACGATCTCCTTCATAATGCGCTCCAGCCATTGCCGCTCGGCGGCGGTGAGGTGGCCGAAGAACTCCGCATCGTTGCGGTCCGCGAGCGCGGAGAGGCCGGGCACGAGCGCGCGGCCTTCGTCGGTCAGCGCCAGCGTCTGCCCGCGGCGGTCGCGGCGGTCGCGCCGCCGCGCGACCAGCGACTTCGCGATCAGCCGGTCGGCGAGCTTGGTGATGGCGCCGCGCGTCATGCCGAGGCGATCGGCGAGGCGGCTCGGCGCCGTGGCCTCGGCTTCATAGAGCTCGCACAGCACGACCCACTCGGCGACCGTCACGTCGCGCGCCGCGAGCTTGCGGCTGAACGCGTGCGAGACATGGTTCGAGACGAAGCGGAGCCAGTATCCGGCATGTGCTTCGAGCGCGCTGACGCTCTCGGGAGGGGGCGGGGTGATCATAGTTTACTTGGAAACTATAAAATAATTTCCTTGTCAACTATGATCCAGTGTTGCAATCTAATTCATTGATATTACTAAATTATACGCCGAACTGAGCCAACGTCCGGGCCACGCTGTTCGCGTATCCGCCGCCAAAGAGCTGCACGTGCACCAGCAGCGGGTAAAGGTTGTAGAGATCGCGGCGCGCCTCGAAGAATCCGGCGGCCAGCGGCGCCAGCTCGGCATAGCGGCGGAAGAAGGTATCGCCGAACGGGCCGAAAAGGGTGCCAAACGCCAGCTCGATCTCGGGATGCGCCCAGTGGATCGCCGGATCGATGAAGCCGGCGACGCGGCCCGCCTTCACCAGCACGTTGCCGCTCCAGCAATCGCCATGGATCAGCGAAGGATGCGCCGGCTCCACGATCCAGCGGTCGAGCCGCCCGGCCAGCGTCTCGAGGCGCGCAAGCAGGCGCGCCGGCAGCCGCCCGGCCTCGTGCGCGGCGCGGGCGCGGTGCAGCAGCCGGTGATCGCGGAAGAAATCGAGCCAGCGCGACGTGGGCGGGTTGGGCTGGTCGAGCGGCCCGATCAGTGTGTCGCGCGTGAATCCGAACTGCGGGCCGCGGATCGCGTGCAGCCCGGCCAGCAGCTCTGCGCAATGCACTTCGGCGCGCGCATCCATGGCGTCGCCCGCGTCGACGTATTCGAGCAGCAATAGATCGGGCGCCGCCGCGATCACGGCCGGCACGGGCAATGCCGTGTGATCGGCAAGGTAACGGAGCATCCACGCCTCGCAGTCGAGCGTGCGGCCCGGCGAAGGCTGCTTCGCCACGATGCGCTCGCCGTTCGGCAGATCGCAGCGATGCACCGGCGCGATGCACCCGCCGCCCAGCGCCGCGACGCGCGAAGGGCGGCGGCCCATGAGCTGTTCGATGCGGTCGGCGAGGGTCATCCGTCACGCTCGACGCGCGAGCGTCTCCGCCACCTCGTCGAGCAGCGCTTCGACGCCGGCTTCCACGATGTCGAGCACGTGCTCGAAGCCGTCGGGGCCGCCGTAGTAGGGATCGGGCACGTCGCGGTGCGCGGCCTCGCGCACGAGCGCCATGAACAGGCGCAGCTTCGCCTCGCCGCCCGCCGGCGCCATGCGCCGCAGCAGGCGGAAATGCCCTTCGTCCATCGCCACGACGAGGTCGAACGCGCGGAAATCGGCGGCGCACACCTTGCGCGCGAACATGCCGGTCATCGGATAGCCGCGGCGGCGCGCCGCGTCGGCGGTGCGCGGGTCGGGCGGCTCGCCGATGTGGTAGCCGTGCGTGCCGGCCGAATCGGCGAACACGCGCGCGCC
>CAYZSG010000125.1:0-15130 GCA_964481045.1 uncultured Candidatus Odyssella sp. | reverse complement strand
TGCTCGGCCTGAAGCGCTTCCGCGAGGCGCTCCCGGAGTTCGATCGCGCCGTGAAACAGCGCCCGGAGGCGGGGGTGTTCTACATGTATCGCGGCCAGGCCTACGAAGGACTGGGCCAGCGCGCCGCCGCGATCCGCGACTATCGCGCCGCCTATCGCCGCTCACCGAACCTCGCGGAGGCAAGGCAGGCCCTGGCGCGCATGGGCGAGGAGCCCTAGCCGCGGCCGCGCTTGCCGTCGGCGCCGGGCGGTGCGATGCTTCGCTGGCGCGGCGCCCGATCGCTCGCCGGTCAGCACTCAGCTTCTCCGGTTTGTACGGCCTCATGGACTTCGCCCTTATCGGCCACGGCGCCATCGCGAAATTCGTGCTGAAGAACCTGCGGCGCGACGAGGCTGCGCGTTGCGCGGCCATCGTCGTCGAGCGCGCGCGCGTCGCCGACGTGCAGAAAGCGGTGGGCGAGGGCATCACCCTCGTCGGCACCGTCGCCCCAATTGGCTTCCACGTGCCGCCGCTGGTCGTCGAGGCGGCTGGGCACGGCGGCCTTGCCGAGCACGGCGCCGCGGTGCTCGAGGCGGGCAGCGATCTCGTCGTCGTTTCGGCCGGGGCGCTGGCCGACCGCGCGCTCTACGACAAGCTCGCCGCCGCCGCCGAGAAGGGCAAGGCGAAGCTGCTGATCGTCGCCGGCGCGGTGGGCGGCATCGATGCGCTCGCCGCCGCGCGCCAGGGCGGGCTCACGCATGTGCGCTACACGTCGCGGAAGCCGCCCAAGGCGTGGAAAGGCACGCCGGCCGAGAAGATCGCCGATCTCGCGAAGCTCGCCGCCGAGAAGGTGCTCTACACGGGCCGCGCCGACGAAGCCGCGCGCGCCTATCCGCAGAACGCCAATGTCTGCGCGACGATCGCGCTGGCCGGTGCCGGCTGGGACAAGACCGAGGTGACGCTCGTTGCCGATCCCGCCGCCGAAGGCAACATTCACCGGATCGACGCGGAAGGTGCCTTCGGCGCCATGACCATCGAGATGCGCGGCAAGCCGCTGCCCGACAATCCAAAGACCTCGAGCCTCGCCGCGCTCAGCGTGCTCCGCGCGATCCGCAACCGCGCGAGCGCGGTCGAGATCTGACGGCAATCGCGTTTGCTGCGGCCGCGAAGAAAAGTGCACAGGAGGCGGGGAGGCGGGGAGAAGAAAGAATTGAACCACAGAGGACACAGAGGACACGGAGCTATGCTTTCTGCGCGCGCCCTTGGCGCGCAATTCTTTTCTTCTCCGTGTTCTCTGTGCACTCTGTGTTTGAATGCTTCCTTCTCCCAGGCTCCCCGCCTCCTGTGATTTTCGCGGCGATGCCGCGTGCGATCCTTAGGCAGGTGAAATGACCGTTCAACCCATCCTCATCGGCGGTGAGTGGAGAGCCGGGCGCGGGCCCGTCGTCGTCTCGCACTATCCGCACGATCAGTCCGTGTCGGGCGCGGTGACGGGCGCGTCGCCGGCCGATGTCGACGACGCGGTGACCGCGGGCCAGCGCGCGCTGGCGGACCCTAAATGGCGCGATCTGCTGCCGCATCAGCGCGCGCTGTTCCTCTACAAGATCGCCGATCTCATCACCGCGCGCGCGGAGGAGCTGGCGCAACTCCAGCGGCGCGACAACGGCAAGCCGATTTCGGAGACGCGCGCGCTCGTCGCCAGCGCCGCCGGCACGTTCCGTTATTTCGGCGCGGTGTGCGAGACGGCGGAGTGGGAGCTGACGCCCTCGCGCGGCCCGTATCTTACGATGAGCACCTGGGATCCGTGCGGCGTCGTGGCGGCGATCACGCCCTGGAACTCGCCGATCGCCAGCGACGCGCAGAAGCTGGCGCCGGCGCTCGCCGCCGGCAACGCCGTGCTGTTGAAGCCGGCCGGCCCGACGCCGCTCGTGGCGCTGGAGCTCGGCCGCATCTGCCTCGAGGCCGGTTTGCCCAGGGGCGTGGTCAGCGTGCTGCCCGGCGCCGGACGCAGTGTCGGCAACGCGATCATCGCGCATCCCGACGTGAAAATGGTCTCGTTCACCGGCGGCACGAGCACCGGCAAGGCGATCGCCCATGTCGCCGCCGACAAGATGATGCCGGTCATTCTCGAGCTCGGCGGCAAGTCGCCGACGATCGTCTGCGACGACGCCGATCTCGATCACGCGGTGAACGGCGTGATCTACGGCATCTTCAGCTCGGCCGGCCAATCCTGCATTGCTGGTTCGCGGCTTTTCGTGGCGGCGAAGATCCACGACGCATTCCTGGAACGGCTCGTCGCCAAGACGAAGGCGCTGCGCATCGGCAATCCCGAATCCGAGCAGACGCAGATGGGCCCGCAGATCACGCCCGAGCACCGCGCCTCGATCGAGGCCTATATCGAGGCCGGGCGAAAGGAGGGCGGCACCGTGCTGTGCGGCGGCGAGCGGCCGTCCGGCGCCGTCTATGCCAAGGGCAATTACCTGCTGCCGACGATCATTTCCGGCCTCGGCAACACGGCGCGCGTCGCGCAGGAGGAGATTTTCGGGCCAGTGCTCGTGACCATGCCGTTCAACGACGAGGACGACCTCATCGCGCAGGCCAACGATTCGATCTACGGCCTCGCCTCGGGCATCTGGACGCGCGACTACCGCCGCGCCTGGCGGATCGGGCGCCGGCTCGACGCCGGTACGGTGTGGGTCAACACCTACAAGCTGTTCAGCATCGCGACTCCGTTTGCCGGCCGCAAGGACAGCGGCATCGGCGTCGAGAAGGGCCGCCTTGGCATCCGCAACTACATGCGCCAGAAGAGCGTCTATTGGGGCCTGAACGAGGCGCCGATGCCCTGGGCGGATTGAGGGCACCCCCAACTTTGTCGTCCCCGCGAAAGCGGGGACGACAAGAATGATCCGTCGGTGGTGGAAAGAAAAAGCCGGCTCCCGTGCCGTCACACGGGAGCCGGGCAGTTGCGTTCCAGGCGGTGAGGGAGGAACCGGAGGAACGTTGCCGTGAAGTCGGAGGCGCGGTGGCCGGGCGCTAGTTGCGGTAGCTCTTCTGCTGGCCGACGCGGAGATAGTTCTCGACGAAGCGGACGCCGGGGACGGTTTCGGCGAGGTATTCGATCGCGACCACCTCTTCGCTCGAGGCGGCGAAACCGCAGAGCACGACGGTGCCGTCGTTGACGGTGACTTTGACGCCGCCGCCGCCGGTGAGCCAGGTGAGCTGCTCGAGGTGGGAGACGAGGCTGTCGCGGATCGAGCTGTCGGATGCCGCGATCTCGGGCCGGAGCCGGCGCGCATCGGTCATGGTGCGCAGGAGATCGCTGCGCGCGACGATGCCGACGATGCGGCCATCGGCGATCACGGGCACGCGCTTGATGCGCCATTCGTCGAGGATCGTGGCGACCTCGGACACCGGCATATCGGGCCGCACGCAGATCACGCGGCCGGTCATGGCGTCCGCGGCGCGGCGGCTGGCCAGGGTGGCCAGCACGCCGGCGGCCGCTTCGGGCGCCCCCAGCAGATCCATCCAGTGTTCGGTCTTGGGCTTGCCCTCGCTGGCCGCGACGCGCAGCAGGTCGCCGTCGCTCAGGAAGCCGATGACTTCGCGCGCGCTGTCGATGACGGGCAGGCCGCCCATGCCCTTCTCGCGCATCAGGCGCGCGCAGTCGGCGAGCGGGGTTTGTTCGGTGACGCAGATCGGGTCGCGGGTCATGATGTCCCGCGCGGTCAGGCGCCGGGGGGCGGCGCGCTTGACGTGGCGATATTCGCGGCTGGCCATGGTCGGATCGTTTCCCTCGGCTGCGCCTGACGGTGGCGTGCCAGCGCGGCGCCTCGCTGACCGGCGCTGATGTCGCCGATTCCGCGCGAATCGTAAATTCTGCTTCAGGGACTAGGCCGAACGGATGACCGTAGCTTCTGCAATTGGCGGGCAAAAAAATGCCGGCCCCGCGGGCAGCGGGACCGGCAGTTCAGGTCCGAACGGGTGAGGGAGATACCCTGGACCAATCCCTGCTAAAACAGATACTTAGCGTGCTCGCCGACGCGCACGTTGTTGACCACGCCGCGCACGCCGGGAACGTCTTCGGCCAAGAGGCCGATCGCGCGCGCCTCGTCGGGCGAGCCGGCGAAGCCCCAGAGCTCCACCTGCCCGTTGCTGACGACGATGTTGACGTAGCTGCGCGGGCCCCAAGGCTCCTTGTCGAGGCGCGCCAGGAAGTGATCGCGGATGTCGGCGTCGCTGGCGGCGCCGGCCGCGGGAACCGGGCGGCCGAGCAGCAGCGCGCGCACGAGATCGGCGCGCGAGACGATGCCGACGAGCTTTCCCTCGCGCACCACCGGCACGCGCTTGATGTGATGCTTCTCGAGAATGCCGGCGATGGCGGCGAGCGGCGTGTCCTCGGTGACGGACACGACCTGCCTGGTCATTACATCGCTGACCTTGTGGCCGCCGCTCTTCACGAAGTCGCGGGCCATGGTCTGCGGGTCGGAGACGAGCTCGAGCCACCACGAATAGCGGCGCTCGGTGCCGGCCTCGCGCCGGCGGATGAGGTCGCCCTCGCTGACGATGCCGATCACGACGCCGGCCGCATCGACGACTGGCATCGCGCTGATGCGCTTTTCCAGCAGAAGGCGCGCGCAGTCCTCGATCGGCATGGTGGCGGAGACGACGATGGGATTGGGGGACATGACCTCGCGGGCAAGCATGATGATCTCCTATCGGCCCGGTTGCGGGATCGGCGCGGCCAGCGCGGCCGCCAGGCGTTTCACGGATTCGATCAAAGCGGCGCGATGCGCCTCGTCGACGAGGCCGGCGCGGCCTTCGAGCGAAGCCGCGATCTCGTCGATGACGTCGGCGAACAGGTACCAGTGCAGGTGGATGTCGACGCAACGCTTCGGGGTTCCGCCATGCGCGAGCTTCAGCTCGACTCCGACGGGTGCCGCGGCCACGGCGAACGACGCCGTGTGGCCGAAGGTGCCCATATAGGCCTTCTCCGGAAAATCGATGGAGATCTCGGCGTGGTCGGTTACGGGGCGCATCGGCGGGCTCTGATGTGTGCGCGGGAAGATGCCCCCGGCCTCGCGCTCCCGCTTTGATCTAGCTCAAGCTTCGCCCGAGGCGCGTACGCCCCTTGCGCGGCGCGCGCGGCTTGCCTCAGGCGCCGGCCTGGGCCATCAGCCAGTCGCGCACGCGCCGCACCTCCTCGCGCTTCAGCGCCGCGCTCGGCGCCAACAGAGCATAGGCGTGCGGCGCCGGCAGGGTCAGCGCCAGCGGCCGCACGAGTTCGCCGCGCGCGAGATGGGGATCGGCGAAAACGTCGTGGATGAGAGCGAAGCCCGCGCCGGCGAGGCAGGCCTCGAGCGTCAGATGGGCAAGATTGAATCCGAGGCCCGGCGGCGGCCCGGGCAGCTCGATACCGGCCGCGGCGAACCACGTCGCCCAGTCCGGCTCGCTCCAGCCCCGGTCGGCGGTCGAGTTGTGCAGCAAGGGCCGCTCGATCAGGTCGGCGGGGCGTGGGCGACGCGGCAAGGTCTCGGCCAACGCCGGCGCCGCGACCACGATCACCTTGCCGGCGAACAGGCGATCCTGCCGGATGCCGGGCAGGGGGCCGCGGCTGTAATAGATCGCGAGATCGGCGCCCTCGGCGCGCGGGTCGGGATGGTAGCGGCGGGCCAGCACGCGCAGCTCGATATCGGGATGCGCGGCGCGGAAGGCCGCCAGGCGCGGCGCCAGCCATTTCGCCGCGAGCGAATACTGGCAGCGCAGAACCACGCGGGGCGGGGCGGCCGGCCGCCTTGCGCCGCGTGTCGCCGCCGCGATCTGGTCGAAGATCGCGCGCAGGCGCGAGCCGTAATCGCGGCCGAGCGCGGTCAGCGTCACGCCCTTCGCGCGACGCTCGAACAAGGCGTGCCCCAGCCAATCTTCGAGCTGGCGCACCTGATGGCTCACCGCGCCCGGCGTCACGCCGAGCTCGGCCGCCGCGCGCACGAAGCTCAGATGGCGCGCCGCCGCATCGAAGCTGCGCAGCGCGTTCAAGGGCGGAAGCGGGGCGGGCATGGCAAGGCTCAGTAAAATTAATCCTCAGGCAGATTACTATTGGTTTGCGGTGGGCGAAAGGATGCTGTCTTCCTGACCGCAACCGATCATCGAGCGAGAAATTCTATGTCTCACGCTTTCGCCACATCGCCGGGCGGCGAGGTTGCCTGGTATCCGCCGCCGGCGCGGCTGGCGCCGACCCCGCTGGTCGCCATCGCCGGCGGGCCGGGCGCCGATCACCGTTATCTGCGCATCGGCGGCGGCTTCGACCGCGTCGGCGCTCTGCGCCGCGTCGTGTTCTACGACCAGCGCGGCAGCGGGCGGTCGAGCCCGGCCGCGGAGGGCGAGACGATCGACCGCTTCGTCGACGATCTCGAGGCGGTGCGCGTCGCCACCGGCGCGGACGAGATCGACGTCATCGGCCATTCGTTCGGCGCCTATCTCGCGATGGCCTATGCCGCGAAATACCCGGCGCGGCTGCGCGGCCTTATCCTCGCGAGCGCGATGGGTCCGGCGCCGGGTGAGACGCTCCAGCTCCTCGATGCGATCTTCCCCGACCGCATCGAGGAATGGCGTCGTACGCGCGCCGCTCTGCCCGCGCGCTTCCCCGCGTCCGTGATCTCGCTGTTCCACACCTTCGAGTTCGTCGATGGCGCCGCGCATGCGCGCTACGCGCACGAGGTGCAGGAGCACGTCTACAACATCGCGCTCAACAACGTCCTGCGCGTGGACATGGAGCGCCTCGATTTCACCGATACGCTGCGCGGATGGACGAAGCCCGCGCTGGTGCTGCACGGCCGGTTCGATGCGGTGCTGGCGCCGTCGATCGGCTGGAAGCTGCATCGCCTGATGCCGAAATCGCGCATGGCGTTCCTCGAGCGCAGCGGCCACATGCCGTTCATCGAAGAGCCCGACGCGTTCGCCGCCGCCGTGCTCGGCTTCCTCGGCGACGTGGATGCTGGCAGAGTGGTGTGACCGCTCTTCGTTCCTCTTGCCCCACATCGGCCCCGCATGACCCGTTCCGCCGCACTCGCCCGCGCCGCCGCGTTCTACGATCAGGGCGGCTTCGCCGCCGAGCTGGCGCGCCGCGTCGCGATCCGCACCGAAAGCCAGAACCCGGATCGCGCCGGCGAGCTGGAGCGCTATCTGAAGGACGAGATCGCGCCGGCGCTGGCGGCGCTCGGCTGCGACTGCCGTTTCGTCGCCAATCCCGCCGGCGGCTGGCCGCTTCTGATCGCGCGGCGCACGGAGCCCGGCAATGCGCTGACCGTGCTCAGCTACGGCCACGGCGACGTGATCCGCGGCCTCGAAGGCCAGTGGCGCGGCGGCCTCGATCCGTGGACGCTCACGCCCGAGGGCGACCGCCTCTACGGCCGCGGCACCGCCGACAACAAGGGCCAGCACACGATCAACCTCGCCGCGCTGCGCACCGTGCTCGAGACGCGCGGGCGGCTCGGCTTCGACTTCGTCCTCGTTCTCGAAACCGGCGAGGAGACCGGCTCGCCGGGCCTCGCCGATCTTTTCCGGCGCGAGGCGGCGGCGCTGCGGTCCGACGTGTTCATCGCCTCGGACGGGCCGCGCCTGCGCGCCGAGCGGCCGACTTTGTTCACCGGCTCGCGCGGCCTCGTCAATTTCGACATGCGGATCAATCTCCGCAAAGGCGCGCATCACTCGGGCAACTGGGGCGGCCTGCTCGCCGAGCCGGGCGCGATCCTCTCGCACGCGATCGCGTCGATCATCGACCGCCACGGCCGCATCCGCGTGCCCGAATGGCGGCCGAGGACGCTGACGAATTCGGTGCGCATGGCGCTGGCCGATTGCGAGGTGGATGGCGGCGCCGACGGCCCGCCGATCGACGCCGATTGGGGGGAGCCGGGGCTCACGCCGGCCGAGCGCGTGTTCGGCTGGAACAGCTTCAGCGTATTGGCGATGAAGACCGGCAATCCCGAGCGGCCGGTGAACGCGATCCCGCCCGCCGCTTCGGCGCATTGCCAGCTCCGCTTCGTCGTGGGTACCGACCCGATGGAGGTGGTGCCCGCGCTGCGCCGTCATCTCGACCGCGAGGGTTTCCCCGAAGTCGAGGTGGCGATGACGCCGGGCCAGCATTGTCAGGCCACGCGGCTCGATCCCGATCATCCGTGGGTCCGCTGGGCCGCGCGCTCGATCGCCGAGACCACCGGCAAGAAGCCCGCGATCCTGCCGAACCTCGGCGGCACGGTGCCGAACGACATCTTCGCCGACATCGCCGGCGTGCCGACGATCTGGGTCCCGCACTCCTATCCCGCGTGCTCGCAGCACGCCCCCGACGAGCACATGCTTGGCTCCGTCGCGCGCGAAGGACTGATGATGATGGCCGGGTTGTTCTGGGATCTCGGCGAGAAGGGCGTTCCCGAACGCCGCGCATAGCCGGGCGCGTCAGGGTCCGCGCTTTCGGGATAGCGGGCACGGCGCGACGACGGTACCTTGCCGGGCCGCGTCGATCGTATCGGGACATGGATAAATCGCAGTCGGGCGCAATCAAGATTCGCCTTCGGGCCGTCGCGAAGCATTTCAACGTGCGCGGACGGCGCGTGGAGGCGCTGGCGCCGATCGACTGCGACATTCGTGCGGGCGAGTTCTTCTGCATCGTCGGCCCCAGCGGCTGCGGGAAGACGACGCTGCTGCGCATCCTGGCCGGGCTCGAGGCGCGCTCGGCCGGCCGCATCGAGATCGCGGCCGCGGCTGGAACGCCGGCGCGAGGCGGCACGAAGCCGCCGCCGCTCAACGCGATGGTGTTCCAGGAAACCAGCATCTTTCCGTGGATGAACGTGCGCGACAACGTCGCCTTCGGCTTGAAGGCGCGCCGCTTTTCGCGCCGCGACCGCTACGCCGTCGTCGATCCGTTCATCCGCAGCGTCGGCCTCGGCGGGTTCGAGGATGCGCTGCCGCACCAGCTTTCGGGCGGAATGAAGCAGCGCGTCTCGATCGCGCGCGCCTTCGCGAACGATCCCGAGATGCTGCTGATGGACGAGCCGTTCGCGGCGCTCGACGAGCAGACGAAGATTCTCCTCCAGGCCGAGCTGCTGCGCATCTGGGAGGAGAGCCGCAAGACGGTGCTCTACGTCACGCATTCGATCGACGAGGCCATCGTGCTGGCGGATCGCATCATGGTGATGACCGCGCGGCCCGGCCGCATCAAGGACATCATCGACGTGGGCGCCGTGTTCGGGCGGCCGCGCCGCGTCGAGGCGGTCAAGTCGAGCAAGGAATACGGCGAGCTGTTCGGGCGCGTGTGGGGTCAGTTGCGCGACGAGGTGAACGCGGCGCGCCGGATGCAGGACGCGCAGAGGGGGGAAGCTTGAGCGACCAATCGCAAGCGAAGGCGGATACGGCGGCCGTCCAGTCCGAACTGGTGGCCATCGACGCGGGCGGAATCGCGCCGGAGCAGCCGCCCTGGTTTCGAAGCCGCGCGTTCGAGCGGTTCTTGAGCTTCGCCTCGCCGATCTTCCTGCTCGCCTTGTGGGAAGTGTCGGCGCTGGTTGGCCTCGCCGACACGCGCTTCTTCCCCGCGCCGCACAGCATTTTCGAGACGTTGTGGACGATGCTGCAGCCGAGCCCGGAGCACCCGGCCGGCGAGTTCATGCGCCATTTCGGCGATAGCCTCGGCCGCATCGCGATCGGCTTCGTGCTCGGCGCGTTCCCCGGAGTCGCGATCGGCCTCGCCATGGGACTGATCCCGTGGGTGCGCGCGATCATCCAGCCGCTCGTCGACGGCACCTATCCGATTCCGAAGATCGCGATCCTGCCGCTCTTCATCATGCTGCTCGGCATCGGCGAGGAATCGAAATACGCGATCATCGCCGTGGCCGTGATCTATCAGGTGCTGATCAACACCGTCGCCGGCGTGCGCAACATCGACAAGATCTACCTCGAGGTCGGCAAGAACTATCACGCCAGCCGGACGATGAAGTTCCTCGACATCGCGCTGCCGGGTGCGCTGCCGGTCGTGCTCACCGGCCTGAAGCTCGGCATGGGCGTGGCGCTGCTCGTGATCGTGAGCGCCGAGTTCGTGGGTGCCAATTCCGGGATCGGCTATCTGATCTGGACGTCGTGGCAGGTGTTTCAGATCGAGAAGATGTATGTCGGCCTGCTGATGAGCGCGGTGCTGGGCTTCGGCGCGGCGATCATCCTCAACAATCTCGAGCGCTGGTTGATCCCGTGGAAGCCGCGCTGAATCAGACGGCGGCCGCGGTCGCGTCGTAGGAGAACAGCCACTCGTAGCGCTCGCGGGTCTGCTCGGGCTGGAACTGACGCGCCATGAATGCGCGCGCGCGGTCGTGGTCGGCGAGCTCTTCGTTGTGGAACAGCGTCG
Organism: uncultured Candidatus Odyssella sp.; assembly: GCA_964481045.1. Lineage (GTDB taxonomy): Bacteria > Pseudomonadota > Alphaproteobacteria > Bin65 > Bin65 > SBBV01. The sequence continues at coordinate 4,767 of CAYZSG010000125.1, read as the reverse complement.
TCATGCGCGTCGACTGGCGCACGACGCCGTTCGCCCGCTCGCGGCGCGCGTCTTCGTAGCGCCGGAGCGCCGCCTCCGGATCGTTGGGCCAGAGGCGCAGGCAGCGCGCGAGGATGAAGCCGTCTTCGATGGCCATCACCGCGCCTTGCGCCATGAACGGCAGGGTGGAGTGGCACGCGTCGCCGAGCAGCGTCACGCGCCCTTGAGTCCAGCGCGCCATCGGCTCGCGAACCTTGAGCGCCCATTTGTAGGGCGTCGCGATGTTGCGGATCATCGTCAGGATGTCGTCGTGCCAGCCCGCGAAATCGCGCAGGCATTCGTCCACCGTTCCGGCGGCGATCCACGATTCGATCTGCCAATCCTGGCGCTCGCGGATGCCCACGAAGTTCAGCAATTCGCCGCGACGCAGGAAATAATGGACGACGTGGCCGCCGGGACCGACCCAGTTGGCGCCGACCGGGCGGAGCAGATGCTTCGGCAGGCGCTCGGCCGGAATGACGCCGCGCCACGCGATGCAGCCGGTGAATGTCGGCTGGTCCGGCCCGAACAGCGCCTGGCGGATCACCGAATGCACGCCGTCGGCGCCGACGAGGACATCCGCCGAGACGCTCGGCCGATTCGAGAAGTGCAGCACCGGCCGCTCGCCGGCCGGATCGCAGCCTGCGGCTTTCGCGTTCAGGTGGATCGCGTCGGGCTTCTCGCGACGCACCGCGGCGGCCAGCACGTCGTGCAGATCGGCGCGGTGGAACATGTAGTAGGGGAAACCGTAGCGCTGCACCGATTCGCCGCCGAGATCGAACATCGGCCAGGTCTCGCCGGTGTTCCAGAGCCGCAGCTCCTTGCCCGCGGGCTCCCAGGAGAGATCGCGCAGCGCGTCGGCGAGGCCGAGCGCATGCAGGACGCGCGTGCCGTTGGCGCTGATCTGGACGCCGGCGCCGACTTCCCCGAGCGCCGGCGCCTGTTCGTACACGTCGACGTCGATGCCCGACCGCAGCAGGCTGAGCGCGGCCGTGAGGCCGCCGAGGCCCGCGCCGGCGATCACAACATGCGGCGTTCCGGTCATGCGATTACGCCGCGCCGCGCCCGGTCATTTCCGGCCGAGCTGCTGCCACGCATATTCCAGGTATTGCGTATCGATGATCTTGTCGATCTCGACGTTCTTCACCGTGCCGCGCGCCACCCAGGCATCGACCGACTCCTTGATCGAGGCGAGGTTGAGCGCGGCATTGGGGTTGATCGCCGGCGGCACGATGCGCTTGTAGACCGCCGGGTCCTTGATCGCGGTGTGCTTCGTGAGAATGGCGATGATCGCGTCCTTGTTGCCGCCCTTCAGGAACTCGTCGTTGTAGTCGCGGACCGCGCGGACATAAGCGACCATGAAGCGCTTGGCCGCCTCGGGCTGCTCCTTCATGAATTTCGGGCCGAAGAAGACGGCGGCGAGCTGCAGATTCGGGGCGATCTCGTCGGCGTTTTTCCAGCGCACGGCAATGCCCTGATCGATCGCCCGCGTCGCGAAAGGCTCGATGATCAGCGCGAGGTCCACGGCGCCCTTGGCCAGCGCGGTGACCATGTCCGGAAAGCGGAGATCGACGACCTTCACATCGGCGGCGGCCAGCCCGCCACGCTTCAGCGCATTGTTGATGACGACGGAGTCGGTGGTGATGGCGCCGCCCGAGGACGCGATCGTGAGGCCTTTGAGGTCGCCGTAGCCCTTGATCTTCTCGGCGATCTCCTTGCGGACGAGGAACGTCTGATAGCCCGATCCCGCCACGAGCGTGCCCTTGTCGGCGACGATGCGCAGCGGAATGTCGCGCGCGATGGCGTTGATGAGGCCGGCGTTCAGGCCGCCGCTCGCGACCTGGAGATCGTTGGTGGCGAGGGCCGGCATCATCTTGGTCGCCGAGCCCAGCATCTCGATCTTCACCTCGAGGCCTTCCGCCTTGAAGTAGCCGCGCTCCTGCGCGATGAAGAATCCCACGTCCGACGCGCTGCCGATCGTTCCGAGGGTCACACCGACCGGCGGCGAAAGCGGCGCCCGCGTCTGGGCGGTGGCCGCAGCAGGCGCAAACAGGAAGGACGCCGCGCCGAGAATGGCCGCGGCGGAAATCGCGCGCAGAGACGTCATGGCTCCCCCTCTCGCCGGCGAAAGCCGCCGGCCGATCCGCGAAGTCTAGGCGAAAGGGGCGCTGTTGGGAATCGGCGTGGGCGTACGTTCTGCGCAGACGACCGATGCTGTCGCAGAATGGACGATCTATTTCGCCGCGGCGCCGGAGGGCACGGCAACCTTCTTGAGCCGGGCCTCGCGCAGCGCGATGTAGAGCGTGGAGGCGACGATGATCGCGGCGCCGGCGAGGCCGAGCGTGTCGGGCGTCTCGCGGAACAGCAGGTAGGCAAGGCCGCCCGAGAGCACGAGCTGCACATAGGCGAGCGGCGCCACGATCGACGCTTCGCCTTCGGTCCAGGCGCGCGTGATCGCGAACTGGCCGCAGGTGGCGAGCACGCCGGTGAGCGCCAGCAAGGTCCATCCATTGGGGCCCGGATCGCGCCAGACGAGCAGCGCGGGCACCATCGAGAACAGTGTGGAGAGCAGGCCGAAATAGAACACGATGGTTTGCGGCCGCTCGGTGCGGCCGAGCGATTTGAGCGTGAGCGCCACGCCGGCGGAGAGGATCGCGTCGGAGGCGGCGGCGACCATGCCGAGGTTGATCTCGCCGAAGCCGGGCCGGACCATCACGAGCACGCCGACGAAGCCCACCGCGCAGGCGGTCCAGCGCCGCCAGCCCACCACCTCGCCGAGGATCAGAACGGCGAAGACGACGATGAACAGCGCGCGCGAGAAACTCAGCGCCACCACGTCGGCCACCGGCGCCAGCGACAGCGCGAAGATGAAGAGATAGGCGCCCGAGCTGCCGAGGATGGAGCGCGTGAGGTGCCCGCCGAAGCGCTTCGTCGCGAAAGCGCTCGTGCGCCAGGCGATCGGAAACAGGATGCAGGTCATGATTACGCCGCGCACGAACATGATCTGCAGTGGATCGAGGTCGCGCGTGAGGCTCTTCAGCGAGACGTTGTTCACCGAGAAGGCGAGCACCGCCAACAGCATCCACACGGCCGCGCGGCTGTTCGCGGTGAGCGCGCCCCAGCCGGAACCGGCGGGCGAGGGGGCGGCGGTCATGCGCTCATTCCGCCGCCGCGGGAGCCGGCGCCGCCGCCGCCGGCGCGCGGGTGCGCGATTCGCGCAGCGCGATATAGAGCGTGGCGGCGATGATCACGGCCGAGCCGAGGAACGTCCACATTGTCGGAATCTCGCCGAAGATGAAGAAGCCCAGCAGCGCGACGTGGATCAGATAGACATATCCCATCGGCGCCATCACCGAGGCGTCGCCGGCCGCCCAGCCCCGCACCGTGAGAGATTGGCCGAACGTGCCGAACAGCGACGCGGCGACGATGATCGCCCAATCCGAGCCGCCCGGCCATGTCCAGTTGAGGCCGGCCGGCACCGCCACCAGCAGGGTCGAGAAAAAGCCGAAATAGAACACCATCGTCTCGGGCCGCTCGGTGCGCGCGAGCTGCTTCAGCACGATCGCGACATAAGCGGTGAGCAGGCCGTTACCGAGCGCCGCGAGCAGCGCCAGGTCGAACGTCGCGTCACCCGGCCGCACCATGACGAGCACGCCGAGGAAGCCGACGATGACGGCGCCCCAGCGCCGCCAACCGACCGCCTCGCCGAGCAGCACGATCGCGAGCGGCACCATGAAGAGCTGCTTCGTGAAGGTAAGCGCGGTCACGTCGGCGAGCGGGGCGTGTGCGATCGCGTAGAGCATGCAGATGAAGCCGCCGAGCCCGATCACCGCGCGGCCGAAATGCGCCGCCGGGCGCTTGGTCGCGATCCCGCCGCGCGCCAGCGCCGCCGGCAGGATGAAAAGCGTTAAGAATGCCGAGCGTAAGAATACGACCTGCCAGAGGTCGAGACGCTGGCTCACCTCTTTCAGGCCCGCGCTCTGCAACGCGAAGAAGAACCCGCCCGCTACAATGAATATAGCGCCGCGGCCGTTGGGCGAGAGCGCGTGCCAGAAGCGGGAGATGGCGGGCCTCTTGGTGAATGGGGCAAAGGCGGGCTATAAAGCGCCGCTCGCTTTTGCCTTGCAACACGCCCCGGCGCGGAAGCGCCATGTCACATCGCCGCCCCTGTGGTCCTCACCCGCGACGCCATCAAGAACGGCTTCATCGACAAGATGATCGAGGCGCGGGGCGGCTATCCAGGCCGGTGGACCGAGCAGCAGATCGTCGATTGCTACCGGAAGATGCTGGCCGAGGCGCCGGACGGCGACGTCTGGGTGTTCGGCTACGGCTCGCTGATCTGGAACCCGTGCGTCCACGTCGCCGAGATGAAGCGCGCGCGGCTCTACGGCTATCATCGCCGGTTCTGCCTCTGGACCCATCTCGGGCGCGGTTCGCCGGAATGCCCGGGCCTGATGCTCGGCCTCATGCCGGGCGGCGCCTGCACCGGCGTGGCGATGCGCATCGAGCGCGCGATCGCCGAAACCGAGTTCGACATCCTGTTTCGCCGCGAGATGGTCAGCGGCTCCTACGATCCGCGCTGGGTGACGGTGCAGATCGACGGCATGAAGAAGCCCGTAAAGGCGCTGTGCTTCCTGATGAACCGCGCGCACGACCGCTACGCCGGCCGCCTGACGGATGCGACGGTGGCCGACGCGATCGCGAAGGCGACGGGCCCGCTCGGCGCCTGCCGCGATTATCTCGAGCACA
>CAYZSG010000124.1:0-15141 GCA_964481045.1 uncultured Candidatus Odyssella sp. | reverse complement strand
GACGACATCATGCGCTTCGCGCGCGAGTTCGATCCCGAGCCGTTCCATCTGAGCCCCGAGACGGCGGCCACGACGCCGTTCGGCCGGCTCATCGCCAGCGGCCCCCACACCTGCGCGGCGTGGCGGCGCATGAATCACGACGCGTTCCCGCACGTGCGCTCGGGCAGCTCGCCGGGCTGGGACGAAGTGCGCTGGAAGGCGCCGGTGTTCCCGGGCGACGTGCTCGCGTGCCGCACGGTCGTGAAATCGATGCGCGTGCTGAACAGCCGGCCCAATTTCGGCTTCGTCACCTGGGCGCACGAAACCCGCGCGCAAGGCGGCGAGGTGAAGATGACCCACAGCGCGATGTTCCTCGTCGAGCGCCGGCCGGGCTGACCATCGTTTGCGCGGTGGACAAGAACTTGAGTGCCGCCTAGCATTTCGCCACATTCAGCGCCGAACCGTCTGGTGTTTCGCGCATGATGCGCCGTTCCGCCATCATTGGCATGCTGGCACTGGTTGCCGCGCCGGCCTCCGGGCCGTGGGCGCCGGCGGCGGCCGAGTCCGGCGCGCGCATGCCCCGCATCGGCATTCTCATCGGCCGCGATACGCCGATCGAAGAGGGCTGGTATCGCGGCATGGCCGAGTTCGGTTACGTCGACGGGAAGAACGTCGTGTTCGAGGTGCGGCATGCGCGCGGCGCCATCGAGAGATTGCCCGCGCTCGCCGGCGAGCTCGTGGAACGCAAGGTCGATCTGATCTTCGCATCGAGCGGGCCTGCCGCCGCTGCGGCGCATCGCAATACCGCCACGATCCCGATCGTCTTCGTGATGCTCGGTGATCCGGTCGCCGCGCGCTGGGCCAAGAGCTATGCGCGTCCCGGCGGCAACATGTCGGGCCTCGCCGGTCTCAGTCCGGAGCTTGCGGCAAAGCGTCTTGAGCTGCTGAAGGCCGTCGTTCCGCAGCAGCGGCGCGTCGCCGTGCTCGTCAACCCATCCAATCCAGTCCAGGAACGCGGTGTGGGCGAGATCATGCAGGCGGCGCGCGCGATCGGTGTCGAGGTTGCGGTGCTCGAGGTGCGCAAGCCCGAAGAAATCACGCCGGCCTTCGCGGCAATTCGATCGGGCAGCGTGCAGGCGCTGATGGTGCTGCAAGACGTCATGTTCGCGGCCGAGCCGCAGCGAACCCTGATCCTTCGCCATGTCTCGGCGGCCCGCCTGCCGGCGCTTTATGTCGAACACGACTGGGTCGTATCCGGCGGGCTGATGAGCTATGCGCCGAGCCTCTCCGACATGGGCCGCCGCGCCGCCGCCTATGTCGACATGATCATCAAGGGGGCAAAGGCGGCGGATTTGCCGATCGAGTTGCCGACGAAATTCGATCTCGTGCTGAATCTTCGGACCGCGAATGCGCTCGGCCTTGCGGTTCCGCAAGCCATACTCGTCAGTGCGAATCGGGTGATCGAGTGAGTCCGACGGAACGCGGCCGCTACTTCTCGTTCTTCGGCACGCGCACGGATTTGGGCAGGCGGTCCATGCGCACCTGGATGCTCAGCGGCCGCACGTGGATGCAGGCACCGGCCACCGCGCCGTGCTTGGCGGAAAGCGTCGCCACGTCGGAGGCGGGGCGGGGCGGGGGCATCGATCCGCCGTTGCGCGCCGTGCGCGCGGCATGGGCCTTGATCTCGGAACGGGCGTTGGCGAGCGCCTCGTCGACGCTCCGTCCCTCGGCCCGGCAGCCCTCCACATCGGGGAAAACCGCCCGGTAGCCGCCGCCGGGCTGGCGCAACACCAAGGCGATGTAGCCGTCCATCCGCACCCGCTCGCTTGCTCGACGCGGCGACTATACAGGTCGCGCCATCCCGCCGCCACTCGCCCGATCCGATAAACGCGCGGGCGCCCTGCTCGCTCCGCCGCGGATGAAGTGAACAGGAGGCGGGGAGGCGGGGAGAAGAAAAGAAAGGCAGGCTCGCCACGAAGGCACGAAGACACGAAGAAGAGCGGATTGCGCGCGAAGGCGCGCGCCAAATTAAAGGGCGCCGCAGGCATTCTCCCTACTTCGTGTCTTCGTGCCTTCGTGGTGATTCTTGCTTCTCCCCGTCTCCCCGCCTCCTGTTCCCTTCCCCTCAGAATTCGCACACCACCTTGCCGAAGTGCTTCCCCTGCGGAAATGCCTTCAGCGCGTCCTTCAAGCCGTCGAACGGAAAGCTGTGGTCGTCGAGCGGCGGCTTCACCTTGTGCAGCGAAAGCGCGCGGTTCATCGCCTCGAACAGGTCGCGCGAGCCCACCGTGATACCCTGGAGGCGGATGTTCTGCGTCACCACCGGGCCGAGATTCACCTCGCCGGCGCCGCCGGCCAGCACGCCGATGAGGCTGATCACGCCCGAAGGCCGCACCGAACGGATCGAGCGCTCGAGCGTGCCGGCGCCGCCCACCTCGACGACGTGGTCGAGCCCGCGCCCGCCCGAAATCTCGCGCGCCGCTTTGCTCCAGTCGGGCGTGCTTTTGTAGTTGATCAGGTGATCGGCGCCGAGCGGCTGCGCGCGCGCCAGCTTCTCGTCGGAGGACGAGATCAAAATCGTCTCCGCCCCATGCATCTTCGCGAAGATCAGCGCGAACAGCGAAACGCCGCCGGTGCCCTGGATCAGCACCCTGTCGCCGGCCTGAACGCGGCCTTGCTCCACGATCGCGTTCCAGGCGGTGAGCGCGGCGCAGGGCAGGGTCGCGGCCTCCACGGCGCTCATGTGCGAAGGCGCCTTCACCACGCCCTCTTGGGAGAGGCACATGAATTCCTGCATCGTGCCGTCGAGCGGTCCGCCGAGCGTGCCGAGCCACACTTCCTCGTGGAACGTGCCCGAGCGCCAGGTCTGGCTGAAGTTCGGGCAGACGAGATCGCCCGCCTTAACGCGCGTAACCCCCGCGCCCACGGCCTCGACGATGCCTGCGCCGTCCGAGCACAGCACCAGCGGCACGTTCCCGCTGCGCCGCCCATAGCCGCGCTTCGCCATCACGGTGTCGCGGAAGTTCAGCGACGCGGCCTGCATGCGGATCAGCACCTGCCCCGGCCCCGGCGAAGGCTTCGGCCGCTCGGCCAGCACGATGCTGTCCACGTTCCAGTCGCGAAGTTCCATGGCTTTCATCTTAAGGTCTCCCATCACCGCTGCTTTGCTAATGCAATATCCGGTTCCGTGGAATCATTCGGTGGCAAATCCGTGCACGCGGCCATCCTTCGAGGCCTGCGCGAGAGCGGCGGCTCCTCAGGATGAGGCAGGTTTGTTCGAGCAAGTTCCGTCGCATCCTGAGGTGCGGCCCCACTTGGGGCCGCCTCAAAGGATGGACGCGCACGATGCGCTTCCACGCAGCGGCATTTCCACCCGATCGGACTCTGCTTTAGAACGCGGGTTGCGCAAAGGAGAGCCCGATGTTCGACGCCGACAAGCTCGTGGCCATCGATATCCACACGCATGCCGAGGAGCCGTGCGGGACGCATGCCGACGACGGCTACGACGAATTCCAGGCCGGCATGGCGCGCTATTTCAAGATGCCGTTCAAGCATCCGCCCACGATCCCGGAAACGGCGGCGCATTTCCGCGCGCGCAACATCGGCGCCGTGATTTTCGCGGTCGATTGCGAGCGCGAGACCGGCTTCAAGCGCTACGACAACGAGGAGATGGCCGAGCTCGCCGCGCAGCATGTGGACGTGCTGATCCCGTTCGGCAGCATCGATCCCGCCAAGGGCAAGGCGGGTGCGCGCGAGGCGCGGCGGCTCGTTCAGCATTTCGGCATCAAGGGCTTCAAGTTCCACCCGACGATGCAGGGCTTCTATCCCAACGATCGCGCCGCCTATGTGCTCTACGAGGCGATCCAGGAAGCGGGCGTCCCGGCGCTCTTCCATACCGGGCAAACGGGCGTCGGCGCCGGCATGCGCGGCGGCAACGGCATGCGGCTCAAATATTCGAACCCGATGTTCCTCGACGACGTGGCGGCCGATTTCCCCGACTTGAAGATCGTGCTCGCGCACCCCTCGTTTCCCTGGCAGGAGGAGGCGCTGTCGGTGGCCACGCACAAGCCTAACGTGTTCATCGATCTCTCGGGCTGGTCGCCGCGCTATTTCCCGCCGATCCTCGTGCGCTATGCCAACACGCTGCTGCGCGAAAAGGTGCTGTTCGGCTCCGACTGGCCGGCGATCGCGCCCGACCGCTGGCTGGCCGATTTCGCGAAGCTCGACATCAAGCCCGAAGTGCGCCCGCTGATCCTCAAGGAGAACGCGCGCAAGCTGCTCGGCATTTGATACTGGCGCGCCAAAGAGCGAATGCGTTGCCGCTCGGGCAAAGCTCGAGCGGTCGCGGTCGCATCCCTGGCGCCGTGCTCCGGTCGGGATGACGATTGCAATCAGGCTCGGATACTTGATTGATTTTGTTCACTTTATGTTCAAATATTCATCGCGGGCCGTCTCCGCTGGCCCGCCGCTGTTTCACATCGTCGATCGCGAGCGATCCTCCGTCGCAAACGCCGACGCGCGGGACGATCACGCGCGACACGCGGCCGCCTCGGTCGTCGCGCCACCGATTACCGGAAAAGCCCGGAAATGCCGGTGTGCTTCCGTGACGTCACCGGCATCTGGCTGCATGCGGCAAGCGCATGCCTCGCGGCCCGCCTGTTTACAAATGTAAACATCGTGAAGGGGGTCGGCCCGTTCATTCATGCGCGGCGCGCATGGGCTCGCCGATACGGCACCTGACGAATCGCGTCCCTTTTGGCGCCCGACATGCCTTGGCGAACGGCGCCCTTCGCGCCGTTCGCCAGAAGCAGCCTGTCTTCGGGCTGCGTCCTACATCGGCGGCGCCACCCCGTCCTTGCCGACGACGACGCCCTGGGTCGAAAGGCTGCCGTCGGCCGCTTTCACCGCGCCGAAGATCAGGATCCTGGCGCCGGGCTTCAGCATGTCGGGCTTGCCCGGGCCCATGGCCACGATCGCGGTTTCCGGCGTCACGATCACGGTCTTCTCGCCGTCCTTGTATTTCACCTTGATCGTGGAGCCGCTGCCGGCGGCGACGACGCCGTCCACCGTCGCGTTGGTCATCGTCGTTTCGGGCGCCAGATCCCACGGGCGGTGGCCCTCGGCGGTGCCCTTGGCGGCGTCGGGGAAGATGTGGATGGCCACCGCGCGCAGAGCGCCGTCCTTGGCCGGAAACGCCGTCACGCCGATATACTTGCCGGCCGTGATCTCGGACAGCGCCGCTTTCCGGAGCTCGGTCACGCGGAAATTCGGCGCCAGCTTCACCGTCAGCGCCTGGCCGCCGCGGTCTTTGATCGAGAGCCTGTCGGCGTCCAGCGCCGTGATCTCGCCGCGGATGCGCATCGTCGGCGCCGTCTCGGCGGCGGCGAGCGAGGCGAAGGCGAGCACGAGGGCGGCGACCGCGGCGGCGGCGCGCGCGATGCGGAAACGATGCGTCATGGAAGTCTCCCGATTGCGCGGCGCCTCCGATGGGCGCCGCTCCGTGGTCAACACCCGCCACAGGGCACTATTCCAGAAGCCGCCAAAGGAACAAACGCGCTACACAGCGGCGCCGCGCGTCTCTAAAGTCGGCGAAACGCTCATCGGGGAAAGCCGCTCACGCGATGGTTGCGCGTATTGCCACGGTCGCCTTTCAGGGCATCGACGTGCTGGACATCGACGTGCAGGTCCAGATCGCGGCGGGGAATCCCTATTTCGGCATCGTCGGTCTCGCGGATAAGGCGGTCGGCGAATCGCGCGATCGCGTGCGCGCGGCGCTCTCGGCGCTGGGGCTCGGCCTGCCGCCGAAGCGCATCCTCGTCAACCTCGCGCCGGCCGACGTGCTCAAGGAAGGAAGCCACTTCGATCTGCCGATCGCGCTCGGCCTGCTCGTCGCGATGGGCGTCGTCGCGGCGGAAGACGCGGCCGAACACATCGTGCTCGGCGAACTGGCGCTCGATGGCGCCTTGGCGCCCGTGGCCGGCGTGCTGCCGGCGGCGATGGCCGCGGTGGGCAAGGGGCGCGGCATCATCTGCCCGGCCGCGTGCGGCGGCGAGGCGGCCTGGGCCGGCGATCTCGATATCGTGGCAGCACCCACCTTGCTCGCGCTGATCAATCACTTGAAAGGCACGCAGGTGCTGCCGCGCCCCGTGCCGCGCCTTGCCGAAGACGATGCGCGCTATCCCGATCTCGCCGACATCAAGGGCCAGGAGACGGCCAAGCGCGCGCTCGAAGTGGCCGCGTCGGGCAGGCACAACCTGCTGATGGTCGGCCCGCCCGGCTCGGGCAAGTCGATGCTGGCGCAGCGCCTGCCCGGCATCCTGCCGCCGCTCGAGCCGGCCGAGGCGCTCGAGGTCAGCATGGTGCACTCGGTGGCCGGACAGCTCGTCGAGGGGCGCATCACGAAACGGCGGCCGTTCCGCGATCCCCACCATTCGGCCTCGCTGCCCGCGCTGGTCGGCGGCGGCATCCGCGCCCGGCCCGGCGAGGTATCGCTCGCGCATCACGGCGTGCTGTTCTTGGACGAATTGCCGGAGTTCCAGCGCCCGGCGCTCGAGTCGCTGCGCCAGCCGATCGAGAGCGGCCGCGCGGTCGTCGCGCGCGCGAACCACCACATCACGTATCCCGCGCGCTTCATGCTGGTAGCGGCGATGAACCCGTGCCGCTGCGGCCATCTCGACGATGCGGCGTTGGGCTGCGGCCGCGCGCCGAAGTGTGCCAGGGAATACCAGTCGCGCATCTCGGGCCCGCTGTTCGACCGCATCGATCTCCACGTCGATGTGCCCGCGGTCTCGCCGGCCGATCTCTCGTTGCCGCCGGCGCGCGAAGGCTCTGCCGCCGTCGCCGCGCGCGTCGCCCGCGTGCGCGCGCTCCAGCGCGAGCGTTATGCGAAGAACGGAAACGGTGTTCGCACGAACGGCGAGGCCGATGGCGACCTGCTCGAGAAGGTCGCCGCGCCCGATGCGGCCGGCCGCCAGCTTCTCACGCAAGCCGCCGAGCGCCTGAAGCTGTCCGCGCGCGGCTATCACCGCGTGCTGCGCGTTTCCCGAACGCTCGCCGATATGGACGGCGGCGAGGGCGTGAAGCGGGTACACATCGCCGAGGCGCTGTCCTATCGTCGCATCGCGCTCGGCGGCGCGTGAGCGCAGCGCCGGCTGCCCCAAAGGTGCCCAAGGAGAGGTGCGAATGACGCGGCTCTCGCTGCGGATCGTGCTGCTGCTGCTGATCGCGCTGCCGTTCGCCGCGGCCCGCGGCGAGCGTACGATCCAGGTGACGAGCAACGGCTGGCACACCGGCATCGTGATCTCGCGCGCCGATCTGCCGCCGGGCCTCGTGCCGGAGGCCGCCGACTTCCCGAGCGCCACGCATTTCGAATTCGGCTGGGGCAATCGCGACTACTACACGACACCACGCAAGACGCTCGGGCTCACGCTCGGCGCGGCGCTGCCGGGCGCGGCGGTGGTGCATCTCGCGGCCTATGGCGGCCCGCCGCGCGGCTATGCCGGCTACGAGGTAATCACGCTGCGCATCTCAGCCGAGGGAGTGCGCCGCCTCGCGGCCTATCTCCACGCAGGGTTCGCGCGCGGCGGCGCGCCGCGGGTGCGCGCGACCGCGCCCGGCCTCTTGCCGTCGAGCGCGTTCTATCCCGGCAGCGGCACGTTCCACCTCTTCAACACCTGCAACACCTGGGTCGCCGCGGGGCTTGCAGCCGGCGGCCTGCCGGTCCGCGCCGCCGCCGTGCAGCAAGCCGAAGAGCTGATGTCGCAGCTGCGCCGCCTCGCGCGCGCCGAGGCGCCCGCGCAATAGCGGCTCAGAGCCGCAGCGCCGCGTTCCGCGCGTGCGAAGCGGTGATGAACGCCGCGTAGCTCCAGGCGAGGTTGCGCGCCGAAAGCTGCGCGCCGGTTTCGGGATGAAACTGCTCCGAGAGCGTGCCCGACTCCGGCACGAAGGCGCGCACCGCGTCGAGGATCGCGTCGCCCTGCGCGATCGTCGCGCGGTCGCCGCTGAGCGCCGCGCGGCGATACTCGAACTCGGCGGCGGCGAACGAACAGAGATACCACGCGCTGCCGTCGAAATAGCGGTCGCCGGGATAGCGGCCGAGCGCGAACGGAATGCCGCGCTCGCGGTTGAGCGGATAGCGCGCCGCGAAATGCGCCTTGAGGCGGTTGAGCGTCGCCGCCATACGCGCATCGGCGAGGCCGTGCTTACCCTGCGTGCGTCCCGCGTGCAGCAGCGCCAGGATCACCGACATGTCGAGTGCCTTCGGCGAATCGGGCGCCGCGATGCGGCTGCGATAGAAGCCGAGATCGTCGGACCAGAACGTATCGAGCGCGGGCGCGAGCCGCGCGGCGGCGTCGCGGCAGGCGGCGGCGCGCACCCCGCGCCCTTGGGAAGTGCACCATGCAGCGCCCGCCTCGAGCGCCGCCAGCGCCACGTGCCGCGGATAGTAATGAACGCCGAGTTCCTCCTCCCAGATATCGAAGCAAGGATCGGCGGCGTGATGCGCGGTGTAGTCGAGGTCCCGGCGGATCAGCGCTTCCAGCGCCGCGCGCGCCGATTCGGAGGATGAGCGCCCGTCGCGCCAGAAGCGCAGCGCCACGAGCGCTTCGAGCGCCGCGCCGTCGTGCTGCGGGCGCGACCACTTGATGATGTCGAGCGTGCCGTCGGCGCCATAGCGCACGTCGCCGAGCACGCGCTCGCCCGCGAGCGCCGCGATCTCGTCGTCGGGCCGCACGAACTTCAGGAAGTCCGGCATCACGCGCGCGCGGACGTCGCCGCCGGAGAGTACGGCGCGCCCGTCGAGCCGTCCGAGCGCGAGGCTGAAACGCACGCACTCTTCGAAGCGCGCGATCCACGCGGCGCCATCGGCGCCGCCGGCCAGCAGGCGCATCGCCTCCATCACCGCCGCGGCATCGCGCAGCCAGTGGAAGAAGTAGTCCGGCCCGCCGTTCAGCTCGGTCTCGGGCGAGGCGAGGATCGAGCCGGGCGCGGGCCGCACGGTCTGCCCGAAACCGGGGCGATGGAACACGAGGTCCGTCGCCGAGATCGCGCGCGCCATCCGCTCGGCGGAGATCGCCGCTTGGCGCTCGATCCACGCTTCGAGCGGCGTCATCGCGCGCTCAGGCGAAATGCGGGCTCGTGAAGCCGAGCTTCTTCAAGCTCGCCTGCACTTCGGGGCAGCTCATGAACAGCTTCCAGAGCAGGCCGCTCCGGTGGTTCTCGATCATCACCACGATCGGCCCCTGATCGATCGCGAGATGCGAATCCGCGAACCAGTCGCGCCCCTCGCTGAACGAATCGCGGAAGCCATACTCGGTCCAAAGGCGGTCGCCGAGCGCGCCGTAGAAGTGGCGCAGCGCCGCCATGCTGTGCTCGGGCGCATAGGGCATCGAGCCGAGCGCGGCGGTGGGCGCGATCACGCCAAGATCGTTGTCCGGCGCGTGCGCGTTGTAGCCCTCGTAATTGTCGCAGGCGGTCAGGCCCCAGCACGCCTCGCCGTAGCCCTTGCAGTGCTTAGGGTTGGCCAAGCAGTGCGCACGGTTGATCGCCGTGTGCGCCACGTTCTGCTGCCAGTAATCGGCATAGCGATCCCTGAGCCCGCGCGGATCGAGGCCCATGAACGCGTAGTGTGCGAAGAACATCGGCCCGCCTTCGGGCGGCCCGAGCGGCAATTCGATGCCGTGATAGCGCTGGCCGTTCTTGAGCGCGCCGTCGCGCGCGAAGCCGCGGTGATAGACCTCGGGCTTGATCGGATAGCGCGGCGACGAGGCGGCGAGCACGTAGGTAATCAGGCACTCATTCCAGCCGCGGATCTCGTGGTTCATCGCCCAGCCGTTGTTCGGGCTCCAGTGCCAGTAGAGAACGTCGCGGCCTTCGCGCGTGTGCCAGTCCCACTCCACCTCGCTCCATAGCCCATTGATGCGGTCGCGAAGCTCGCGCTCCGCGCCGGCGCCATCGAAATACTGGCGCGCCGCGAGCAGGCCCATCATCAGGAACGAGGTCTCGACGATGTCGCCACCGTCGTCCTTGCGCGAGAACGGGATCGTGCGGCCGGTCTCGCCGTTGAGGAAGTGCGGGAACACGCCGTGATAGGCGCTCGCTCTGGCGAGGAAGCGCACGGACTGGAGCAGACGCTGCGCCGCCTCGGCGCGCTTGATCCATCCGCGCTCGACGCCGGCGACGATGGCCATGATGCCGAAGCCCGAGCCGCCGCTCGTCACCGTCTCGAGGCCGTAGTCGAAGGCGACGTTGCTGCGTTCACGCGCGAGGCCGGAAACGGGATGCGCGAAGTCCCAGAAATAGCGCAGCGTCTGGCGCTGCACGGCGTCGAGG
The DNA here is from genome assembly GCA_964481045.1 of uncultured Candidatus Odyssella sp. Taxonomy (GTDB): domain Bacteria; phylum Pseudomonadota; class Alphaproteobacteria; order Bin65; family Bin65; genus SBBV01. The sequence continues at coordinate 4,833 of CAYZSG010000124.1, read as the reverse complement.
AGCTGGGCGTCGGTGGGCGCGCGGAGCCGGTCGGTCATGGCGCGCACTCTTCGGCTTCTCGCGCGCGCGCGCAAGAGTGCTTACAGCGCCGCCACCTTGCGCAGCGGGATCACCGTCAGCGGCGCCGGCACGGCCTCGTCCGCTTCGAAACCGGCGCCGTGGCGGCGCAAGTTGATCGTCCGACCATAGAAGCCGGCGAGATCCGGGCTGGTGGCGCAGCCGAGCACCGTCGCATGTGCCAGCTCCGCGCCGAAGATACGGCGCAGCAGGAGCTGGTGCTCCTTGCTGAGCGAGGACGTATCCTCGAGGAACACCCAGCGCGGCTCGTGCAGCAGCAGCCGTGCGATGGCGATGCCGTGCTGCTCCTCGGGCGTCAGGATCTTGTCCCAGCGCTCTTGCTCGCCGAGACGCGGGGCGAGATGCGCGAGGCCCACGCGGCCCAGCGCCGCGTGCAGCGCCGCGTCGTCGAACGCGGCCGCGTCGTCGGGATAGGACACGGCCGCGCGCAAGGTCGCGAGCGGCAGGTAGGGCCGCGCCGGCACGAACATCACCTGATGCGCCGGCGGAACCTGGATCGTGCCTTCGCCGCGCGACCAGAGCCCGGCGACCGCGCGCAGCAGCGTTGCCTTGTCAGCACAGGGCCGGCTCGCGATCAGCACGCGCTCGCCGCGCCCGATCTCGACCACCGGCGCGTCGAACTCGGCGCGGCCGTCGCGCAGCGCCAGCGACAGCGCCTTGAACGCGAGCTTGCCTTCGGGATGCGCCTCCACCGTGATGCGCTCGCCGGCCTCGCCCGGGGGCGCGCCGTCGGCCACACGGTCGAGCCCGTCGCGAAACGCCATCACGCGCAGCAAGGTCGCGCGCCAGGTGGCGATCGCGGCGAAGTTGTCGACGAACCAGCGCAGCGATTGCTGCACCTGGTTGAAGGCGCCGACCACCATCATCAGGCCGCCCAACGACATCGCGCCGCCGAAATAGCCCGGCGAGGCGACGACGACGGGCACCACGAGCGCCAGCCAGCCATAGCCCGACGTGACCCAGGTGAGCCGCGCGATACCGTTCGCGATGTCGCGGCCGATGTTCACGACGCCGTTCACGCGGCCGTTCAGGATCGCGCGCTCGTCGCGCTCGCCCTTCTGGAGCGCGATCACTTCGGCCGATTCGTGCACGCGCACCAGCGAGAATCGCAGATCGGCCTCGCGCGCGCACTTCTCAGCGTTGAGCCGGATCAGCGGGCGGCCGACGAGCCAGGTGAGCCACGAGCCGGCGGCGGCGTAGAGCAGCGCGCACCACACCATGTAGCCGGGCACGGTGAAGCTCCGCTTGTCGATCTGGAACACGACCTGGCTCGACAGCACCCACAGCACGCCGACGAACGTGAACAGCAGCAAGGTCGATTGCAGCAGGCCGAACGCGAAAGACGCGGTGAGATCGGCCAGCGCGCGCGCATCCTCCTCCATGCGTTGGTCGGGATTCACGCCGAGCTCGCCGGCGTGCGAGATCAGGTAGGCGCGGCGCGGCGCCATCCAGCGGTCGAGAAGGTCGTGCGTCAGCCACTCGCGCAGCCGCAGCTTGATCATCTCCTGCAGCCAGGTCTGCGAGACGACGAGCGTCAGCAATCCGCCGACGATGATGAGGAACGCGACGAGTTCGTTGCCGAGCGCCCAGAACGAGCGCTGCGCGAGCGTGTCGTAGAACGAGCCGCTCCACGCGTTGAGGCGAACCTGGCCGTAGGTGTTGGCGCCGACGATGGCGAGAAGGATCAGCGCGAGCCAGCCGACACGGCCGCGGTAGCGCGAGCGGCAGAGGGCGCGCAACAGCGTGAGAAGTTGCGCCCAGACTCCGCGGCTTGTCCCTTGCGTTCCGCGCTGCGCTAGCCCCGGCGCGGCGCCTCGTACAGCTACCCCATTCTTCGATCGTCCTTCAAAACAGACGACGCCCGGGCTGCAACGCCCGGAACACGAACCCTACCCCTGCTTCAACTTTTATTTATCGAATACGGCGCCGTCCGGCTCTTTTACTGTCCGAATTCTAGCGCCTTTCATTCGCGTATAATTGAGGCCGCAGCGTAAGTAAACCGTTTACAGCGTGATCGAAGGCACAGATTTTTGCTTAGTGTGCTGCGGCGCACACCGATGCGGCGCTGCCCGAAGTTCGCGCAGCGCCGCCTCTGCTCAATTTTGCTTCATCGGCGGCGGCGGCATTGATAATTGTCAGCCGCCGCACCGGAGCGGCTTCGAACGCCAGGGCGGCACATGACCAAGAAAGACCACGCGGCGCGCATCGCGAAACTGCTCGGCGCGATGACGCTCGACGAGAAGATCGGCCAGCTCAACATGCTCACGGCCGATCTTGCCGTCACCGGCCCCGGCATGCCGGCCGACTACATGGCCGAGCTGAAGAGGGGCCGGCTCGGCAGCATGCTCAATCTCTTCGGCGCGCCGCTGATGCGCCAGGTGCAAAAGGCGGCGGTTGAGGAGACGCGGCTCGGCATCCCGCTGTTCTTCGGCTTCGATGTCGTGCACGGCCACCGCACCGTGTTCCCGATCCCGCTGGCCGAGGCGGGCGCGTTCGATCCGGCGCTCTGGGAACGGACCGCGCGCATCGCCGCCGTGGAGGCCGCCGCCGACGGGCTCACGCTCACCTTCGCGCCGATGCTCGACGTTTCGCGCGATCCGCGCTGGGGCCGCATTTCGGAAAGCGCGGGCGAAGATCCCTGGCTCACCGCGCGGCTCGCGGAAGCGAAGACGAGGGGCTTCCAGGGCCCCGATCTCGCGGCGCCAGATGCCGTCGCCGCCACCGCCAAGCATTTCGCGGGCTATGGCGCGGTCATGGCCGGGCGGGAATACGCGCAGGTGGACGTGTCCGAGCGCACGTTCCGCGAGGTGTATCTGCCGCCGTTCCGCGCCGCCGTCGGCGCCGGCACGGCCGCGATCATGCCGGCGTTCAACGATCTCGCCGGCGTGCCGCTCACCGCGCATCGCGGCCTGCTGCGGGATTTGCTGCGGGATCGCTGGGGCTTCGAGGGCGTGCTGATCAGTGACTACAACGCCATCGCCGAACTGATCGCGCACGGCGTCGCCGGCAATCTCGTCGAGGCGGCGGCCCTCGCGCTCAAGGCCGGCGTGGACATCGACATGATGGCCACGGCCTACACGCGCGGCCTGCCGGAGGCACTCGGGCGCGGCCTCGTCACCATGGCCGACATCGACGCCTGCGTGCGCCGCGTGCTGGCGCTCAAGGCCGCGCTCGGCCTGTTCGACGACCCCTATCGCATGGCCGCGCCGGTGATGACGCCCGAGCGCTTCGCCGAGCACCGCGCGGTGGCGCGCGAGGCCGCGCGCCGGTCGATCGTGCTGCTCCAGAACCGCAACGATCGCCTGCCGGTCGCGGCCCCGCCGGCGCGCGTGGCCATGCTCGGCCCGCTCGCCGACATCGCCGAGGAGATGCTGGGGCCCTGGTCCGGCGCCGGGCGCGGCGACGAGATGGTGTCTTATGCGGCCGGCCTGCGCGCCGCGTGGCCGCAAAGCCGCATCGACGTGGCCAAAGGCGTCGAGGCCGAAGGCGGCGACGAGAGCGGAATCCGGGCGGCGCTCGATCTCGCGCGCGCGGCTGATCTCGTCGTGCTGTGCCTCGGCGAATTGCGCTTCATGAGCGGCGAGGCGGGCTCGCGCGCCAAGCCCGGCCTGCCGGGCCCCCAGGCCGAATTCGCGCGCGCGGTGCTCGATCTCGGCAAGCCCGTCGTCCTGCTGCTCTCGTCGGGCCGGCCGCTGATGGTGCCGTGGCTGTTCGAGCGCGCGGAAGCGGTGCTGGCCTGCTGGTATCTCGGCAGCGAAGCCGGGCACGCTGTGGCCGACGTGGTTACCGGCCGCTGGAACCCGAGCGCGCGCCTGCCGGTGACGTGGCCGGTCGAGGTCGGCCAGATCCCGATCTTCTACGCGCGCCTACCCACCGGCCGGCCGAACGACCCGGCGTTCCGGTACTCGAGCAAATATCTCGATATGCAGAACGAGCCGCTGTTCCCGTTCGGCCACGGCCTCTCCTACACGCGCTTCGGCTACTCGAACCTGCGCGCATCACCGGCGGAGTTGCGCCAAGGCGGCACGCTTGCGGTCGAGGTCGATGTCGCGAACGACGGTAAAGTGGCAGGCGAAGAGACCGTGCTGCTGTTCGTGCGCGATCCGGTCGCCAGCGTCTCGCGCCCGGTGCTCGAGCTGAAGGGCATGGCGAAGGCGTTTCTCCAGCCCGGTGAGAAGCGCACGGTGCGCCTCTCGCTCGGCTGCGATGCTTTGAGCGTCCTTGACAGTGTGCTCGCGCCGCGCCTCGAGCCCGGCGCGATCGAGGTTTTCGTCGGCCCCTGCGCGCGCGCGGATGCGTTACAGAAGGTCACAATCGATCTCGTCGCCTGAGCGCGCGGCAGGCTTCGGCAAGCGCGCGATGGGATGCCTCCCATTTCCGGTGGGGCCGGGATTGGTGGCGGGCGCCGCACCAGGGTGATAGCGTCGCCCGCAAAACGCAAAGGCGGGAGGAACGATGAAACGCAGCACCGAGCGATTCCTGACGACCCACACCGGCAGCCTGCCGCGCCCGGCCGATCTCATCCGCATGATGTACGCGAAGGAAGAGGGCGTGCCGGTCGATCGCGCGGCGCTGGCGGCGCGGATCAGGTCGGCCGTGGCCGATGTCGTGAAGAAGCAGGCCGATGCCGGCGTCGATATCGTCAACGACGGCGAGCTCTCGAAGCCCTCCTACGCCACCTACATCAAAGACCGGCTCGGCGGCTTCGGCGGCAGCTCCTATCCGGTCACGTCCTACAAGGATCTCGCCGATTTC
>CAYZSG010000123.1:0-15164 GCA_964481045.1 uncultured Candidatus Odyssella sp. | reverse complement strand
GAAGCCCGGCATCTTGAACACCGCGCACCAGAGGTCGGGGTCGGCGATGTAGGCGTTCTCGGTGAAGCCGTGCGGCCGGAAATCGTAATGCGTGCTGGCGACGATGAAGAGCTCGTCCCAGGTGAAGCCCTCGAACGTGAACCCGCCGAGCTTGCGGATCGCGGAGCGCCCGCCGTCGCAGCCGACGAGCCAGCGGCCGGAGAGGCGCCGCTCGCCGCCGGGCGTCTTGCAGGTGACCGTCACCTTTTCCGCGTCCTGCTCCAGCCCCACCGCTTCGTGCGCGAACAGGTATTCGATACCGGGCCGCTGCTTCAGCAGCCGCGCGGCCTCGAAGGTGAGCTTCCACTGCTCGCAATGCAGGCGGAACGGATACTTCGTGTCGTTCTTGAGCACGCCGAGATCGAATTCGGCCACGAGCCCGTCATGCAGGTCGCGGAACTGCCAGTGCGGAACGCGGATGCCCTCGCGCATCAGGTAATCGGTGAAGCCCAGCGGCTCCATCAGCTCGAGCGAAGGCGGATGGAACGTGCCGGCGCGGAGATCCTCGGGCAATTGCGGCTCGCGCTCGAGGATCGTCACGGGCACGCCCTGGAGCTGAAGCAGCCCCGCCGTCACCTGCCCTACCGGGCCGGCGCCGACGATCAGTACGCGGTCGATGTCGCTCATGCGTGAAAATGGCTCGTTTGAGACACTGCGCGTTTATCCGCCGGCGCGGCGCGCGACAAGCGACAAGTGCGTCATGCCGCCCCGCGCGATCGCCGCTGCAGCAGCCGGAACAGCACCAGCAGCGGTGCGGTGAGGGCGATGAGGGCGGCGCCGAGCAGGATCGGCGCGGCCGGATCGCCGGTGACGTCGCGCGTCCAGCCGCCGGCGCTGGGCAGCAGCGCGAAGCCCAGGAACCACAGCGCGTAGAAGAGGCCGAGGCCCAGCGCGCGATTGCCGGCGCCAAGCGCTTCCAGCGGCAGCGCCGCCTGCACACCGGCTCCCATCAACACGACGAAGCCGGAAAGCGTGAGCCAGAGCATGTAGTTCGTGTCGAGCGCGAACAGCGCGACGGTGGCGGCGCCGAGCAGCAGCGTGATGCAGGTGAACGTGACCGGCCCGCGATAGCGGCCGGTGAACCAGCCGCCGAGGATCACGCCGGCGATCGCCGCCCACATGTTGAGGCTCACCACCGCGCCGGCTTCGACCGGCCCGAGCCCGCGCGCGGCGAGGAACGTCGGCGCGAAGCTGATGACGATGATGTGGCCGGAATTGATCGTGCTCCAGGCGAGGCCGGAGATGACGACGAGCACCGCCGCGCTGCGCCCGAAACGCTGGCTGCCGGTGGCGGCGGCCGATTCGTGATAGCCCGGCGGATGGCGGAACGTGGCCGCCATCGTGAGCAGCGCCACCGCCGCGAGCGCGCCGCTGGTGAGGAAGATCCAATGCCAGGCAAGGCCGGCGCCGAGCGCGGGCTGTGCCACCAGCGCGATCGCGATGCCGACCGGCCAGCCGTTGAGGAACAGCGCCATCGCGAGAAATCGCTCGCCGCCCTGGAACCAGTCGCCCACCGCCTTGGTCATCACGACGAACAGGAACACGACTCCGACCGCCGAGACGAGCCGCCCGCCCATCACCCAGGCGAAATCGCCGCCGATGGCCGAGACGCCGCCGCCCGCGGTCATCAAGGCGAGGCCGAACAGCAGCAGGTTCTTCTCGCCGATGCGGCGCGCGATGAAGCCACCGGGCAGCGCGAAGAGAATTCCGGGCAGCGTGTAGAAGCCGACGAGGCTGCCGACCGTGGCGTAGTCGATGCCGAACTCGGCAATCAGCCACGGCGCGGCGCTGGCGGCGGCCTGGAACTGATAGCCCATCGCCACGCGCACGATGACGAGCATCCACAGCACCATCCAGCGCCCGGGCAGCTTCGCGGCGCCGGTGCTCATGCGCGCGCCGCCGCGAGCCGTGCCGCCTCGCGCCCGGCGATGCGGCCGAGCGTGACCGCGGGCAGTAGGCCGTTGCCCGAGAGATAGCCCCACACATGTGCGCCCGAGATGCCGCGCGCGGCGCCGCCGCCGGCGAAGAGGTTCGGCAGCGGCGATCCATTCTTGCGCAGCACCCGCGCCTGCGCATCCACGACGAGTCCGCCCTGCGTGTGGAACAGCGCGCCGGTGACGCGGATCGCGTAGTAGGGCGGCGCCAGCGCCGGCTTCGCCGCGAAATCGCGGCCGAACGGATCGCGCGCCGCGCCGCGCGCCATCGCCGCGACGCTTTCGATCGTGCGCGCGAAGGACCCCGGCGGCAGCCTGGCCTTCTCCGCCAGCACCTCCGCGCTCGGCGCCGAGAGCACGGCGCCCGCCGCCTCGGCGTTGCGATAATCCTCGAATTCGCAGCCGAGCGCGTGCAGGCGCGCGTCGTAGATGTCCCAGGCGATACCGCCGGGCTGCGCGATCACATCGACCGCCTGCTCGGAATAGCCGCGATGCTCGTTGGAGAAGCGCTCGCCGTTTGCGTTCACCTGAAAGCCGCCCTCCATCATCAGCGCCCAGGTGACGAGCGCGCCATGCGGATGCGCCACCGAGCCATGGCCCTGGTAGGCGCTCATATCGGCCAGCGCGGCGCCGAGCGCCTCGCCCCAGGCCATCGCGTCGCCCTGATTGCCCGCATGCCCGAAATAAAGTGCCTCGGCCATTTCGGGAATGTGGCGCGCGACCATCGCCTTGTTGCCGCCGAAACCCGAGCAGGCCAGAACCAGCGCGCGGCAAGCCACCGCTTCCTCGGCGCCATCCGGCCGGCGATAGCGCAAGCCCGTCACGCGCCCGTCGCCATCCGCGTGAAGCGCCGTCACCTGCGCGCGGGTGACGATATCGACGCCGGCGGCTTCTGCCGCGCGGGTGAGCGCGCCGATCAGCTCAGCGCCGGAGCGCGAGGGCGGCGCGTGCATGCGCAACACGCTGTGGCCCGGATAGAGAAAGCCCTCGACGAGATCGAGCGGAACGCCGCGGCGATCAGCCAGCCACTCCACCGCCGGCCCCGATTCGCGGCAGATCGCCTCCACCTGTTTCGGATCGGCCTCGCCGTGGTTCTTGCGCAGGATGTCGCCGGCCATGAGCGCCACGGAATCGGCGACGCCTTTCGCGCGCTGGAAGCGCGTTTCGCAGGCCATGATCATGCCCGACGACATGGCCGTGGAGCCTTGCGGCGCCGCATCGCGCTCGAACACGAGCACCTCGGCGCCCGCCTCCTTGGCCATCAGCGCGGCGACGAGCCCGCACGCGCCGGCGCCCACGACGACCACTTGGGTCGCGGCGACCTCGGTATCGGCGTTAAAACGCGCCCCGGCGGCGGGCAGGATGCTCATGCCCTTGTGTGGCAAGGCCGCGCGCGTTACGCAACTCGGCCTTTTGTATCCCCTGCCCGCGCATGATCCTCACCGACCCGCTGTTCTATGCCGTCGCCGTGCCGGCGGTGATCGTTTCCGGCATCTCCAAGGGGGGATTCGGCGGCGGACTCGGCATCATGACCGTGCCGCTGATGGCGCTCGTGCTCTCGCCGGCGCAGGCGGCGGCGATCATGCTGCCGATCCTGTGCGCGATCGACATCGTGGGTCTTTGGGCCTATCGCGGCCAGGGCGACAGGCGCAACCTCCAGCTTCTGCTCGTCGCCGCCGTGATCGGCATCGCGATTGGCGCGCTGACGTTCCGCTATCTCACCGCCGACGCGTTGCGCATCATCCTCGGCGTCACCGCGATCGGCTTCACCCTGCGCTGGTTCTGGCAGAGCTATTGGGCGCGGCGCACCGGCGTCGCGGTGGTGGCGGCGCCGCGCAACGCGCCGCGCGGGCTCTTCTGGGGCACGCTCTCGGGCTACACGAGCTTCATCGCGCATGCGGGCGGGCCGCCGCTCTCGGTCTATCTGCTGCCCCAGCGGCTCGACAAGACCGTGTATCAGGCGACGACGGTCGTCTTCTTCGCCGTCGTCAACTACGTGAAGCTGGCGCCCTACGCGCTGCTCGACATGTTCCCGGCGACCAACCTCGCCACCTCGGCGGTGCTGATGCCCGCCGCGATCCTCGGCACGCTCGCCGGCGTGTGGATGCACAAGCGCATCAACGACCGGCTGTTCTACCAGGTGTGCTACCTCTTCACGTTCGTGACCGGCGTCAAGCTGCTGTTCGACGGCTTGGCGGGCACCTTGAAATTCTAGAGTCAAACGCGCGGAGCGGTCCCACCGTCTTTCGCGTCAGCGGAGATCAATCAGCGTCTTGCGTAGCTCGTCGAAGGCGGCAGCGGCAAACGGCCCGGAACGGCGCCATAAGACGGTGCCGGATTTATCGATCAGGATGAGGTGTATCGCATCGTCGTTCTGCGGCAGCCCGAGCCGGCCCCTGAACCAGTCCTTGTCGACGTAAAGCGTGATCGTCCGGGCGCGCTGCTGCGGATCGGGAATGCCCGAGCGCATGGCGTCATCGAGCCACAAGCTCACGAAAAGGCCCGTGAACTTTCCGATCGTCGGCAGCTCGTACCAGCGGAATGCGGGATTCTCGCGCTCCAGGGCATTGAGTGCCGGCATCCAGGTATCGACCTCCGGCTGTTGCCTTTGCCGGTAGGCGACAATCACGAGATTGTAGCGGCCGGCCAATCCGCCCGGCAGCGCGATCCTCTCACGGGCAAGATTGTCCGCTGTGAGCGCGGGAAATGTCGGCCCCGGCTCGGCCGAGGTGGCGGAAGCGTGCAGGGCTCCCAACAAAGCGAGCGTGAGCGCAAATTCCCGATGGTGCATGTCTGGACATCCGATTGGCGGTTATTCCCTACATCTACGCATTCGCGATCGGTTCGGATGAGGCCTTGCGCATCATCATCCCGCCGCACCCGTCTGTTCACTTGAGCCGGTCCGGCGCTTAAGCTCTTCTGGCCAGCTCAGGGAGCAGCGCCATGGACAGTGCGATCGAGCGCGCGAGCGCGATCAGGGAGGCGGTGGCCGATATCCGCGCCATCGAGGCCGAGCGCGGCGTCACGCGCGAATCGCTGGAGCGCATGAAAGCGCGGCTCATCGCGCTCGCCGCGCGCACCGATCTCTTCACGCCCGCGGATTTCCCCGCGCCGCCCGCCGGCGATGAGCGCAATTCGACGCTCTACCGCATTTCGGAAGACGACGATCACCGCTTCGCGCTCTATGCGAATGCGGCGCGCGGCGGCGTGAAATCGCCGGCGCACAATCACACGGTCTGGGCCGTCATCGTCGGCATCGCGGGCGAGGAGCAGAACCGGTTCTACGAGCGCGCGCCCGAAGGCGTGCGCCAGACCGGCGGCGCCGTCGTGAAGCAGGGCACCGGCGTGGCCTTCCTGCCCGACGACCTCCACTCGATCCACATCGACGCGCCGGCGCTGAACCTGCACATGTATGGCAAGGGGCTCGAGCAGCTTCACCGGCGCGAGTACTGGAAGGACGAGGAGAAGGTGTGGAAAGTGTTCCCGGCGCACAGCGATATCCGCGAGGCGCGCGCGAAATGAAGTCGATTTCGGCGCTGGCGCTGCAGCAGCGCCTCGGCGGCGCGGGCGAGATCGCGCTGCTCGACGTGCGCGAGCAGGGCGTGCATCTCAAGGGCCATCCGTTCTTCGCCTCCTCGGCGCCGCTCTCGCGGCTCGAGCTGATGATCGGCGAGCTCGTGCCGCGGCGTACGACGGCAATCATTCTGTTCGACGACGGAGACGGATTGGCCGAGGCCGCCGCCGGTCGGCTCGCGGCGTGGGGGTATTCCGAAGTCGCGATCCTCGAGGGCGGCCTCGCAGGCTGGCGCGCGGCCGGCTTCGAAGTGTTCAGCGGCATCAACGTGCCGTCCAAGGCATTCGGCGAATTCGTCGAGCACCACTACGAGACGCCGCGCATTCCCGCCGCCGAGCTGAAGGCGCTGAAAGACTCCGGCACGAAGATGGTGATCCTCGATTCGCGGCCGTTCGAGGAATACCGGCGCATGAGCATACCGGGCGGCATCGATTCGCCGGGCGCCGAGCTGGCGTTCCGCGTGCACGACCAGGCGCCGGACCCGGACACGCTGGTCGTCGTGAATTGCGCCGGCCGCACGCGCAGCATCATCGGCGCGCAATCGCTGATCAATGCCGGCATCCCGAACAAGGTGGTGGCGCTCAAGGATGGCACGATGGGCTGGGAGCTGGCCGGCTTCCAGTGCGACCATGGCGCCCAGCACCGCGCGCCGCCGCCCTCGCGCGAGGGGCTCGCGAAAGCGCGCGCGGCGGCCGAGCGCGTCGCCCGGCGCTTCCGCGTGAAGTTCGCTGTGCGCGCGCAGGCGCAGGCGTGGCTGCGCGATCCGGCGCGCACCACCTATCTGCTCGACGTGCGCTCGCCCGAGGAATACGCGGCCGGGCACATCGCCGGCGCGCGCCACGCGCCTGGCGGGCAGCTCGTGCAATCGACCGACGAATATTGCGCGGTGAAGAACGCGCGCATCGTGCTCTCCGATCCCGAGCGCGTGCGCGCGGTGATGACCGCCTCGTGGCTGATCCAGCTGGGATGGCGCGACGTGTTCGTGCTGACGCCCGAGGGCTACGACGGCTTCTCGGGCTGGCCGATCGCGCGCGGAACCGCGCGGGGGGCGATCGCGGGCGGCCTCAAGCCCTGGCGCGCGATCACTCCATCCGATTGGTATCAGCGGATGCGCGGCCAATCCGATTTCGCCGCGATCGACTTCGCGACGAGCCTGCACTATCGCGACAAGCACGTCCCCTATGCGTGGTGGGCCGTGCGCGCGCGCCTCGCCGACGCCAAGAAATTCGTCTTCAATCCGCGCGTGCTGCTGCTCACCTCGGAAGACGGCGTACTCGCGCGCCTCGCGGCGCCCGAGGCGGCGGCGCTGTGGCCGAATGCCGAGATCTCCGTGCTCGCCGGCGGCAACGCCGCGTGGTTCGCGGCCGGCCTGCCGATCGAGAAAGGCCTCGACCGCGCCACCACGGCCAACGACGACGTCTGGTACAAGCCCTACGACCATCCCGGCCACGTGCTGAAGCAGCACATGCAGGATTATCTCGACTGGGAAGTGGCGCTCGTCGAGCAGATCCGGCGCGATCCGACGATCCGGTTCAAAGCTTTTTGACACTCGTAGGGGCGGGACCCGCCCCTACGGGCTACCGGCGAGCCAGGCGACCGCATGCCGCGCCGCCGCCATCGCCTCATCGCGCGTGGCAAAACTCTTCGCCACATAAAACCGCACCGGCGTCCACGCGCCCGCGTCTTCGGGATCGCGGCGGAATTCTTCGAAGCCGTAGGTGCCGTCGGGGCGCAGGAAGAGATCGACGCAGCGGTCGTGCGTGTCGTTCTCGAGGCTCGCGAGCACGACCCAGTCTTTCTGGATGCGCTGCGACAACGGGCTCAGACGAACGCGAGGCCGGGCGGGCGCCCCACCGCCGCGCGCACGGAACCGATGATCGAGGCGAGCATGTCGTTGCCCGAGACTCCGGTGGCCGGCTGCTCGTTCCAGGTCGCGATGCGCGAGCCGTCGAGGCCCTTGGCCTCGATCTCGGCATAGGCCTTGTCGAGCGCGGGATCGGCGATGAGCACCGCGCGGCACTTGTCGAGCCCGACCGTGGCCAAGGCGCAGGTGATCATCGTGTTGATGTTGCGCGGGAACAGCGGCGCGATGCCGCGCGCGGGCCCGTCATAGAGCACGGTCGGGCCGTTGACGATCTCGGGATCGACGCCGCTCTCGGCGAAATCGAGGTTCTTCGGGTGCTTGCGGAACGTGATCGTGACCTCGGCGAGGCGGTGACGCTGCTCCACCAGCGTGTCGAGGCCGACCAGCGCGCCGTGCGGGACGAACAGTCGGTGCTTTCGCGCCAATGCCGTCTCGATGAGCTTTCCGCGCAGCGCGTCGTCGGCCAGCGCCGTGACCGAGGTGACGAGATAGTCCGCCGCCGCCACGAAATCCGCGCCGTGCGCGCGCGTGACCTCGGGATGCGCCACCTCGACGATGAGATCGGCGCGCTTCTCGGTGGCCTCGGCGAGGTCGCGAAGGATGAGGCCGAGCGGCACGCCCGCGATCTTGCCCGGCGAGCGGTTCCACACGAACGCCACCGACAGGCCCGGCTCGCCGCCCTGCATGAGCCGCTGATAGAGATGCCTGCCGATGAAGCCGAAGCCGACGATGCCGATGCGCATGCGCGCACCTTGACCGCGCGGCGCGGCGCCTGCAACAAGCATCCGCATGAGCGCCCCCGCCTCGCCGCCCCCGGCCATCCCCTCCGCCGCCGTGATCCTGATGCGCGACAGCGCCGGCGGGATCGAAGTGCTGATGCAGCGCCGGCGCGACCAGGCCTCGGCCTTCGCCGGTGTCGTCGTGTTCCCCGGCGGCAAGGTCGCGGCGATCGATTCGCACCCCGACCTGCACGCCGCGGCCGATCTCGGCCCGCCCGAGCCGTTCGGGCCAGCGCGCCAGCTCGCGGCGCTACGCGAGTTGTTCGAGGAAAGCGCCATCCTGCTCGCGCGCGGCGCCGCCGACGCGCATGCGCGGCTGCTGCCGCACCGCGAGCGGCTCGACAAAGCGCCCGAGCTGTGGCCGGCGCTGCTGGCCGAGCACGGGCTGCGGCTCGCCGCCGATCTGCTCGTGCCGTGGGCGCGCTGGGTGACGCCGGTGTTCGCGCCGCGCCGTTTCGACTCCACGCTGTTCGCCGCCGAAGCACCGCCCGATCAGGCGCCGGTGGGCGGCAGCGAGGCGGAGCAATACGTCTGGGCGCGGCCGCTCGACCTGCTCGCCCAGGCCGACCGCGAGGAGATCTATCTCGTGTTCGTCACGCGCATGAACCTGATGCGCCTCGCGCAGTATGCGCGTGTGGCGGAGGCGCTCGCAGCCGGGCGGCGCGGCCCGCACCCCACGATCCAGCCGGCCAGGGCCGAGTCGCCGCACGGCGACATGGTGCGCATTCCGCCCGAGGCGCCCTATCCGGTGCACGAGCTGCCGTTCAAATACACGTCCACGGCCGTGGACGCCCGCCGGCGCGAGAAGCTGGCCGGAAAGCCCTAATCCGCTTCGAAGCCGGTCGAGCCGAGCGGCGCCCGTGAAAGCGTGTTGTTGCTTTCGACGAGCTTCGCCAGCAGGCGCACGAAAGCCCCGCGTTCGGCGGGATTCAGCGGCGCAAGAATGCGATCCTGGATCTCCCAGGCCAGCGGATGCGCGCGGCGCAGGACGGCCGTGCCCTGCGCGGTGAGGAACAGCTCCTTGTTGCGCTTGTCGCGCGTGCCGGTGCGGCGCGCGATCAAGCCGCGGCGCTCGAGCTGCCCGCTGACCGTGCCGATGCTCGAGCGGTCGATCGCGATCGCGCGCGAAAGCGCCCGCTGGTCGATGCCCGGAAACGCGCGGATCGCCATCATCGCGCCGTACTGCACCGGCGAGAGATCGAGATCGCCCCAGCCCTCGTAGCAGGCCGAGACGACGATCTGGTGCAATCGCCGGATGAGGAACCCGGGCGTCTCGTAGAGATCGAACGGCTCGCCGCCCGCCGCGGCGTCTTTTCCGCGCGCGGCGCCCTGCGCGCCTTCAATCTTCGCTTCGTGCCTTGCCCGCATGCGTGCCGTTCCCGGTCCACTCGTAGCGCAATCCGTATCATGACGGAAAGACGTTTGACAAAATAGACAGCATACTGTCTATTTTCCACGAGGCGCCGCCGCATCGGCCATCGGCGCGCCTGTTATCGCCATCGCGCGACAAGGCCGGGGAGGAACATCATGAGACTTTCCGCCATTCTCGCGGCTACCCTTGCGCTCGCAGCGCTTCCCGCCTCGGCGCAGGAGCTGCGCATCGGCTTCCTCAACACGACCTCGGGCCCCGGCGCCATCGTCGGCCGCCACCTCGAACGCGGCTGGCTGCTCGGGCTCGAGCACGAAGGCTGGAAGAAGGACGGCGACAAGCTTGGCGGCGTGCCGACGCGCGTCTTCTACGCCGACGACCAGACCAAGCCCGACGTAGCGGTGAAGGAGGTCGAGAAGTTCATCAAGCAGGACAAGGTCCAGATCGTTTCCGGCATCATCTGGTCGCACGTTCTGCTCGCCGTGCAGAAGCCGATCTTCGACGCGAACGTGCTGCTGTTCAGCGGCAACGCGGGCGCCACCCCGCTGGCCGGCGAGCTCTGCAACCCGCGCTTCGTCACAGCCTCGTTCGTCAACGACCAGGTGGCCGAGGCGATGGGCATCCTCGCGAACCGCGACAGGCTCAAGACCGTGTTCGCGATGGCGCCCAACTATCAGGCCGGCAAAGACGTCGTCTCCGGCTTCGAGCGGAAATACACGTTCGGCAAGATCGTCGACCGCTCGCTCTACAAGATGAACGAGAGCGACTTCCAGGCCGACCTCTCGAAAATACGCGCGGTGAAGCCCGACGCCGTGTTCCTGTTCGCACCCGGCGCCATGGGCATCGCGTTCATGAAGCAATGGGTGGCGGCGGGCCTCAACAAAGAGGTGAAGCTCTACGCGATGTGGACGATCAGCCATCTCACGCTGCCGGCGATCGGCGACGCGGCGATCGGCGCGATCATGGCCGACCACTGGAATTCGGAGTTCGACACCCCGCGCAACAAG
This sequence comes from uncultured Candidatus Odyssella sp., assembly GCA_964481045.1. GTDB lineage: Bacteria > Pseudomonadota > Alphaproteobacteria > Bin65 > Bin65 > SBBV01. Next base: position 4,598 of record CAYZSG010000123.1, on the reverse strand, counting down.
CGCTTCATCAAGGACTACGTCGCGAAGTGGAACGAGCATCCGTCGCACTTCACGGTCACGGCCTATGACGTGGTCGCCCCTCTCGCGCGCGGCATCAAGGCCGTGAACGGCAAGGTGGACGACACGGCGGCGCTCGCGCGCGCGATTCGCACCGGCCCGCTCGAATCCGTGCGCGGCGATCTGAAGTTCAACGCCAACGGCTTCCCGATCCAGCCGATCTGGAAGCTCGAGGTGATCAAAGGCGCCGATGGCAAGCCGTTCTTCAAGGGCATCGAGAAGATCGTCGAGGCTCCGGACACCTACGTCGAGAAATGTCCGGCGGAGAAGCGAATCTAGGCGCACACATCAAACACCTGTCGTCCCCGCTTTCGCGGGGACGACGATGATTTGATCCGAGAGGCAGACGTGGCCCAGCCAAAATCCGAAACGATCGAGATCCTCGGCGCGAAGATCCATCTGCGCCGCGCCGGCAAGGGCGCGCCGCTGCTGTTCCTGCATGGCGCCGGCGGCGTGCCGGTATGGCTGCCGTTCTACGACAAGCTTTCCGAGCATTTCGAGCTGCTGGTGCCGGACCATCCCGGCTTCGGCGCGTCGGACACGCCATCCTGGCTCAAGAACATCGGCGACGCTGCGCTCTACTATCTCGATTTCCTGGAGGCACTGAGGCTCGATCGCGCGCACGTCGTCGGCGCGTCGCTCGGTGGGTGGATCGCGGCCGAGGCGGCAGTGCGCAATTGCGCGCCGTTCGCGACGATGACCCTGATCGCGCCAGCGGGCCTCCGGGTAGTCGGCGTTCCGGCCGGCGACCCGTTCATCTGGTCGCCCGAAGAGCACGCGCGCAATGTCTATCACGATCAAAGCTTCGCCGAGCGCGCGCTCGCGGTGCCGATGACGCCGGAGCTCGCCGACCTCCAGATCAAGAACCGCTTCGCGTTCGCGCGGCTCGCCTGGCAGCCGCGGCTCTACAATCCCGATCTCGAGCGCTGGCTGCACCGCATCAAGACGCCGGCGCAGCTCGTCTGGGGCAACGAAGACAAGCTGCTGCCCGCCGCCTATGCGCAAGCCTGGCTCAAGGCTTTGCCGAAGGCCCGCCTGCTGCCGATCCCGAATTGCGGGCACCTGCCGCAAGTGGAGCGGCCCGACGAGGTCGTGAGCGCGGTTCGCTCGTTCATCCGCGAGAATTCGCCATGAAGTTCCACGCGTTCCACCTGATGCCCTACCGCCATCTCGACATGGCAGAGGCGGACAAATACCGCTCGTACTGGTCGGTGCTGCCGAACCGGCTCTACGATCCGGACAAGGGCGCCGATCTTTATCAGGAATACATTGGCCAGCTCGTGCAGGCCGCGGAGCTCGGCTTCGACGGCGTATGCGTGAACGAGCACCATCAGACCGCCTACGGACTGATGCCGGCGCCGAACCTCATCGCCAGCATCCTCATCGACCGCACGCGCGGCATGAATACGCGCATCCCGATCATCGGCCGCGCGCTGCCGCTGCTCAACAATCCGCTGACTGTGGCCGAAGAGTACGCGATGCTCGATGCGCTTTCGCACGGCCGCATCGTTGCCGGCTTCGTGCGCGGCATCGGCTGCGAATATCACGCCTCGGGCGTCAACCCGATCTACTCGCACGAGCGCTTCCACGAGGCGCACGATCTCATCATCCGCGCCTGGACCGAGCCCGGCCCGTTCGAATACGAGGGCGAGCAGTACAATTTCAAATACGTGAACACCTGGCCGCGGCCGGTGCAGCGCCCGCACCCGCCGGTGTGGATCCCCTCGCAAGGCTCCGGCGAGACGATCGAATGGGCCGCGCACCCGAAGCGCAAATACCCGTTCATCATCACGTTCAGTCCCGTGGAATCCGTGCTGCGCTTTCACGACCTCTACAAGCAGCAGGCGCGCAAATACGGCTACGAGGCGGACGGGGGGCAGCTCGGCTGGGCGGTGCCGGTCTATGTCGCCGAGACCGACGAGATCGCGATCAAGGAGTCGGAGCAGCACATCGAGGCTCTGTTCAACAACTTCCTCTACATGCCGCTCGAGATGATCCTGCCGCCCGGATACACCTCGATCGCTTCGCTGAAGACGATCCTCGCCACGAAGAAGGGGATGACGACGACGAAGCAGACGATCAAGGACATCCTCGCCAAGGGCACCTTCGCCGTCGGCAGCCCCGAAACCGTGCGTCGCAAGATCGAGGAGGCGCACGCGAAGAGCGGGTTCAAGCTTTTGGTGGCGATGATCCAGTTCGGCACGCTGCCGGATCACCTCGTGCGCAAGAGCACCGAGCTGTTCGCGAAGGAAGTCATGCCGAAGCTTCGCCCGCTCGGCGAAAGCGCCGCGCCGGCCAAAGCGGCCGAGTAGAGGCCCTCACGTCCGATCCGCCGCCGGCGACGAATGGGATGCGAGGGCCGGGCCGCCGGCGATCAGGCGACCTTCGCGCCGATGTGCGGGAACATCGCCTTCACCGCGTCGGCATCCATCTCGGTCTTGAACTTGTGCTTGTCCTTCAGCGCCACGGCGCGCTGGGCGGCGGGCCGCGCGTTGATCTCGTCGACGAGGCGCTTCAGGTTCTTGAGCTTGTCCCACGCGCCCTCGCCCATCACGTTCGGGAGAAGTCGCGCCCAGCCCCAGACGTCCATGTCGACGATCGTGTAGACGTCGCCGAGCATGTACTTCCGGCTCGCAAGTCGCTCGTCGATAATGCCGAAATGGCGCTGCGCCTCGAACATGTAGCGGTTGATCGCGTAAGGCAGCTTTTCCGGCGCATAGACGCGGAAATGCACGGCTTGGCCGGAATAGGGCCCGACGCCGGAGGCGACGAACATCAACCACGAGAGCAGCTCGCCGCGCGCCTTTGGCGTGTTGGGCGGCAGGAACTTGCCGGTCTTCTCGGCGAGATAGAGCAGGATCGCGTTGCTGTCGAACACGACCGCGTCGCCGTCGACGATCGCCGGCACCTTTGCGTTCGGATTAATCGCCTTGTATTGCGGCGTGTGCTGCTCGCCCTTGCGCGTATCGACCGGAATCGCCTCGTAGGGAAGCCCGGCCTCCTCGAGGAACAGCGCGACCTTCGTCGGATTGGGCGCGCCGCTGTAGTAGAACTTCAACATCGTATTCCCTCCCTTGATTGGGCGCGAGGAAGATAAGCGTCCGCGCGCCGCGCACAAGAGAAGGGGGCGGAATACCCCCTCGCCCTGGGGCGAGGGGAAGGGGGTGAGGGGGCAGGTTTTCAAGCACGACGCGCGGTCTCGTGTCCCGGGGCGTGCGAGCCCGGGCCTTCGCGCCCAAGACGAAGATGCTCCCCTCTCCCCCTAGCCCCTAGCCCCAGGGCGAGGGGGATCAGAACACCCAGTACCCGCCATCGATGAGGATCTCGTCGCCGGTGTGGAACGCGCTGGCGGCGCTGGCGAGATAGACGGCGATGCCGCCGAAATCCTCGGGCTTGCCCCAGCGCCGTATCGGCACGCGCGGCAGCACGTTCGCGGCGAACTTCTCGTTGGCGAAAGTCGGCGCCGTCATCTCGGTTTCGATCCAGCCGGGCAGGATCGCGTTGGCGGTGATGCCGTAGCGCGCGAACTCCACCGCCATCGCCTTCAGCATGGCCACGAGCCCGCCCTTGGTGGCGGCGTAGTGCTCGTTGCGCGCGGCGCCGGAGCGCGCGGCGAGGCTGGCGATGCCCACGAGGCGGCCGAAGGGATCGCCCTTCTCGGCGCGTGCCACCATGTGCCGCGCCGCTGCCCGCAAGGTGAAGAAGGCGCCATCGAGGTTCACCGACAGCACGCGGCGGAATTCCTTGCCGTCGATCTCGAACAGGCTGCGCGCGCGGCCGGTGACGCCGGCATTGGCGATGCAAGTGTCGACGCGGCCGAGGCGCTTCACGGTCTCGGCCATCGCGGCCTCGGCCGCGCCTTCGTCGCTGACGTCGACGACGAGCGTTTCAACCTTGCGACCGGTCTTTGCCAGCCGCGCCTTGGCCGCATCGTTCTTCCTGGCGTTCCTTCCCCAGATCGCGATATCGGCCCCGGCTTCCGCCAGCGCCTCGGCCATGCCGAGCCCGATGCCGCCATTGCCGCCGGTGACGAGCGCCACTTTCCCCGAAAGATCGAACGGTTTGAACATTCTGCCTCCCCTTTTGGCCGCCGGCGCTATCCGCGGGACGGGCGCCATGCAGCGAAACCACTTTACACGCCGCCCACCAACTCCGAGAAATCGGGAACAGAGGGAGAGAAACGCATGGCCGAAGGCAAACTGTTCGACGTCGTCGCCGAGTACTGCCACATCCAGTTCGCGGAAACCTCCGCGTTCCAGGAAACCTACGGCTTCTCGGGCTCGCAGGGGATGATCAATCTCGAGGGGCTGCGGCTGCTGCCGAAGGGCAAGCCCTCGAAGTCGCTCGTCGTCTTCATGCATCCGGCGACCACGCTGCAGCTCCTGCCGATGCCGCGCGCGCTGGCCGCGCAGGGCGTGCACGTGCTGTGCGCCGCCAGCCGCTACGTGAAGAACGACACGCCGTTGATCATGGAGAAGGTGGTTCTCGATCTCGGCGCCTATATCCGCCACGCCAAGGAGAAGTGGGGCTACGAGAAGATC
>CAYZSG010000122.1:0-15227 GCA_964481045.1 uncultured Candidatus Odyssella sp. | reverse complement strand
CGCTTCGGCACGAAGTAGTACATGATGCCGAGGAAGCCGGCGGTGAGGAAGAAGCCGACCGCGTTGTGGCCGTACCACCACTGCGTCAGCGCGTCTTGGACGCCCGAAAACACCGAATAGCTCTTGGCGCCGAAGAATGACACCGGCACGGCGAGGTTGTTGCCGATGTGCAGGATCGCGACGGTGACGATGAAGGCGAGATAGAACCAATTGGCGACGTAGATGTGCGGCTCTTTCCGCCGCGTGATGGTGCCGAAGTAGATCGCGAAATAGAGCACCCAGATCAACGTGAGCCAGATATCGACATACCACTCGGGCTCGGCGTATTCGCGGCCTTGGGTGATGCCGAGCACGTAGCCGGTGGCGGCCAGCACGATGAAGAGCTGATAGCCCCAGAACAGGAATTCGGCCGCCGCTGGCCCGCCCCAGAGCGGTGCCTTGCAGGTGCGCTGCACGACGTAGAGCGAGGTGGCGAACAGCGCGTTGCCGCCAAATGCGAAGATCGCGGCCGAGGTGTGCAGCGGCCGCAGGCGCCCGAAGCTCGTGAACTCGAAATCGAGGTTCAGCACCGGAAAGGCGAGCTGAAGCGCGATATAGACGCCGGCCAGGAAGGCCGCGACGCCCCAGAACACCGTCGCGATGGTAAAAAGGCGCACCACGCCGTAGTCATAGGCGACGCGCTCGCCCGCTCCGGCCGCGGTTCGCGCCGCTCCGAGAGTTCCCGCCAATTCCATGCCTGACACTCCGAAAGCTGCGCGGCTTCCGATCCGCGCATGGCGCTCGAATAGGTCGGTGGCGCGCGCCGATCATTGACCTACGTCAAGGCAGAGCGCGCGCGGCGGCCTAAAAGAAGACGCCAGCGCCGCCATCCCCGCGCCGGACGGGAAACATGCTCGACAAGTCCGAAATCGCCGTCTTCTCAGAAACTTCGCCGCGCATTCGCCGCGTCGGCGCCGACCGGCCGTGGATCTGGCTCGCGCGCGGCTGGGAGGACATGCTGCGCGCAGGCCGCGTGTCGTTCGCGTGGGGCGCACTTTTTGTCGCGGTCGGCGCGGCGCTGATCGGCGGTGCGGCCCTGCTCGGAATCTATGAAACGATCCTGCCGCTAGCCGCCGGCTTTCCGTTGCTGGCGCCGGCGCTCGTGATCGGGCTCTACGAGGTGAGCCGCCGCATCGAGGCCGGAGAGAAGGTGAACTTCAAGACGCCGCTGCTGGCCCTGGGGCGCAATGCCGGCCAGCTCGGCGTGATGGGTTTCGTGCTCGGCTTCGTGTTCCTCGCCTGGCTGCGGATCGCGACCTTGCTGTTCGCCTGGTTCTTCGGCACCGGCACCTTCACCGGCGCCGACTTCCTCAATCAGATCGTGCTGTCGGGCGCCAACGCGCTGTTCCTCGTGATCGGCAGCGCGATCGGCGCCGCGCTCGCGCTCGTCGTCTTCGCGATCAGCGCCGTGTCGCTGCCGATGCTGCTCGACCGCGAGCGCGAAAACGCGTTCACCGCCATTGCCACCAGCGTCGCGGCCATGCGCGCCAATCCGCGCGCGATGCTGCTCTGGGCGTTCCTCATCGTCACCTTCACCGGCGCCGGCCTGCTGCTCGGCCTCGTCGGCCTCGTACTCACCGTGCCGCTCGTGGCCCACGCCACCTGGCACGCCTATCGCGATCTGGTCGCGCGCGACGACGCGGCGGCCGAGATCTCAACGCCAACATCTCCCGGAGAGTGACATGAACTACGGATTGTCGAACTGGATCGCACTGGGCGTCGCCGCAATCGTGGCGCTGCTCGGCCTGGTGCTCGCCGCCAAGGGCGTCGACATCGGCGTGGAGCTTGCCGGCTGGCTGTTCTTCATCTTCGGCGTCGGCTTGTCGTTCCGCATGGTCGGCAAGATGGCCGTGCCGCCGGAAATCGGCTGAAACGCAGCGGATGCTTTTCGCTGAGGGGCGGATGAAAATCCGCCCCTCTTCATTTGCGCCCCTCTCGTTTTCATCGACGTGAAAATTATCGAGGTTTGATTCAGGTCAAAGATGTTCTCGGCCGGCGCGCGCATTGTTCGTTTGCGTGTCGGAGGAAACGATGTCGATCAATTACAACGAGCGCATCCCGAACAACGTCAGCCTGTCCGAGGACAAGCAGCTGCAGCGGGCGCTCGAGCGCTGGCAGCCGAAATACCTCGACTGGTGGCGCGAGATGGGGCCGGAAGGCTTCCAGTCGAAGGACATCTATCTCCGCACCGCGATCAGCGTCGATCCGCAAGGCTGGGCGCAATACGGCTACGTGAAGATGCCCGACTATCGCTGGGGCATCTTCCTGACGCCGCCCGAGAAGGATCGCCAGGTGAATTTCGGCGATCACAAGGGCGACGCGGCGTGGCAGGACGTGCCCGGCGAATACCGCTCGCTGTTGCGCCGCCTGATCGTCACGCAGGGCGACACCGAGCCCGCCTCGGTGGAGCAGCAGCGCCAGCTCGGGCGCACCTGCCCCTCGCTCTACGACCTCCGCAATCTCTTCCAGGTGAACGTCGAGGAGGGCCGCCATCTCTGGGCGATGGTGTATCTCCTCATGAAGCATTTCGGCCGTGACGGCCGCGAGGAAGCCGAGGGCATGCTCGAGCGCCGCTCCGGCGACGCCGATCGCCCGCGCATCCTCGGCGCGTTCAACGAGAAGACGCCGGACTGGCTCTCGTTCTTCTTCTTCACGATGCTGACCGACCGCGACGGCAAGTATCAGCTCGCCTCGCTGGCCGAATCCGGCTTCGATCCGCTCTCGCGCTCGTGCAAGTTCATGCTCACCGAGGAGGCGCATCACCTCTTCGTCGGCGAGACCGGCATCGCGCGCATCCTGCAGAAGACCTGCGAGGTGATGCAGCGCATCGACTCGGACGATCCCGCGAAGGTGCGGGCCGAGGGCGCCATCGACCTGCCGACGATCCAGAAGTACCTCAACTTCCACATCAGCGTGACCGAGGACCTCTACGGCAGCGAGATCTCGACCAATGCGGCCAACGCCTACACGATGGGCCTCAAAGGCCGCTTCGAGGAAGCCAGGCTCAAGGACGACCACAAGCTCGCCACCGCCACCTATCCTGTGCCGGATCTCGCCGGCGACGCGATCGTCGTGCGCGAGGCGCCGGCGCTGACCGCGCTCAACGAGCGCCTGCGCGACGACTACATCGTCGATTGCCAGAAGGGCGTCGACCGCTGGAACAAGGTGCTCGAGAAGGGCGGCGCCGGACAACGCCTGCGCCTGCCGCACAAGGCCTTCCATCGCCAGATTGGCACCTTCGAGCAGGTGCATGTGAGCCCCGACGGGCGCGTGCTGGCCGAGGCCGAATGGACCCGCCATCACGCGGATTGGCTGCCGAACGATGCGGACCACGCCTTCGTGCAGTCGCTGATGAAGCCCGTCACAGAGCCCGGAAAGTTCGCAAGCTGGATCGCGCCGCCGGCGCGCGGGATCAACAACCAGCCGATCGAATTCGCTTATGCGCGCGTCGACTGAACAGGTCGACGAACGCAGGGACGGGGATGCAGCCGGATCCCCCGCGTTCCCGTCCCGCCCTCTAGCCGCGTTTATGCCCGCGCCGGCCGAATAGGCCGGAGCGAGCAAGGAGCGGGAGCGCCGCCGGATCCCCCGCGCTCCCGCTCCGCCCTTTTTCGCACGAAGGTCGCCGCGCATGCACGGAACCACGGCCGGATTGCGCCGCCAGCATCTGATCGACCCCGAGGTGTGCATCCGTTGCAACACCTGCGAGGAAGTGTGCGGTGTGCACGCGATCAGCCATAACGGCGTGAATTACGTCGTCGATTTCGACGTCTGCAATTTCTGCGGCGATTGCCTACCGCCCTGCCCGACCGGCGCGATCGACAGCTATCGCCAGGTGGCGCGGCCCTGGACGGTCGCGGAGCAGCTCGGCTGGGAAACGCTGCCGGCCGACCAGGCGCCCGGCGAGATCACGGCACCCGGCGAATCGGCCGCGCCGGCCGAAGCGGCGCTGCCCGCCGAGGTGGCGACGATCACCGCCGTCGCGACCGCGGCCGAAGAGGGCCGCGCCGTGCCGCCGTGGTCCGCGGCGCATCCCTATCTCAATCTCTACGCGCCCGCGCGGCCGGTGACGGCCACGGTTTCCGGCAATCTCCGCCTCACCGAGCCGGGCACTTCGAGCGAGATCCATCACATCGTCCTCGAACTCGGCGCCACCGCGTTGCCGCTGCTCGAGGGCCAGTCGATCGGCGTGCTGCCGCCCGGGCTCGACGCCGAGGGCAAGCCGCACCGCGTGCGCCTCTATTCGGTTGCGAGCCCGCGCGAGGGAGAGCGGCCGGGCAAGAACAATCTCGCGCTGACCGTGAAGCGCGTCGTCGAGGATCACGACGGCAAGGCGGTGCGCGGCGTTTGCTCCAACTATCTCTGCGACCTCGCCAAGGGCGACGCGGTGAAGCTGATCGGCCCTTACGGCACGAGCTTCCTGATGCCCAACCATCCCGGCGCGCACATCGTGATGATCTGCACCGGCACCGGCGCCGCGCCGATGCGCGCCATGACCGAGCGCCGCCGCCGCAAATGGGCGCGCGGCGAGGCCGCCGGCGGCAAGCTGATGCTGTTCTTCGGCGCGCGCACGCCGGGCGAGCTGCCCTATTTCGGCCCGCTCACGCGCCTGCCGCGCGAGTTCATCGACGTGGAGTTCGCGTTCTCGCGCGATACCGCGCGGCCCAAGGCCTATGTTCAGGACCGTTTGCGCGCCCGCGCCGGCGACCTCGTCGGCCTGCTATCGGACAACAACGCCTACTTCTATCTCTGCGGCCACAAGCGCATGGAGGAAGGCGTGGAAGCCGCGTTCGCCGCGATCTGTGGCGACGCCGGCCTGCACTGGCCGCAGCTCAAGGCCGAGCTGCGCCGCGGCGGGCGCTATCACGTGGAGACCTATTAGAGCCTAGATCGTCGTCGCCGGCTTCCACTCGTCGTCCGCGCCGGCGAGCTGCGAGAGGCGCTTCGGATCGACGATCTGGAGATCCTGCGCGGTGATGAAGCGCACGACGCGGTCGCGCTTCAGCTTCGAAAGGCTGCGGCTCACGGTTTCGATCGTGAGGCCGAGATAGTCGCCGATGTCGGTGCGCGTCATCGGCAGCGAGACCGCGTCTTGCTTGCCCTTCAGCTGCATGCGCCGCATCAGGATGAGCAGGAACGACGCGACGCGCTCCAGCGCCGTCTTGCGGCCGAGCAGCAGCATCTGGTCCTGCGCCGCGGCGAGCTCGTTGGAGGCGACGGCGAGCAGGCGCCGCTCCATCGCCGGGAACTGGTCGAGCAGGGCCTCGAGCCGGTTCTTGGGATAGCGGCAGAGCGCCACCGTATCGACCGCTTCGGCGCTGTAGGCATAGCGCTCGCGCAGCGCCAGGCCGAGGAAATCCGACGGGAACAGGAAGCCGGTGATTTGCCGGCGCCCATCGGCCAGCATCTTGGAGAGCCGCACGCAGCCCGCCGTGAGGATGTAGAGGCTGTCGGAGCGGTCGCCCTCGAAGAACAGGATCTCGCCGGGCGAGAGCTTCTTGTGCATGACGATGGCGTCGAGCTTGCCGAGATGCTCGGGCTCGATCGCGCCGCAGATGCTGAGATCGCGCACCTGGCAGGCCGCGCACGGATTTGTTTCCGCCGCGCCGCCGCGCTGCAAAGGCTGGACGAGCTGTTTGGCCAAGACGTTCGACATCGATCGCGCACCCCCGCGCCGCCTGCGAGACTACCGTTAATGTGGGCACTATGGTCCAACGCGGGACCCCGCATTTTGACGCAGATCAAGGCCGCGGCGGCGGCGCACCACTAAGCATGCGCCAGGGATCGGACTTCGCATTCGAGAATTCGACATGCACCGCGACTACGCGATCAAGCCTTTAACCGGCGCCCTCGTCGAGAAGAGCTTTCCGTTCGCCCAGGCGCTCGGCATCGGCGATCTCGCCCGCTGGCGCCCCTTCGTCGCGAGCTATGGCGGCTCGGCCGATTCGGGCGCGATCGCGGCGGAGAACCAGCACGGCTATGTCGCCGGCCTCCTTTTCTTCCAAGTGAACCGGCACGACCAGGGCGGCGCGGCGCTGATCTGCGACCCGTTCGTGGTCGCGGACCTGCCGCGCTATGCGACGCCGGTGAAGGCGCTGCTCGAAGCCGCCGACGAGATCGCTCTCGAGCGCGGCTGCAAGTGGGTCCGCGTCGTGCTGCCGGCGACCGGCGACCCGCTCAACGCCGAGGCAGCCGGCTGCGAGGCCGCGCTGTTTCGTGCCGGCTATGCGCTGGAGTCGCTGAGTTTCCGTCGACGGCGCTCGCTTCCGGCCGGTAAGATGCGCCCTCCGGCACACGCCAAGCATCCGTGCCGTCCACGAACCAGCGCGAGGTAAGGACCAATGACGGGGATCAAGCACATCGTCGCCCATCTCGAGGGCGGCGCGCACGACGCCGCCGTCCTCAGACTTTCGGCCGCGCTCGCCGGCCGCTTCGGCGCCGCCCTTGAGGGCGTGTTCGCCAACGTGCCGCCGTTCATCCCCGCCTCGATCGACGGGATGCTGACGCCGCAGATCATCGAAGCGCAGCAGAACATCTACAAGCAACGCGCGGAGGCGGCGAAGAAGGCGCTGGCCAACATCGCGCTGCCGCAAGGCAAGGCGACCTGGACGATGGTCGAGGGCATGACCGCGGATGCGGTTCTCTCTCGCGCGCGCTATGCCGATCTCACCGTGGTGGCGCAGCCGGCGCCCGAGGAGACCGACGCCGCGACCGACTACGATTCGCCGGCCGAGATCGTGATGGGCGCGGGCCGGCCCGTGCTCATGGTGCCTTATGCGGGCAATTTCCCCGACGTCGGCAAGCGCGTGCTGGCGGCCTGGAGCGGAACGCGCGAATCGGCGCGCGCACTGGCCGATGCGCTGCCGTTCCTCTCCGCCTCGAGCGACCTCACCGTGCTGACCGTGAATCCGCGCGGCGAATCGGCGCGCATGGAAGCCGACCTGAAGCGCTGGCTCGGCCAGCATGGCGTCACCGCCAAGACGCGCGTCGCGCACACGCAGGACATCGAGGTGGGCGACGTGCTGCTCTCGGCCGCCGCCGACCTTTCGGCCGATCTCATCGTGATGGGCGCCTATGGCCGCTCGCGCCTGCGCGAGCTGATCCTGGGCGGCGCCACGCACAGCATCTTCCGCCACATGACCGCGCCGGTGCTGATGTCGCACTGAGCGCGGCGGCTCACACCGCCTGCGCGTGGCGCGGCTGCGCGCTGGGCGTCAGATAGGCGTCGAAGCGGGCGGCAACGGTGCGCATGAAGAGCCGCGCCTCGGGCGGAATCGAAACGAGGCGCCCGCTCCGCGCGGCCAATCCGTCGGCCGCGAGCGCGTCGATGGCCGCGAACGCGCCGTCGAGATGCGCGTCTGGGAAGCCGTACGCGCGGCTGAGCGCGCCGATGTCCGCCGCGAGCGCCGTCATCAGCGTCTCGATCACGGCGGCGCGCAGGCGATCCTCGGCCGTGAACGCGACGCCGCGTACCGTGGCGAGGCGGCCGCACGCGATCGACTCCGCATAGGCTTTGAGATCGCTCTCGTTCTGCACGTAGCCCTGCGGCAGCGCGCCGATCGCCGACGCGCCGAAGCCGACCAGCGCATCGGCGGGATCGGCGGTGTAGCCCTGGAAGTTGCGGCGCAGCGTGCCGTCGGCGGCTGCGCGCGCGAGCGGGTCATCCGAGCGCGCGAAGTGATCGAGCCCGATCGCGGTATAGCCGGCGGCCGCGAGGCGGCGCTCGGCGGCGCGCGCCTGGCACCAGCGCTGCCACGCATCGGGCAGCGCCGTGGGGTCGATCAGCGCCTGATGCTTCTTCATCCACGGCACGTGCGCGTAGCCGAACAATGCGAGCCGGTCCGGCGCCAGCGCCAGCGCGCGCTCGACGGTTTCGGCGAAGCCGCCGATCGTCTGCAGCGGCAGGCCATACATGAGATCGAAGTTGAGCCGCGCGATGCCGTTGCCGCGCAAAAGGCCCGCGACGCGCGCGATCGTCTCGACCGGCTGGATGCGGTTCACGGCGCGCTGCACGGCCGGATCGAAATCCTGCACGCCGAGGCTCGCGCGGTTGACGCCGATATCGGCCAGCGCCTTCGCGCGCGGCTCGTCGATGCTGCGCGGATCGATCTCGATCGCGAATTCCGCGCCGGGCAGAATCGCGAAATCGCGGTGCAGTGCCTCGGCCAGGCGCTTCAACTCGTCGGGCGACAGCAGGCTCGGCGAGCCGCCGCCCAAATGGATGTGGGCCACCGGGCGCCCGCGCCCGAGCCGTTCCGCCACGAGCGATAGTTCGGCCAGCAGCGTGTCGAGATAGCGCGCGACCGGCGCCGCGCGGTTCGTGATCTTGGTGTGGCAGCCGCAGAACCAGCACAAGTTGCGGCAGAACGGCACGTGGAAATAGAGAGAGAGCCGGCTCGTTGGCGGCAGCGCCTCGAGCCATGCGCCGGCACGCGCGGCGCCGATGCCGGCATGGAAGTGCGGCGCCGTGGGGTAGCTGGTGTAGCGCGGCACGGCACTGGAATATCTGCGGACGAGATCGGGCGTCATGGGCGCGATCATCGCCCGCAGCAGGCGCATGCCCATGACCTGGATCAATCATTGCGGCCGGCGGCCGGGACCGTGGTATGGTCCGCCGCCATGCGCGGGGACAAGGCGGCACAGGGCGAATCGCGGGCGATGCGGCATCTGACCGAGGTCGATGCGATCCTGTCGGGCATTTCGGACGGGTTCGTCTCGTTCGACAACGAGTGGCGCTTCACGCACGTCAACGCGGCGGCCGAGCGGCTCTGGGGCCTTCCGGCCAGCGGCGTCATCGGCCGTTCGGTGTTCGGGGTGCTCGGCGTCGGGCCCGACAATCCGTTCCACGCGTGCTATTCCGAATCGAAGCGCAACGGCGAGCCGGTGGCGTTCACGGCACATTCGGGCCTGCGCGACGCCTGGTTCGAGGTGCGCGGCTATCCGCACGAAGCCGGCTATTCGATCTTCTTCCGCGACGTGACCGAGGAGCGCGCCGCGCATCGCGCCCTCGTCGAGACGCAGCGCCGGCTGGCCGCCGCCAACCGCATCAACCGCCGCATCTTCGAGACGACGCTCGACCTCATCCTCGTCGTCGACCGCCGCGGCAACATCATCCAGGTGAGCCCGAGCACGCGCCTGCTGCTGGGCTACGATCCCGCCGAGATGATCGGCCGCAGCGCGCGCGATTTCCTCGATCCCGAAGACCTCGACCGCACGCGCGAGGAGATGCGGCTCGCGCGGCGCGGGCGCGCGATGCGCAACTTCGAGTCGCGCTACATGCACAAAGACGGGCGCCCGGTGCAGCTCGCCTGGACCGGCATCTGGTCGGACGCCGACGAGCAGCACTTCTTCATCGGCCGCGACATGACCGAGCGCAACGCGGCAGAGGAGCGCCTGCGCCGCTCGCAGCGGCTCGAGGCGGTGGGCCAGCTCACCGGCGGCCTCGCGCACGATTTCAATAACCTGCTCACGGTCGTCATCGGCAATCTCGACCTGCTGCAGGAGAGCGTCGGCGCGAACCCGGCCGCGGCCGATCACGCGGCGCGCGCGCTCAAGGCCGCGATGCGCGGCGCGACGCTGACCAAGCAACTTCTCGCCTTCGCCCGCCGCCAGCCGCTCGATGCGAAGATCATCGACATCAACGAGCGCGTGACCGCGACGATGGACCTGCTGCGCCGCACGCTCGGCGAGGAGATTGAAGTGACGACGGCGCTGGCGTCCGATCTCTGGCCCGCCACGGCCGATCCGAGCCAGGTCGAAACGGCGCTCGTGAACCTCGCGATCAACGCACGCGACGCGATGCCGAAGGGCGGCCGCCTCATGATCGAGACGGCGAACAAGCGCATCGACGAAAGCTACGTCGCCAAAAACTTCGACGCGGCGCCAGGCGATTACGTGATGCTCGCCGTTTCCGACACCGGCCACGGCATGCCGCCCGAAATCGTCTCGCGCGTGTTCGAGCCTTTCTTCACGACGAAACCCGCTGGCAAGGGCACCGGCCTCGGGCTCAGCATGGTGTATGGCTTCGTGCGCCAGTCGCAGGGCCACGTGCAGATCTACAGCGAGGTGGGGCACGGCACCTCAGTGCGGCTCTACCTGCCACGCGCCGCCGCGGGCGCGGCGCCGGCCGCGGCGGAGCCCGTGTCCGAAATCATGCCGCGTGCGCGGACGGGCGAGCGCATCCTCGCGGTCGAGGACAACCCCGACGTGCGCCGCGTCGTCGCGGCCCAGCTCGGCGAGCTCGGCTATGCCGTGATCGAGGCCGCGAACGGCGAGGCGGGGCTCGACATCCTGAAACGCGGCGAAACGGTCGATCTGCTCTTCACCGACGTCGTCATGCCGGGCGGCATGACCGGCTACGAGCTGGCGCGCGCGGCCCGCGCGCTGCGCCCGGATCTGAAGGTGCTGCTCACCTCGGGCTTCCCGAGGACCGGGAACGGCGACCAGCCGACCGGCGATTTCGGCGCCCTGCTCGTGAAGCCCTACCGCCGCGCGGAGCTGGCCGCGAAAATCCGCCAGGCCATCGACGGCGGCTGACCCCTCCCCTGAACAACCTGCATTCGCCTACCTGAACCTACATTCACCGACATCGGGCGTGGTCGAAGGGGGGGCTGCTCTTGTGGTCATACGTGGTCATTTGTGGTCTTCGGTGCGGAGACCGAGCGCCCCGAGGCACGCGGCCCCGCAGGCCGCGTTCGGACGAACGGATTCACATTTCCAAAGAGCGCGGGCCGCATACGGCAAAGCGTACCGGCCGCCGACCCCGTTTTGAAAGCGCCGCGAATTTAGAACAAAAAAGGTATAAATTCAAACGCAAAGATTTCCGTTGATAGCCGCCGTCGCCGAAAGCGGGGTCGACGGCAGGACGCCGCGCCCTACTCCGCCGCCGGCAGCGCAGCCGCCGCACGCTGCGCCTCCGGCGGCGCGAGGGTGCGGCGGATATAGGCGGTGAGACCGGCGACCGAGCGCTCGATGTCGAGCGCCTTCGTGTCGAGCACGAGATCGGGCGCCGTCGGCGGCTCGTAGGGCGCGTCCACGCCGGTGAATCCGCCGATCTTGTGCGCGCCGGCGAGGCGATAGAGCCCCTTGGGATCGCGCGCACGGCAGGTTTCGACGTCGGCGCTGACGAAGATCTCGTGGAAATCCTCGCCGGCGATCGCGCGCGCCATCTCGCGCTGGCCGCGCATCGGTGAGATCAGCGCGACGAGCGCCACCGTGCCCGCCTCGGCGAGCAACTTCGCCACGTGCGCGACGCGGCGGATGTTTTCCGTGCGGCCGGCGCGGTCGAAGCCGAGATCGTTATTGAGCCCGCCGCGCACGTTGTCGGCATCGATGAGCTGGACCTGCCAGCCCGAATCGAACAGGCGGCGCAGCGTGGCGTTGGCGATCGTGGATTTGCCGGCGCCCGAGAGGCCGGTGAGCCAGACGACGCCGCCCTTGTGCCCGTGCGCGGCCTCGCGCTCGGCGCGCGAAACACTGAGCGTGACCGCCGTGAGATTGCGCTGCTCGGCGAGCTGCACCGCACGATCGACGATGAAGCCGCCGGCCACGCGGCCGTTCGCGAGCAATACGCCGCGCCCTGTGGCCGGATTGTCCTGGAACCGGTCGAACGCGAACGGCACCACGCCGTGCAGCACCGCGGTGGCGACTCCGCCGCGCTCGATGCCGGCGGCGGCGCCGACGGCGAGATCCTCGACGTTCACCGCGTCCTCGATGCCTGCCACGGTCGCGTCGATCTCGCGCGTGCCGATGCGGACCTGGAGGCGGCGCCCGGCCGCCAGCGGCTCCTCGTCGAGCCAGAACACGCGCGCCGCGATCGTCGTGGCCACGAGCGGCGCGGACTCCGCGTGCGAGAGCACGTGCCCGCGCTCCGCATACACCTCTTCCGCGAGCGTTATGGCGACGCTTTCGCCGGCCCGCGCTTCCCTTTGATCGCGGCCGGTCATGCCGGCGACGCGCACGACGCGCCCGGTGGGATTGACGCGCACGAGATCGCCGACCGCGAGCCTTCCGCTCTCGACGCGGCCCACCAGCGCGCGCTTGTTGCCCTGGCGATAGACGTCTTGCACCGGGAGGCGCAGCGGCCGCTCGACCGGCTGCGCGCGCGGCGCGAAGCCGTCGAGCGCCTCGACCACGCTCGGCCCGCGATACCACGCCATCGTGGCACTTCCGCCGGCGGCGCTTGCGCCCGCGACGTTGTCGCCGTGGCGCGCCGAGACCGGGATGATGGCCGTGGGCGAAAGATCGAGCCCCGCCAGATAGGCGCGAATCTCGCCGGCGATCGCCTGGAAGCGCGCCTCGTCGTAGCCCACGAGGTCCATCTTGTTGACCGCCACGGCCACCTGCGCGATCCCGATCAGGCGCACGAGATAGGCGTGGCGGCGGCTCTGTTCGGAAAGGCCCTGCTTCGCGTCGATGACGAGCAGCGCGGCCTCGGCGCGCGAGGCGCCCGTCACCATGTTGCGCAGGAATTCCTTGTGGCCCGGCGCGTCGATGATGACGTAGCGGCGCGACTTGGTCGCGAACCAGATCTGGGTCGTGTCGACAGTGATGCCCTGATCGCGCTCCAATTGCAGCGCATCGAGCAGGTACGACCATTCGAACGGGCCGCCGCGCTTCTCGGAGACGGCGCGGAGCTGCTCGACCTTGCCCTCGGGCAGCGAATCGGTGTCGTGCAGCAAGCGGCCGACGAGCGTGGATTTCCCGTGATCGACGTGGCCGACGACCACGATCGGCAGCGCGCGCTGCGCCGAGTCGCCGGCGGCCGGCATTCTACATGTACCCCGCGACGCGGAGGCGCTCGAAGGCGTCCTCGGAATCGTGGTCCATCGCGCGGCCGGCGCGCTCGGACGTCTTCACGCGCGTCAGCTCGGCCACGATCGCGTCGATGTCGGCCGCGTCGCTGGCGATCGGGTGCGTGATGCCGATCTCGCCGAGCGAGCGGAAGCGCTTGCCCTCGCGCGCGAAATAGAGCGGCACCACGGGAATGCCCTCGCGGCGGATGTAGCGCCAGATGTCGATCTCGGTCCAATGCAGCAGCGGATGGACGCGCACATGGCCGTCGGCCGGCGGCTCGGCGCAGTAGAGGTCCCAGAATTCCGGCGGCTGGTCGCGGAAATCCCAGGCGCCGTCGGCGCGGCGCGGGCTGAACACGCGCTCTTTCGCGCGCGTCGCCTGCTCGTCGCGGCGGATGCCGGCGATGATGCCCTGGAAGCCATAGCGCTTGATGGCCTCGGCGAGACCGAGCGTCTTCCGCGCGGCCACGCGCGAATTCGGCGCCAGCGTGGGGTCGGTCGCCTCGATCGGCGGGCATTCGTCGGCAATCAGCTCGAGGCCCCACTCCTTCGCGTAGCGCTCGCGGAACGCGTAGGTCTCGGGGAATTCGAGCCCGGTGTCGAGGTGCATGACCGGGAACGGCACCTTGCCCAGGAACGCCTTCTGGGCGAGCCAGACCATGACGTTCGAATCCTTGCCGAGCGACCACAGCATGGCCAGCCGCGGGATGCGGCTCTTCGCTTCGCGCAGGATGTAGATGCTTTCCGATTCGAGCCAGTCGAGGTCGTTCATGCCGGTGTCATGTCACGATCGTGTTGCGGAAAAATGTATCCCGCATTCGGTCTTTTCGCTACCGCGCCAGCGGCCGGCGCGCGCGTTTTCGCCGGCCGCGGCGGGCGTCGTGCAGGGCGCGCAGCCGACCGAGCGGTAGCCCTGCGCCTCGAGCGGATGGCGCGGCAGGCGGTGCGCGGTGAAATAGCGCGCGATCTCGGCCTCTGCCCAATTCGCGAGCGGATTGAGCTTGATGCGGCCGGCCGCGCGCTCGACCAGCGGCAGGCGGCTGCGCTGCCCGGACTGGAAGCGCTTGCGGCCGTTGATCCAGGCGGCGAAGCCGTGCAACGCGCGCTCGAGCGGCTCGACCTTGCGCAGGCGGCAGCAGAGATCGGGGTTGCGCCGCCAGAGATCGCCGGCCGGATCGGCGGCCAGCAGCGCGGCCGCATCAGGCGCCACGCTGCGCACGTCTTCCAGGCCGAGGCGCTCGGTCAGGAGATCGCGGTAGGCCAGCGTTTCCGGGAACAGCTTGCCGGTTTCGAGGAAGATCACCGGCGTTCGCGGATCGATGCCGGCCACGAGATGCAGCAGCACCGCCGATTCGGTGCCGAACGAGGTGACGAGCGCGGTGCGGCCGGCGAAGTGCCGCACCTGCAGCACGCTTTCGAGAAAGGCGCGCGTGTCGCTGGTCTCGGCGAGCGCTTCGAGCGCGGCCAGTTCCGGATCGCCAGCGACGAGCGCTTCGGCGGCGTGGGCGAAATTGCTCATGTCCATGAGCCCTTGTCTTGATGCGTCATCGCGACCGGAGCGAGCCGCTTGCGGCTCGCGAAGTGGAGGGATCGCGATGCGCGTTGGAGCTGTGTTTCCGCGCGACGCGATCCCTCCACTCCGCACGGCGCAGAGTGCGCCCTGCTCAGGTCGGGATGACGATGACGGAGAAGGCTTGTCGGGATCATGCGCGGGTCCCGAGCACGCGGCGCAGCGAGGTGACGGGTTCGCGCCCGTCCGCGGCCGGCTGATAGAAGACGGAGAACGATTCGAGCGCCCGCTTCCAGGTTTCGAGCGGCGCGTTCTTCGCGATCTCGAACGCATCGAAGCCGCAGCGCCGCATCAGCAGGAGCTGATCGGGCAGCACCTGGCCGGTCGCGCGCAATTCGCCCGCGAAGCCGAACCGCTCGCGCAGCAGGCGGGCCTGGCTGTAGGCCCGGCCATCGGTGAATTTCGGGAATTCGAGCGCGATCAGCTCGAAGCGGTGCAGCTGATCCGCCAGCGGCCGCACCGGCTCGCTGTTGCGGAGCGCGAGCCCGAGCGGGCCGTTGCGGCCGGCGAGCGCGCGGTCGGCCCGCCAGCGCGCGAGCGTGACGATGACCGCGTCGCCGTCCGGCGCCGGGTCGTCGTCGGCCAGGCGCCGCCAGCGATCGTCGACGATGGCGCCGTTCCTAAGCAGCGGCATAGACGCGCTCCTTGAACGGCGCCGCGCCGACGCGGCGGTAGGTTTCGAGGAAGCGCTCGCCCGGCCGGCGCTCGGCGAGGTAGGTGCCGACGATCGTCTCGACCGCATCGACGATTTCGGCCGACGAAACCGCCGGTCCGAGGATCGCGCCGAGCGAGGCATCGCTCTCGGCACTGCCGCCGAGCGTGAT